>NZ_JBALHR010000016.1:0-75048 GCF_036964905.1 Gemmobacter denitrificans
CGATCCTACACCTCGATGGCCGCCCAGGATCACACCGCCAACGGCGATGAATTTACACCAACTCCGCGGACACTAACACCTCAGCCCGTCAGGGCCGGACGATTGACCAGCGCCATGGCGGCACGGCGCAGGACCGTGCGGATGCGATCCACGATGGCGCCCTGATGCCCGCAGTCCAGCAAGGCCCGGTCCATCAAGGCCAGCCAGTCTTCGGCATCCTCGGCCCGGATCGGCACATGATCGTGCAGCAGACGCAGGTCCATATGGCCATGCTTTTCGGCATAATGCCCGCGCCCGCCCAGAAAGCCCGACAGGAAGTTCACCTGTTCCTCGCGCACATGGGCAAGACCATGGCCCTGAAAATGCAGCGCCATGATGCGGGCGCCCTTGGGATCGGTTTCGACCAGATCATAGAAGCGGTTCACCAGTCGCGTCAGCCCCGCCTCGCCGCCCAGGGCCTCCAGCGGGGTTTGCGTCACGATTGCGGCCTCGTTTTCTTCGGGTCGTAATGGCTCAACCCCACGATGATGGCGGGCAGGCGCTTTTGCTGCCCGTCAAGCTTGCCCACCTCCAGCGCCGTGCCAAGGGCCGCATGCGCCACATCCACCCGCGCCAGCGCGATGTTCTTGCCCAGCAGCGGCGAACGCATCGACGAGGTGACCACGCCCACCTGTGCCCGACCGACATGCAGGCAATCGCCATGGCCCACATCCACCGCCGCGTCGATGTCCAGCCCGACAAACTTGTGCATCGGGTTTTCCTTGCGGCGGATCAGTGCGTCACGGCCGATGAAATCGTCGGTCTTGGATTTCAGCGGCACGGTAAAGCCGATCCCGGCCTCGAACGGGTCGGTCTGATCGCTGAAATCATAGCCCGCAAAGATCAGCCCGGCCTCGATCCGCACCATGTCCAGCGCGGCAAGGCCCATCGGGCGCAGGCCCAGATCGGCCCCGTTCTGCCAGACGGCATCATAAACTGCCGCGCCATCCTTGGGGTGGCAGAAAATCTCGTAGCCCAGCTCGCCGGTATATCCGGTGCGCGAGACCACCACCGGCGCGCCGTCGGGCCCGCCGATCCGGGCGATGGTAAAGCGGAACCAACCCAGTTCATCGATTCCGGGTTGATGCGGGGCGGTCCAGATGAAGCGGCGCAGAATGTCGCGGCTGTTTGGCCCCTGCACAGCCAGATTGTGCAACTGATCGGTCGATGACCGGACCATGACCTTCAGCCCCAGCTTTTCGGCCTGATCCCGCAGCCAGACCCCGCCGTAGTCATCACCACCGATCCAACGGAACTGGTCGCGCCCCAGCCGGAACAGCGTACCGTCATCGATCATGCCGCCATGGTCGTAGCACATGGCCGAATAGACCACCTGCCCCACGCTCAGCTTCTTTACGTCGCGGGTCAGCGTCCATTGCATCAGCGCCTCGGCATCCGGGCCGGTGACCTCGAACTTGCGCAAGGGTGACAGGTCCAGCACCACGGCCTTTTCGCGGCAGGCCCAGTATTCCTCGATCGCACCATTCGCACTATAGACCTGCGGGAGCCAATAGCCCTTGTATTCCACCATGTTGCGGGTCTTTTCCCCGGTGCGGGAATGGAAGGCGGTTTCCTTGGTCATGCGCGGCTCCGCATCGGGGGTGGGTCGGTAGGCGATGGCACGGCTGAATTTTTCCTGCCCGCTATAGGTGCGGACATGGATATCGCTCAGATACCAGCCATTTGCGGGCGAGGTATCGTCCGGGCAGGCGGATGAGACGCAGATCAGGTCGGTCAACGCGCGGAACAGCACATAATCGCCCGGGCGGCTCCAGGGTTCATCGCTGATCAGCACGCCATGGGCATCGATGGCCGTGTTGAAGAACAGGTTCACCGCCATCCAGCCGGGCCGGGCCGTCACCCCATGCTCCGACAGAGCCGCATTGAAGTTGTCGGAACAATTCACATGGCCCGGATAGCCGATATCGTCGTAATATTTGCTGGCGCAGGCCATGGCAAAGGCATCGTGGCGGCCGCAGGTATCCTGCACCACCTCGATCAGCGGCAGCCAATCCTGATCGTAATATTTGGAATGTAGCCCCGGCATCGAATAGGCATGGCCCATCAGCGTGCGCGACGTGGTCACATCCAGCGCATGTTCGATGCCACGATCCAGCTTGCGGGCCGAAAAGCATTGAAAATCGGTGCATTGCCGCCCATCGACATCCAAAATCTGGATATAGTCGCCCGCCTTCACAAAATAGGCCTGGGCCGTGGCCGACCTGACGCGCAGGTCCAGCACCGGATCGGCCAAGGGATCAGGCAGATCAAACCCCGCCACCCGTTTCAGCCGGGATCGCTGCACGGTCACGATCAGGGGGGTGGCTGTATCCTGTGCGTCGGGCACCATCGCAACACCGGGGGCGGCCACAACCAGAACCCCGTCGCGTTGAACGGTAAAGCTTTCCTCGGTTCCTGCCGGGGTTTCGCTGCCAAACAGGGTGACGGCTCCGGCCTTTGCCAGATCGATCCCGCGCCGCTCCAGCCCCAGCCGCAAGCCGCCCATTCCCGAACCGCCGCCCGTCAGCAGAGCCTTCAGCCCGCGCGCATCGCCATTGGCCACGGCCCCGATCACAGCGGCATCAATCGTCCCGCGTGCATCGGCGGCCACCAATTCGCAGACCTGCCCGCCTTCGGCATTGCGGATCGTGACCCGGTCACCGGTCGCAATCGGAATGAGCCAGGCCCCCGCCCCCGGCACTTCGTGCCGTTCCAGCCCGGCTTGCGCGCCAAGGCTGGACGGGGTCAGGATGCGCGATGGCCGGGGCGGACCGGGGCGCACTTGCGGATAGGTGTCAAGCATGGAAACCTCCTGCCAGCCGGAACGACCGGGAATCCCTTGCGGTTACGGAAAATATGTTTAACCACAGGAATAATTCTCGCAAGTGCTGAATCCGCCAAATCCCTGAAACCCGGAGCTTTCCATGACCTCGCTGTTTCTTGGCCTGCTGGCCGCCCTGTGCTGGGGTCTGCACGATTTCTTTGTGCGCGACCTCAGCCAAAAGGCCCCGCCGATCCCGCTGCTGGCCGGGGTTCTGGCCTTCGGGTCGGTGCTGCTGGCGCCCTTGGCGCTGATGCAGGGGATGGGGGGCATGCAGGGCGAGGTTCTGGCGCAGGCGGCAGGTGCAGGGGCGGCCTATGTCCTTGCATCCTATGGGCTTTACCGCGCCTTCGCCATCGGCCCGGTCGGTCTGGTAGCCCCGATCTGCGGGGCCTATCCGCTGGGCAGCATGGCGCTTGCGCTGACCTCGGGCCAGACGGTCAGCGCGCTGGCCTGGCTGGCGGTGCTGATGGTGGTGGGGGGCATTGCGCTGGTGGCCCGGCAGGCGGACCACGGCAGTTCCGCCACCGGTCAGGGCAAGGCTGCAGCGATCCAGTGGTCGGTGCTGGCGGCTGTCGGTTTCGCGATGACCTTTCATCTGGGGCAAATCGCGGCCCATGCCGGGGGTGAATTGCCCGCCACGCTGATTGCCCGGCTGGTCGCTCTGACGCTGGTGCTTGCCGTGCTGGCTGTCCAGCGTGCCAGCCTGCGCCCGGCGCTGCCGCATTGGCGGCCCTTGGCGCTGATGGGCGCGCTGGATGTGGTGGCCCTTGGCGCGGTGCTGACATCGGGCAGTTGGCCCAACCCGGAATTTGCCGCCGTTACCTCGTCAATTTTCGGAATTGTCACCATCCTGTTGGCCTGGCGTTTTCTGGGGGAATCCCTTGGCCGGATACAGGCACTTGGCGTCGGCATTGTCTTTGCAGGCATAGCCTTGCTGGCATCCGGGGCCTGATCCCCGGGCTTGTGCGGGCGATGTCCGATCCGGAAGGGTCGATGTCGGGAATGAAAGGCGTGTTTCCCGCGCCCGGCGCGATAGTCGGCCTGAACGGAGACGGAGACAAAGATGTTCGGATCGGGCCGCTATTCTGGGCTGCGGGTGATCAAGGAGGCGTTGACCGGCCACAAGGGCTGGAAACCGGCCTGGCGCGACCCTGAACCGCAGGCAGCCTACGATACGATCATCATCGGCGGCGGTGGCCATGGTCTAGCGACGGCCTATTATCTGGCCAAGGAATTCAAGGGCAGCCGGATTGCCGTGCTGGAAAAGGGCTATCTCGGCGGCGGCAATGTCGGGCGCAATACCACCATCATCCGTTCGAACTATCTGCTGGAGGGCAACGAACCCTTCTATGAATTTTCGCTGAAACTGTGGGAGGGGCTGGAGCAGGACTTCAACTTCAACGCCATGGTCAGCCAGCGCGGGATCATCAACCTGTATCACACCGATGCGCAACGCGATGCCTATACACGGCGCGGCAATGCGATGATCCTGCACGGCGCCGATGCCGAATTGCTGAACCGCGATCAGGTTCGGGCGATGTATCCCTTCCTGAACTTCGACAATGCCCGCTTCCCGATCAAGGGCGCGCTGATGCAGCGCCGCGGGGGCACGGTGCGTCACGATGCGGTTGCCTGGGGCTATGCGCGGGGCGCCGATGCGCGCGGGGTCGATCTGATCCAGAATTGCGAAGTGACCGGCATCCGTACCGAACAGGGCCGCGTAACGGGCGTTGATACGACGCGCGGCTTCATCGGGGCACGCAAGGTCGGCGTGGCTGTGGCAGGCAATTCATCCCGTGTCATGTCGCATGTCGGCCTGCGTCTGCCCATCGAAAGCCATGTGCTGCAGGCCTTCGTTTCCGAAGGGCTGAAACCCCTGATCGACGGGGTCATGACCTATGGCGCAGGGCATTTCTATGTCAGCCAGTCCGACAAGGGCGGGCTGGTCTTTGGCGGCGATATCGACGGCTACAATTCCTATGCCCAACGCGGCAACATGCCGGTGGTCGAAGACGTGGCTGAAGGCGGCATGAGCCTGATGCCGATGATCGGCCGCGCCCGGCTGCTGCGCAGTTGGGGCGGCATCATGGACATGTCGATGGATGGCAGCCCGATCATCGACCGGACTGCCGTCGAAGGGCTCTATTTCAATGGCGGCTGGTGTTATGGCGGCTTCAAGGCCACCCCTGCCAGCGGCTGGTGCTTTGCGCATCTTCTGGCCACTGACCGCCCCCATGAAACCGCTGCCGCCTATCGCTTCGACCGGTTCCGCAAGGGGCTGATGATCGACGAAAAGGGCCAGGGCGCCCAGCCGAACCTGCATTGAGGGCCGAACCATGATCATTCCCCACCCGATCCTTGGCCCGCGCGATGCGCAGGAATTCGTCTATCTGGGCGATGCCGCGCTGATTGATCGTCCCGACGGGCTGGCCCCCGGCGCGATGGATGCCTTTCACGACTATCTTTATCTGCGCGACAACCCGGCCGGCGAACACCGGGAA
Source organism: Gemmobacter denitrificans (assembly GCF_036964905.1). Lineage (NCBI taxonomy): Bacteria > Pseudomonadati > Pseudomonadota > Alphaproteobacteria > Rhodobacterales > Paracoccaceae > Gemmobacter > Gemmobacter denitrificans. Next base: position 5,365 of record NZ_JBALHR010000016.1, read on the forward strand.
CTGTGGTATCACGAACAGGGCGACCGCAGTTGGCTGGTGGTGACCCGCAACACCGTGACCCATGAAATCACCAAGGTGGAACTGGCGCGCGATGTCGCCCGGACACGGGGGCGCAGCAAATGACCGCGAACCGCATCAAGGGTGGGCTGATCGACCGCACGCGCAGCCTGCGTTTCCAGTTCGATGGCACGGTGTATGAAGGCCATCCGGGCGATACGCTGGCCTCGGCCCTTCTGGCCAATGGCGTGCGGCTGATGGGGCGCAGCTTCAAGTATCACCGCCCGCGCGGCCCGATCAGCGCCGGGTCCGAAGAACCCAATGCACTGGTGGAACTGCGTGCAGGTGCGCGGCGTGAGCCCAATACACGCGCCACAGTGGTGGAACTGTTCGACGGGCTGACCGCCGACAGCCAGAACCGCTGGCCCAGCCTGCGCTTTGACGCTCTGGCGGTGAATGATCGGCTGTCGAATTTCTTTGCCGCCGGGTTTTATTACAAGACCTTCATGTGGCCCGCCGCCTTTTGGGAAAAGCTGTATGAGCCGATCATCCGCCGCGCCGCCGGTCTGGGCAGCCTGTCGCGGCAGGATGACCCAGACAGCTATGACAAGGGCTTTGTGCATTGCGATCTGCTGGTGATCGGGGCGGGCCCTGCCGGATTGATGGCCGCGCTGACCGCTGGCCGCGGTGGGGCACGGGTTATCCTTGCGGATGAAGATTTTCGCATGGGCGGGCGGCTGAATGCCGAAAGCTTCGGCATCGGCGGGCGCAGCGGGGCCGAATGGGCCGACAAGGCCGTGGCCGAATTGCGCAGCCTGCCCAATGTCCGGCTGATGCCGCGCTGCACCGTGCTGGGCGCGATGGATCATGGGATTTATGCTGCGGTTGAACGGGTCAGCGACCACCTGCCCGAACCCCTGCCCGGCAAACCGCGCCAGGTGTTGTGGCGCATCTATTCGCGACGCGCGATCCTTGCGGGCGGCGCGACCGAACGGCCCATCGCTTTTGAAAACAATGATCGCCCCGGCATCATGCTGGCGGGTGCCCTGCGCGCCTATGCCAATCGCTGGGGCGTGGCGGTGGGCCGGTCTGCCGCCGTTTTCACCAATAATGACGACGGCCTGCGCACCGCCGCCGATCTGGAAGCGCGCGGCATCCCCTGCCGGGTGATCGACAGCCGCAAGGGCGAAGAGGTGATCGACACGTCAGGCCGGCTTGGCCTGACATCCATCACCATTCGCGGCCCGAAGGGCATCCAGACCATCCGTTGCGATGCGCTTGGGGTTTCGGGGGGATGGAACCCGAATGTGAACATCACCTCGCACCACCGGTCACGCCCGGTGTGGAATGAGGCGATTGCGGCCTTTGTGCCGGGGCGTGACGGGCCTCAGGGTCTGGCAGCGGCCGGGGCGGCTGCGGGGCGGTTGTCCACCCATGGTGCGCTGGAAAGCGGCGCGGCCCGTGCCGAAGAGGCCCTGGTCGATCTGGGCTTTACCGCCCCGAAACGATCCCTGCCCGAGGCCGAGGATGCGCCGATCGCGATCACCCCGAAATGGTATGTTCACGGCGGCACGGGTCGGGCCTGGATCGATCCGCAGAATGACGTGACGGTCAAGGATGTGAAGCTGGCGCATCAGGAAAACTATGTCTCGGTCGAACACCTGAAGCGCTACACCACGCTGGGCATGGCCACCGATCAGGGCAAGACGGGCAATGTGCTGGGTCTGGCCATCATGGCCGAACTGACTGGCAAGCCGATCCCCGAAACCGGCACCACGATCTACCGCCCCCCCTATACGCCGGTGGCCATGGGCGCGTTAGGCGGTCGCGCACGCGGACAGGAATTCAAACCCCGCCGTCTGACCCCCAGCCATAAATGGGCCAGCGAACAGGGGGCGGTCTTTGTCGAGGTCGGATATTGGCTGCGCAGCCAGTGGTTGCCCAAACCCGGCGAAACCCATTGGCGCGAAAGCGTGGACCGCGAAGTGCTGACCACGCGCCGGTCGGTTGGCATCTGCGATGTGACAACGCTGGGCAAGATCGACATCCAGGGCACGGATGCGGGCGCGTTTCTGGACAAGGTCTATGCCAATACCTTCAGCACGCTGGCGGTGGGCAAATGCCGCTATGGGCTGATGCTGCGCGAAGACGGGATTGTCTATGACGATGGCACCACGGCGCGTCTGGGACCGAACGAATATGTGATGACCACCACCACCGCCAATGCGGTTCTGGTGTTCCGCAATCTGGAATTCGCGCGCCAATGCCTGTATCCCGACATGGATGTGCAACTGATTTCCACCACTGAGGCCTGGGCGCAATACTCGATTGCTGGCCCCAATGCGCGGAATCTGCTGCAAAAGATCGTCGATCAGGACATTTCAGATGCGGCGCTGCCCTATATGGGCTGCAAGGACGTCACCGTCTGCGGCGGCCTGCGGGCACGGATCTTCCGCATCAGCTTTTCGGGGGAGCTGGCCTATGAAATCGCCGTGCCCACCCGCTATGGCGATGCGCTGATCCGGGAACTGGTGGCGCAGGGGGCCGAATTTGATGCCGTGGTCTACGGGACCGAGGCGCTTGGCGTCATGCGCGTGGAAAAGGGCCATGTCGCGGGGAACGAGTTGAACGGGCAATCCACCGCGCTGAACATGGGGCTCGGCAAGATGGTGTCGCGGAAGAAGGACAGTATCGGCATGGTACTGGCCCAGCGGGACGGCCTGACCGATCCGGGCGGCTACCGTCTGGTCGGGGTCAGGCCGGTCGATCCGGCGCGCGGCCTGACGGCAGGCAGCCATTTTCTGGAACCCGGCGCGGCGGCTGTCGCGGCCAATGATCTGGGCTGGCTTACATCGGTCGTCCATTCGCCGCATCTGGGCCATTCCATCGCGCTTGGTTACCTGAAAGGTGGCGAAGCGCGGCAGGGGCAGCGCCTGCGCGCGGCCAATCTTCTGGCGGGCACCGAAGTCGAGGTCGAGATCGTAAGCCCGCATTTCTTCGATCCGGAAGGAGCGCGCCTGCATGGCTGAACATCGTCTGAAACCGCTGACCGCGCTTGGCCATGACCACCCGGAGCGGGTGACCATCGGCCCGGTCACGATGACCGAAGTTGCCGATGTGGCGCTGGCCTCGGTCACGGCCCGTATGGGGCGCCTGCCCGATGTTCAGGGCGCAGCAGCAGCGGCAGGCATTCCGCTGCCTGCGCCGGGGCACTGGCAGGGAGGATCCCCCTACGGCGCCTTCTGGCTGGCCACCGAGAGCTGGATGGTCGAAGCCCCCTTTGCCAGCCATGAAGATATCCGGGCGTTGCTTCTGCAGGTCTTTGGCGATGCCGCCTCGATCACCGAACAGACCGATGCCTGGGCGCGGTTTGATGTGGCGGGCCACCATCTGCACGATCTGTTCGAACGGCTGTGCGCTGTCGATTTGCGGGCGGGCCAGCCCGGCCTGGCAACCCGCACGGTGATCGACCATCTGGGCTGTTACCTGATCCTGCGGGATGAAAGCTTGGTCAGCGTGATCGGCCCGCGCTCATCGGCGGCGGTGCTGTTTCATGCGCTGGAAACGGCTGCACATTCGGTATTCTGATCCTGTCCGGCATGGGGGCAAGGGCTACATCCCCTGCCGGACCACCACATCCGCAACCCTGCTGCCATGGATCACCCGGCGCGCATTGGGAATATCATTGCCAAGCGCCCGGGCCTGTGCCGCCTCGGGCGAATGGTCATGGTCAATCCAGCGCTGGATCAGCCGACGTTCGAGTTCAGGTTCTGGCACCTCGATGGCAATCGTCAGATCGAACAGCGGGGCCAGGTCCGACCACGGCGCTTCGTCCAGCAGCAGGTAATTGCCCTCGGCGATCAGGATACGATCCCCGGTCTGCACCACATCGCCCCCGGCGCGGGCCAGATCAAGCTGGCGGTCAAAGACAGGGATGGCCGCAGCGCCCCCTGTGCGCAATCGGCGCATCAGGTGCCCGAAGCCTTCGGCATCGAAGCTTTCCGGGCAGCCCTTGCGCGCCAGCAATCCACGCGGCCCCAGCACCGCATTGTCCAGATGGAACCCGTCCATCGGCACAACCCGCGCACCTGGCCCCAGGGCCGCGACCAGTTCGGCGGCGAGGGTGGATTTGCCCGCCCCCGGCGGGCCTGCAAGGGCGGCGATGAACCGCCCCTGCCCTGCTGCCCGCTGGCGGATCAGATCGGCCAGCGCATACGGTGTCATGCCGGCTCGCTCACGCCTTCGGGCAGCTTCGCCCCGGTCATGAAGGCCACCGCATCCGACATCGAATAATCGCCCGGCTTGATGACGCACAGGCGGCGCCCCAGACGGTGGATGTGGATACGGTCCGCCACCTCAAACACATGCGGCATGTTGTGGCTGATGAGGATGATCGGAATGCCGCGCGAACGCACATCACGGATCAGATCCAGCACCCGGCGGCTTTCCTTGACGCCAAGCGCGGCAGTCGGCTCGTCCAGGATCACCACCTTGGAGCCAAAGGCCGCCGCCCGTGCCACCGCAACCCCCTGCCGCTGGCCGCCCGAAAGCGTCTCCACCGGCTGGTTGATGTTCTGGATCGTCATCAGCCCCAGCTCATTCAGCTTGGCGCGGGCGAATTTCTCCATCGCCGGGCGATCCAGCTGGCGGAACAGGCTGCCCATGAGGCCGGGCTTGCGCAGCTCGCGGCCCATGAACATGTTGTCGGCAATCGACAGCGCGGGCGACATGGCCAGCGTCTGATAGACGCATTCGATACCATGGGCGCGGGCATCCAGCGGGCTGCCGAAATGCACTTGCTTGCCTTCCAGCGTGATCTCGCCCTCATCAGGCTGAACAGCGCCCGACAAAGCCTTGATAAGGCTGGATTTCCCGGCGCCATTGTCGCCAATCACCGCCAGAATCTCGCCCGGCATCAGATCGAAGTCGCAATGGTTCAGCGCGGTCACCTTGCCGTAACGCTTCACCAGACCACGGGCCTTGAGGATGGGTTCTTGCGTCATGCCGAAGCCTTTCTGATCCACTGGTCCACCGCCACAGCGAGGATGATGAGCATGCCAATCAGGAAGAAGGTCCATTGCGGATCGGTGCCGACCATCTTCAAGCCCATCTCGAACACGCCCACGATCAGCGCGCCGAAGAACATGCCGACGATGGAGCCGCGCCCGCCGAACAGGCTGATCCCGCCGATCACCACAGCCGTGATGGATTGAATATTACCAAGCTGCCCGGTCGAGGCGGTGGGCGACACGCTGCCAAAGCGGCCAATCATCACCCAGCCCGCGATGGCGCAGAACAGACCGGCCAGCGCATAGACCTGAATCAGCACTTTCCTGGTCTGCACCCCGGCCAGTTCTGCCGCATCCGGGTCATCGCCCACGGCATAGACATGGCGGCCCCAGGCAGTTTGGCGCAGCACATAAGACATGATGGCGACCAGCGCGACCATCAGGAACACGGCGTACAGCACTTTCACCCCGCCCGGCTGGATCGAGCCACCCCAGAATTGCAGCGCAGGCGCCTGTGCGGCGATGTCGGATGACCGGATAGTTTCGTTGGCCGAAAAGATGAAGTTCGAGGCCAGCAGGATCTGCCAGGTGCCCAGCGTCACGATGAAGGGCGGCAGTTTCACCCGTGCCACCAGCCAGCCGTTCACAAAGCCCATTGCAGTCCCCAGCATCAGCCCAAGCGCAATGGATACCGGCGCCGGAATCCCGAAACGGAAGGTCAACTGCCCCATGAGCACCGAAGAAAACACCGCAATCGCACCGACAGACAGGTCAATCCCCGCTGTCAGCACCACGATCGACTGGGCGCATCCAATGATGCCCACAATGGCGATCTGTTGCAGGATGGTGGAGAGCGTGGTGGCCTTGAAGAAATTGTCGGACAACAGGCCAAAGATCACCAGCGCCACCGCCAGCACGATCATCGGCACCGCCGAAGGTGTCTTGTGCAGCCAATGCTGGATCTGTTTCAGCGCTGATTTTTCTTCCTGAAATTCCGCCACCTTTTCAGAGGCGCCCTTCAGACCTTCCTCGAAACTGGTTGCGGCCTTGGTGTCGGATGACATGGTCACATTCCCCCTGTTTCGGCCCGCACCGGCTGGTATTCTTTGGGCCGCTTGTGACAAGGGCGGCCCCCGCCGCATGCGCGGGCCGCCCTTGGGTGAGTTTTCAACAGGACCGGGGTCCGATCAAGCGGCGATCAGCCCCAGCACAGATCGGTGCCCTTGGCGGTGTCGATCGAGTCAACGCCTGCGGCAGGCTTGTCGGTGATCAGCGCCACGCCGGTGTCGAAGAACGCCTTGCCTTCGGTCGGGGCAGGCTTGCTGCCATCGGCCGCGAATTTGGCAATCGCTTCCACGCCGAGTGCCGCCATCTGCAGCGGGTATTGCTGCGAGGTTGCGCCGATGATGCCATCCTTCACATTGGCAACGCCAGGGCAGCCGCCGTCCACCGACACGATCAGCACGTCCTTTTCGCGACCGATGGCTTTCAGCGCCTCATAGGCACCGGCAGCCGAAGGCTCGTTGATGGTGTAGACCACGTTGATTTCCGGGTCTTTGGCCAGCAGGCTTTCCATCGCCTTCAGACCACCCTCTTCGTTGCCGGCGGTAACTTCGTTGCCCACGATACGCGGATCGGTTTCGTCGCCCCATTTGTTCGGGTCGGCCAGATCAATGCCGAAGCCCTGCAGGAAGCCCTGGTCGCGCAGCACGTCCACCGACGGCTGGCTGATGGCAAGATCGAGCATGGCGATCTTGGCATTGGCTGCGGCGTCACCCAGCGTGGCTTTCGCCCACTGACCAATCAGCAGACCTGCCTGGAAGTTGTCGGTCGCGAAAGTTGCATCCGCCGCATCGATCGGGTCCAGCGGAGTGTCGAGCGCGATCACCAGAACACCAGCGTCGCGGGCTGCCTTGACCGAATCCACGATGGCCTTGGTGTCAGACGCGGTGATCAGGATCCCCTTGGCACCGTCAGCGATGCAGGCCTCGATGGCCGCGACCTGGCTTTCATGGTCGCCGTCGATCTTGCCAGCATAGGATTTCAGGGTCACGCCCAGTTCGGCGGCCTTGGCTTCGGCACCTTCCTTCATCTTCACGAAGAAGGGGTTGGTATCGGTCTTGGTGATCAGGCAGGCCGAAACGCCGTCGGCCATGGCCGGAGCCGCCGAGAACAGCGCAGCAGCAGCCACACCCACAAGGGCTTTCGCTTTCAGGTTCATGTGTTCCTCCCAAGGAAACCGGGCCTCTGGCCCCTGATATGTTTCGCAACCGCAACGCCTCTCCCGTTGCGATTGACGTGAAGAAAGCTGATTCTGCGGGCTGCGTCAACATAAATAAATCACTCTGATTTATTATTGACAGGCGCGCCTTCCCCCAGCAGTCTGGCCTGAATGAATCCTGCCATCGCCCGTTTTACGGGCAAGGGCGCCCCAAGGAAGGCAACCCCATGCTGATCGGCATTCCGCCCCTGCTCGGCCCCGATCTTCTCTTTACTTTGCGCGCCATGGGCCATGGCGACGAAATTGCCTTGGTCGATGCAAATTACCCCGCGCAGACCGATGCGCGGCGGCTGATCCGCGCCGATGGCCACGGGATCGAGGCGGTGTTGCGGGCCATTCTGGCGGTGATGCCGCTGGACCGCGATGTTCCCGCCCCGATCCTGCGGGCCAGCCTGAACAACGACCCTGCACAGCGCGGGGCAGTACATCACCTGATCGACCGGCTGGGCGCAGAGGCAGGCGTTGCCGTTGCCGCCCTGCCCGGCGCAGAGCTGTATCCGCGCGTGCGGGCGGCACATGCCGTGGTCGCCACCGGCGAGACGGCGCTGTTTGCCAATGTCATCCTGCGCAAGGGGGTGGTGGCGCTGGCTGACAGCGCTTAAGGGGGGTTCGCGGCCCAGGCGGCCAGTTTTGCCAGACGCAGCGATCGGGGAGGATCATGCGCAGCACGGATGACATGACGGATCGCAGCCCGACCGAACCAACCGCCGCCGCCCCGGTGGCACGGGGGTCGAACCAATCGGGCATGCGGGCGCACAATGAAAGATTGGTGCTCAGCCTCGTGCGCCAATATGGCGCATTGGCGAAATCCGATATCGCGCGAATGACCGGCCTGTCGGCGCAGACAGTTTCGGTCATCATGCGGGCGCTGGAACAGGACGGGCTGCTGATGCGCGGCGAACCGCAGCGCGGGCGGATCGGTCAGCCATCGGTGCCAATGTCCCTGGCCCCCGATGGTGCCTTTTTCCTGGGCCTGAAAATCGGGCGGCGGTCGGCCGACCTGATCCTGGCGGATTTCACCGGCCAGTTGCGGGCCATGAAGCGGCGCACCTATCGCTATCCCACACCTAATGCCGTGCTGGGATTTCTGGCCGAAACCCTGCCTGAAATCCGCGCGGGCATGCCCTCCGGCACGCAAGACCGGATCAGCGGCATGGGGGTGGCGATGCCCTTCGAATTGTGGAGCTGGGTTCAGTATATCGGGGCACCGCAATCCGCCATGGATGCCTGGCGCAGCCGCGACATTGCCGCCGAGCTGACCGAAGTGGTCGGCTTGCCCGTCACCATCCAGAACGATGCCACCGCCGCCTGCGGCGCGGAACTGGTCTTCGGCACCAGTGAAAAGCCGAATGATTTCCTGTATTTCTATTGCGGCTTTTTCATCGGCGGCGGGCTTGTCATCAACGGACAACTGTTCACGGGGCGCAATGGCAATGCGGCGGGCGTCGGGCCCATGCCTGTGCCGGGGCGGGACGGGCGGATGCGGCGGTTGCTGACGGTGGCATCGCTGTCCACCCTCGCGGGCGCGCTGGAAAGCGCCGGGCAGCCATCGGATTTCCTGTGGGAGAACCCCGAGGAATGGGTGCTGCCCCCGGCCATTCTGGAAACATGGATCGAAGATGCCGCGCAGGGGCTTGCAGCGGCCATCCTGTCCGCCTCGGCACTGGTTGAACCTGGCGCGGTGTTGATCGATGGCTGGATGCCCCAATCCATCCGCGCGGCCCTGACTGAACGCACCCGCGCGGTGTTTCACAGCCTGGATCTGGCAGGAATCGAACCTCCGGTGATCCGCGAAGGCACGGTCGGCGCGGGGGCGCGGGCGCTTGGCGCGGCGGCCATTCCCTTGTCGCAGCGCTATCTGCTGGAAACCGGCCCGATGCTTACCGAGGGTTGACGGGGCAAGTTAGCGCAAACGGGCCGCGAAAATCGGTATGCCACGGCATACATGATTGACAGGGGACAAGCTCTTGGCAAAGACGGGGGATGACCCTAAGTCTGGGTCTCGCACGACCAGACACCCGACGCCCGAGACGGCCCCTGCAAGAAAGCCCCGGAATGTCCCTTGCCTTGATCGCTGCGCTGCCTTTTCTGGGCGCGCTTCTTCCCGGTCTGATGATCCGCGCGGGGCGCAATGCCTGCGCCTTGCTGACCGGATCGGTTACCGCGCTTGCGCTTCTTGGGATCCTGCTGCACGCCCCCACGATCCTGGGCGGCGGAGTCGTGGAAACCCGCATTACATGGGTACCGGCCCTGGGGCTGGCTGCCGATTTCCGGCTGGACGGTCTGGGGCTGCTGTTCGCCGGGCTGATCCTGGGCATCGGGCTGCTCATCATCCTTTATGCACGGTTCTACCTCGCAAAGACCGATCCGATGGGGCAGTTCTACAGCTATCTGATGCTGTTTCAGGGCGCGATGGTGGGGATCGTGCTATCGGACAACATCCTGCTGCTGCTGGTGTTCTGGGAGCTGACCTCGCTGTCATCCTTCCTGCTGATCGGATACTGGAAACACCTGCCCGAAGGTCGGCAAGGTGCGCGCATGGCGCTGGCCGTGACTGGTGGCGGCGGGCTGGCCATGATCGCGGGCATGCTGATCCTTGGCCAGATTGCGGGCACCAACACCATTTCCGGCATCATCGCGGCAGGCGATGCGATCCGCGCCAGCGACTGGTACTTGCCCGCGCTGATCCTGATCCTGCTGGGCTGCTTTACCAAATCGGCGCAATTCCCGTTCCATTTCTGGCTACCGCATGCCATGGCGGCGCCAACCCCGGTTTCGGCCTATCTGCATTCCGCCACCATGGTGAAGGCGGGCATCTTCCTGATGGCGCGGTTGTGGCCTGCACTGGCGGGTACGCCGGAATGGTTCTGGCTGGTAACTGGCGCGGGCCTTGTCACCATGCTGATCGGGGCCAAGATCGCCTTGTTCAAGCATGATCTGAAGGCGCTTCTAGCCTTTTCGACCGTCAGCCATCTGGGCCTCATCACCATGTTGCTGGGATTTGGCACCAAGGCCGCGGCCACGGTCGCAGTGTTCCACATCCTGAACCACGCCACTTTCAAGGCGGCATTGTTCATGAGCGCAGGCATCGTCGATCACGAAACCCACACCCGCGACATCCGGCGACTGGGCGGTTTGCGGCACCTGATGCCGGTAACCTTTGCCATCGTGGTGATCGCCGGCCTTTCGATGGCGGGCTTGCCCCCTTTCAACGGGTTCCTGTCCAAGGAAATGATGCTGGAAGAGGCCGCCCATACTGCGCCCTGGGTCATCCCGGTGCTGACCCTGATCGCCGCCACCTTTTCGGTCGCCTACAGTTTCCGCCTGATCGCCCATACCTTTCTGGGGGCCGAACGGCACGATTACCCGCACCACCCGCATGATCCCGGCTTTGGCCTTTGGGCCGCGCCGGCGCTGCTGGCTGTGCTGGTGGTGCTGATCGGCCTGATGCCGATGACATTCGCCAGCGGTCTGGTCGATGTTGCGGCAGGTGCCGTCACGGGAGAGGCGGTGAAGGTCAAGATCATCCATTGGCACGGGCTGCACAGCCCGGCGCTGTGGATGTCGCTTGCGGCGGTCGGCGGCGGTCTGGCCCTGCTTGGCCTGTTCCCGGCACTGCTGCGCCTGTGGGACGCGGCCCCCCGCCCCGAAGCCAAACGCATGTTCGATACGGTGATCGAGACGCTGGCCGCGCTGGCACGGGGTATTGACCGGCGCTTGCATGGCGGCAATCTGGCCGATTACCTGTGGATCGCCTGTGCGACCATTGCGGGCCTCGGGCTCTGGGCCTTCCTGACCGGCAGCCATGTTGCCGGGGGTCAAGCCCTGCAACCTGTGCCGCCGGTGGTCGCGGTGGGATGGTTCGCGCTGATGGTCGGATCGCTCGCCGTCGCCATCTGGCATCGCCAGCGCCTGCTGGTCTTGATCCTGATTTCGATTGTGGGGCTGATGGTTTCGGTCGGCTTCGCCTATCTGTCGGCCCCCGATCTGGCGCTGACCCAGATTTCGGTAGAGGTGGCAACGGTCATCCTGCTGTTGCTGGCGTTGAACTTCCTGCCCAAGACCACGCCAGTAGATACGGCAACGCCGCGCCGGGTACTGGATCTTGGTCTGGCCGCGACGGGTGGTCTGCTGGTGGGCGGGCTGATCTATGCCCTGCTGACCCGGGATTTCGCCTTCCCGTCGATTGCCGATTACCACCTTGAGAATTCCAAGACGCTGGGCGGCGGCACCAATGTGGTGAACGTGATCCTGGTGGACTTCCGCGGCTATGATACCTTCGGCGAAATCACCGTTCTGGGCATTGCCGCAACGCTGATCTATGCGCTGACCGAAAGCCTGCTGCGCCCCGGTCCGGCCAGCGACAGGCTGCGCCATTGGGAAAATGACACGCAGGATGCGGGCGACCGTCACCCGATGATGATGGTCGTGGCCACACGCATGATGCTGCCTGTCGCGTTGATGGTGGGCATCTACATCTTCCTGCGCGGCCATAATGTGCCGGGTGGCGGGTTCATCGCCGGTCTGGTCGTCGCCATCGCGCTGGTCATGCAATACATGGCCTCGGGCTTTGGCTGGACAGCGGCGCGTCAGCGGATCGATTACCATGGCCTGATTGGTGCCGGCATCCTGGTCGCCGCCGCCACGGGCATCGGGTCCTGGTTCGCAGGGCGCCCCTTCATGACCTCGAACTACGGTTACTTCGAGATCTGGCCGCTGGAAAAGTTCGAACTCGCCACGGCCGCACTGTTCGATCTTGGCGTGTTCCTGACCGTGCTGGGGGCCGTGATGCTGGCGCTGTCGTCCTTGACGCGGATCGCCATCCGTGCCGGACAGAAGGTGAATGTCGAGGCCTATGACATGCAGGATCGCATGGGCGGGGAGGAGCATTGAGATGGAACTTCTGATTGCCCTTGCCGTCGGCACCATGACGGCTGTCGGCATTTACCTGATCCTGCGCCGCCGCGCCTTTCCGGTGATCGTGGGCCTGTCAATGCTGTCCTATGCCTGCAACGTGTTCATCTTTGCCTCGGGCCGCGTCGTGGCCGGGCTGCCCCCCATCCTGTCGAAAGGGGCCCCAGACTATACTGATCCGATGCCGCAGGCCCTAGTGCTGACGGCCATCGTGATTTCTTTCGGGATGACGGCGGTCATCGTGATGATGGCGCTCGGCTCTTTCCTGCAATCGGGCCATGACAAGGTCGATATGGGCGAGGATGCCGAATGATGATGAACCACTGGATCATCGTGCCGGTCGTGCTGCCGGCGATCATGGGGGCCTTCACCCTGCTGGCCCTGCGGCATGACCTTGTGCTGGCGCGCATCTTTTCGGTGGCGGCCACCGTCGCACTGCTGGCCGTGGCCGCTGCGCTGCTGATCGCCACCAGTTCTGCCCCGCCCGAAGTGTACCGTCTTGGCAACTGGCCCGCGCCTTTCGGCATCGTGCTGGTGCTGGACCGGTTGTCGGCCCTTATGGTCACGCTGACGGCGCTGCTGGCGCTGGTGGTGCAGCTTTACGCGATCGGCACCGGCTGGGATGGCAAAGGGCGGCATTTCCACGCGCTGTGGCAGTTTCAATTGATGGGCGTCTGCGGGGCCTTTCTGACCGGCGATGCCTTCAACCTGTTCGTCTTCTTCGAAGTGCTGCTGATCGCCAGCTATGGTCTGATGATCCATGGCGGGGGCCGGGCCCGGCTGAAAGCAGGCGTGCAATATGTGGCCTATAACCTTGTCGGCTCGACCCTGTTCCTGTTTGCGCTGGCCACGATCTATTCGGTGACTGGCACGCTGAACATGGCCGATCTGGCGGCGAAACTGCCGCAACTGCCTGAAGGTGATTTCGCACTGATCCGGGTGGCAGGGGTGATGTTGCTGATGGTCTTTGCCATCAAGGGCGCGCTGGTGCCGCTGCAGTTCTGGCTGCCCGCCACTTATGCGCAGGCGCCGGGGCCGGTCTCCGCCCTGTTTGCCGTCATGACAAAGGTTGGTGCCTATGCGGTGATCCGCTGCTATACCCTGTTCTTCTCCCCTGCCCTGCCCGCAACCGGCGAGATGTTCGCCGATCTTCTGTGGATCGGCGCGCTGATGACGCTGGCCCTGGGCGGGATTGGCGTTCTGGGCGCGCGCAGTCTGGGCGGCCTGGCTGCCATGGCCGCGGTCACCTCCATGGGCACGCTGTTTCTGGCCGTGTCGCAGTTCAGCGCGGTGGGCCTGTCGGCGGCGCTGTATTATGCGCTGCATTCCACGCTGGCCGCTGCCGCACTGTTCCTGATCACGGACATGGTGGGCCGTCGCCGTGGCGATGTGCTGCTGACAGCCCAAGGCCCCATCGCGCAGCAGGGGCTGATTGCCACACTGTTCATGGCTGCAGCAATCGCCATGGCCGGGATGCCGCCTTTGTCGGGCTTTCTGGGTAAGCTGATGGTGCTGGATGCGACGCGCGGGCCGCAGATTGCCTTGGGATGGAGCTTTGTTCTGGGCAGTTCGTTCCTTGTGATCCTTGGATTTGCTCGGGCGGGTTCCACCCTGTTCTGGAAGTCGCATGAAACCGGTGGCACCCCGGCCCCGCAGGCGTCTGAGCCGCTGGCCATAACGGCCATCGGGCTGCTGCTGGCAGGCCTGGTGGCCCTGACCGTTCTGGCCGGGCCGATCAGCGACTGGATGGCCGATACGGCGGCGGCCCTGCTGGACCCCTCCGCCTATATCGCCGCCAATACCCTGGGTAAGAGGTAAGCCATGCTGCGCAAGTTCCTGCCCCATCCCGGCCTGTCGCTTCTGCTGATCCTCGTCTGGCTGATGCTGGTGAACGAGTTCAAATGGGGCAGTCTGGTCTTTGCCGCCATCCTCGCCATTATCCTGCCGATCCTGACCGCGCCCTATTGGCCCGGTCGCCCGATCATCCGCAACTGGCCCGCCGTCGCCGAATATGTGCTGATCGTGATCTGGGATATCGTGAAGTCCAACATCACGGTGGCGCTGATCGTGCTGTTCAAACCGGCGCGTGACATTACGCCGCTCTGGGTCACCGTGCCGCTGGATGTCACCAGCCCCGAGGCGATCACCGTGCTGGCGGGCACCATCACCATGACACCGGGCACTGTGACCGCCGATATTTCCGCAGATGGCAAGGCATTGCTGATCCATTGCCTTGATGCGACCGATGCCGATGCGGTGCGCGATGACATCAAGGCCCGCTATGAAGCCCGCCTGAAAAGGATCTTCACATGATCGATATGGCCCTCACCTTTGCCTTTGCCTGTTTCGGCCTTGGCTTCGCCATGTGCCTGTGGCGCACGATCTTTGCGCCATCCGTGCCGGATCGCATTCTGGCGCTGGATACGATGGTGGTGAATGTGATCGCCCTGATCGTGCTGTATGGCGCGGTCACCGACAGCGGGCTTTACTTCGAGGCGGCGCTGCTGTTCGCGATGACCGGCTTCGTGTCTTCGGTCGCCTATGCCAAGTTCATCCTGCGCGGCGACATCATCGAGTGAGGGGCACATGATCGCGGAATTCATCATTTCGGCCCTGCTGGTGATTGCGGGCATCTTTGCACTGGTGGGCAGCTATGGCCTGCTGAAACTGCCGGATCTGATGACCCGGCTGCATGCGCCGACCAAGGCCAGCACCTTGGGCGTGGGCGGGGTTCTGCTGGCCTCGATGGGCATGGCGATCATGAAGGGCGGGGTCAGCTGGCATGAACTGCTGATCACGCTGTTCCTGTTCCTGACGGCCCCCATCACCTGCAATTTCATCGCAAAGGCCTGGCTGGCACGCAATCGCGGTGAAACCGTGCTGCCCGCAACCGGCACAGCCCGCGATTGGGCCACGCTGGACATGAGCGAAGCCCCGATGGAACCCCGCCTGACCGAGCCAGGCCAGCCCGGGCGGCCATCGTGAGCGGGACTGTCGGTCAGAACACCTTGCGAGATGGCACAGCGCGATCAGAAGGCCTTGAACGTCATGGTGGTCAGCGTCCGCACGATGCCCGGAATGTCGAACAGCCGTTCTGACAGGTAATGGCCCACATCCGCGCCTTCCGGGATGTAAACCTTGGCGATCAGGTCATATTCACCGCTGGTCGAATACAACTCGCTCACCACTTCACGGTCATAGATTGCGGTGGCGACGGCATAGGTCTGGCCGGGGGTGCAGCGGAACTGGACGAAAACGCAGGTCATGGGTGGGCTCCTTTACGGGCGAGATTAGGCGGCGATGCACGGCTTGCCAAGATCAGCCGTCCTCCAGCCCGCGCAGCGCCAGCGGGGCGGCATTGCGCGGCAGATCGTCGATCCCCAGCGGATCGGCAGGCCGCGCCAGCCGGTTGCGCACCACCCAGAACAGCCGCTTTTCCGCGCGGGTGATGGCGACATAGGCCAGTCGCTTCCACAAGGGCACCCCCGCTTCGGAGCGGCCCGCCTGGGCTGCAGCCCAAAGATCGGGCGCAAAGACCTGCACGTTTTCCCACTGGCTGCCTTGCGCCTTGTGGATGGTGACGGCCGCCCCATGCAGAAAGGCCGCGCCCATGGTGGCCGCTTGCGGGATAAAGGGTTCCTCTTCGTCCGGCTTTTCGATCTTGATGATCGAGGCGGCGGAAAGCTGCGGTTCTTCGGCGCCGATCACATGCAGCCGGGCAAATCCGGGCCGGTTGCCGGGCCCCAGATAGATCACCTGCGCCCCCTTGATGAGCCCGCGTGCTTCAAGATCGATCCGCTTCTTGCGATGCTTCAGCGGAAGCTCGATCCCATCGCAGATCAGCGGCTCACCCGGTAACAGCGCATCTTCGGGCGCACCAAAGGCGGTGCGGAAGGCCGTGATCAGCCGGATGCGCGTGGCATTGCGCCAGACCAGGACCGGGCTGCGCGCCATCATCTGCGCATCGACCCGTTCAGCCATCACCACCCGATCATCGCTGCGGGCCGCGCGTTCGACCATCCGCTCGAATTCATCAAAGCCCAGATCGGGCTGGGCCAGCGCATGGGCTAGATCAAGGATCGGGTTTCCCTCGGCCTGGCGGTGAATACGGCTGAGATGCAGTTGCCGCATCTCTCCCAGCTTGTCGAACACCATCTGGCCGGACTGATTCACCGGGGCCAGCTGCGCCGGATCGCCAAACAGCACCAGCGTCGGGAAAATCTCGCGCAGATCATCGAACTGCCGGTCATCCAGCATGGAGCTTTCATCGACAAAGCCGACATCCAGCGGCTCTTCCCGCCGTTTCCATCCCTTGATGAAATCACTGCCGCGCAGACCCGCTGCCGCCAACGCCCCGGGCACCGAGGCATTGCTGTCATAAAAGGCCTTGGCCCGATCCAGAGCCTGTTCGGTCAACCCTTCAACTTCGGGGCGCGCGCCGTTGCCAGCCAGCCATTCGGCGATCAGTTCGAACTGGGGGTCATAGACCGGGGTGTAAAGAATGCGATGAATGGTTGTTGCGGGCACACCGCGCAGGCGCAGCACGGATGCCGCCTTGTTCGTCGGGGCCAGAATGGCCAGCGTGCGCCCATCCTTCTTGCGCTTGCCTTCGTAATCGCCTGAAACGATATCTACCCCTGCCCCCTGCAGGGCCTTGTAGAGGCTGGCCAAAAGCATCGTCTTGCCCGATCCGGCCTTGCCCATCACGGCCAGGACGGTCGATTTGCCTTCGGTCGCGGCTTCGGTCGTGCCTTCGGTCAGATCAATGCCCATTCCGCGCAACTGATCTGCGACACGATCCCAGGCTTCGGCCTGATCATCTGAGAAGGACATGGCGGTGGTGGGGGCCGGGCTTTGCATGGCGCGACCTTATCCCAGCCCGATGGCCAGTGCGAGGCCCGTTCAGTTGGGACGGTTGTTGCCGTTGCCCTGGCCGCCCTTGCTTTCAGGGGGCGTCATGGACTCGTGTGAGGCGAGTTCGACCTGCGCCACTCGCAATGTGGTTTCAACCTGCGCCGCCAGCGCCGGCAGATCATTCTTCAATGCGAAGGCGCGCAGGTCGGCCAACACCTCGAATATCCATTCACCCTGCATATTGGCCCCCGACTGCTGCAACCATTCTGCATCCACACCAAAATCATCTCTGGCTCCGGCTGAGACTAGCTGCGAATTGGTCAACAGACCGTCACCAAAACAGAACAAAATGCGAAACGCCGCCCGATGACGGGCGGCGTTTGCGGCGGATCGGGGATGCCGGATTACCGCTTGATGCTGGCTTCCAGCGTGTCTTCAAAGGTGCGCAGGCCGGTATGCGGGGCCTGCACAAGCACCGCCATATTGCCTGGTTTGTGCTGGTTTTTGAGCATCAGCATATGCGCCTGCGGGATCTCGGCCCAGGGGAAAACCTCGGACATGCAGGGATCAAGGCGGCGTTCGCACATCAGTTTGTTGGCGGCGCTGGCTTGCTTGAGATGGGCGAAATGGCTGCCCTGCAAGCGTTTTTGGTGCATCCACATGTAGCGCACGTCAAAGGTGCAATTGAATCCGCTGGTTCCCGCACAGATCACAACCATGCCGCCCTTCTTGCAGATCAGTGATGATACCGGGAAGGTTTGTTCGCCCGGATGTTCGAACACCATATCCACATTCACGCCCTTGCCGGTGATATCCCAGATCGCCTTGCCGAACTTGCGGGCCTCTTTCAGCCATTCATTATATTCGGGGCTGTTGACCTTGGGCAGTTGCCCCCAGCATTTGAATTCGTTGCGGTTGATGACGCCCTTGGCCCCCAGGCCCAGCACGAAATCGCGCTTTGATTCGTCGGAGATGACCCCGATCGCATTGGCGCCCGCCGTATTGGCCAACTGGATCGCATAAGACCCCAGACCGCCCGAGGCCCCCCAGACCAGCACGTTCTGGCCCGGCTTCAGGTCATGCGGGGCATGGCCGAACAACATCCGGTAGGCTGTGGCCAGCGTCAGCGTGTAGCAGGCGCTTTCTTCCCAGCTCAGGTGCTTGGGTCTCGGCATCAACTGCTGGGCCTGCACCCGGGTGAACTGGGCAAACGACCCGTCATGCGTTTCATAGCCCCAGATGCGCTGCGTCGGAGAAAACATCGGATCGCCGCCGTTGCATTCTTCGTCGTCACCGTCATCCTGGTTGCAATGGACCACGACTTCGTCGCCCACCTTCCAGCGGGTGACTTTGGAGCCCACTTTCCAGACGATGCCAGCAGCATCCGAACCGGCGATATGATAGGGCTGCTTGTGGCCGTCAAACGGGCTGATCGGCACGCCCAAACCGGCCCACACACCGTTGTAGTTCACACCTGCGGCCATCACCAGCACCAGCACTTCGTGGCTGTCGATTTCCCAGGTATCCACCACTTCAAGCTGGAAGCTCTTGTCCGGCTCGCCGTGGCGTTCCCGGCGGATCGCCCACGCGTACATCTGCTTGGGCACATGGCCGAGAGGTGGCATCTCGCCGATCTCGTACAGGTCCTTGATGGGTGCGTCATAGGCGACGATGTTCTGATTCGTATCCAGAGCCATGGGGGCCTCCTGCCTGTTGGTGATGCCGCGCCGCAGAATCGGCGCGCCTATGCAGCAAAGAAATACAGCGACCGCGCAACAATGCAATGCTGATATTGCACATTTTGAAATTTTATGTCCGCCGCGTCGCAGCAAAACCCCAAATGGGGCGAAACGGGCGGTTTCGGACAAAAAGCTTGTATTTCAAGGCCGCGGGCCCCATATGTGATGGGCGACGTTATCTCTATCGACCACTGTCTCCCTTACCGGCCACAGCTATCGACATGCGCTGACGAGCCGAGCCGCCACAGTTCCGTGGGCGGCACTTTAGAGGAGACATCACGATGGCCAAGGGCACCGTGAAATGGTTCAACGCCACCAAAGGCTTCGGCTTTATCGCCCCGGAAGGCGGCAAGAAGGACGTGTTCGTCCACATCACCGCGCTGGAGCGCGCCGGCATCCGTTCGCTGGCTGACGGTCAGGCTGTGACCTTCGACATCGAAGCAGGCCGTGACGGCCGCGAGTCGGCGACCAACCTGTCGCTGGCCTGATTTCGGGTCACCGGAATACCGAAGGGCGGGCCATTGGCCCGCCCTTCATCATTTCAACGCTTTAATCAAGCCGCCTGCCACATCATCCGTTCGCGCAGCGCATGTTCGAAGCCGACGCGCATAGAGACCGCCGACAGCGGCGAACGCAGCAGGATGGGGGCGCTGCGGTCATCCGGAAAGCTCTGTGTGCTGCATTCGGTCGATACCAGGATCACCGGCACCTGACAGCCAGCGGCGCGCAGGATGGCAAAGGCCCGGCGCCCGGCATCAAGCCCGCCGAAGGTTTCGCAATCCATCACGAACAGACCATACCCAGCAGGATCGTCAATCAGGGTTTCCAACGCGGCGAACATCTCGCCTTGCGCCTCGGGCAAGCCGCCGAACCCGGCAATGCGCATCGAAACCGCCTCGGCAGCCCGGGATCCGGTTTCAGCCAGCAACAACACGCGAACACCCCAGCCCACCAGGGCAGCGTCGTGATCTTCGGGACGGAACAACTGCATCTTACCCTCACGGACGAAGAGAACCTGTTAACCTGACATTTACCTACCGAACGCGACGAGATTAGGGGGAAAATGGGGCAATATCGCCCCGTCACTGTCGTGAATTGTGGCGCCTTTTGCGCCAATCCATGATCTCGTATTCTCGTCGCAGCGTGACCACGGATCATTCCAGCATGCCCGAAGCAGATTACCAGAACCTTATCGACGGCCCGACCTGGGCCTTTATCCGCGAAACGGATCGTTGGTATCCCCCGGAGGCCGTGGGTCTGACGATTGCCGAACAGCGCGATGTCTATAACAGGATGTGCGCCGCCTTCCGCAAGCCCCACCCGGCAGGCATAACCGTGCGTGACGAAAGCCTGGGTGGCGTGATGTGCCGCATATATGAACCCACGCAGGCCGCGCAGACTGCGATGTATTTCCATGGCGGCGGTTTTGTCGTCGGCGGTCTGGACAGCCATGACGACGTCTGCGCCGAGTTATGCGCGGCAACCGGGCTGCGCATCGTCAGCGCCGATTACCGGCTGGCACCGGAACACCGCCATCCCGCCGCATATGAGGATTGCCTGTCGGCCAGCCGCGCCGTGCTGGATCGCTGGCCCGGCCCTCTGATCATGGCGGGGGATTCCGCCGGTGGATCGCTCGCGGCCTCGGTCACCCACGCCTTGCGGGGCACAGGGCGGATCAACGGTCAGGTGCTGATCTACCCGTCGCTTGGGGGCGACCGGAGCACGGGCAGCTATCTGACCCATGCCCATGCACCCATGCTGACCCTTGCGGATGTGGAGTTTTACCTGACCATCCGGCACCCCGGGCCACCGCCAGAACATGACCCGACAGCCGCCGCCTTGCAGGACAACGATTTCACCGGCCTGCCGCCCAGCGTGATTTTCGCCGCCGAATGTGATCCGCTGGCCGATGACGGGCGTGAGTATCGCGACAGGGTGCTTGCGGCAGGCGGACGCGCGGCCTCGATCGTCGATACGGGGCTGGTGCATGGCTGGCTGCGCGCGCGCCATTCGGTGCCGCGTGCCGCTGAAAGCTTTGCCCGGATCGCCGCCACCTTGCGGGCCCTGTCCACCGGCGTCTGGCCCTTCGGAGACCGCGCATGACCAACACCCCTGCCCATTGGGATGACCGTGTCGATCTGGCCGCCAGCTTTCGCTGGGCGGTGAAGCTGAACCTGCATGAGGCAGTGTCGAACCACTTCTCGCTCGCGGTGAACCCGTCTGGCAGCCGCTTTCTCATCAATCCCAATGCGCGGCATTTTGCGCGGATTACGGCCTCAAGCCTGATCGAGATTGATGCCGAAGACCCCACGACCCTGCAACGCCCCGATGCCCCGGACCCGACGGCCTGGGGACTGCACGGATCAATTCACCGCGCCCTGCCCCATGCGCGCTGCCTGATGCATGTGCATTCCATCCACGCCACGGTGCTGGCCAGCCTTGCCGACAGCCGCCTGCCCGCGATCGACCAGAACAGCGCGATGTTCCATGGCCGTCATGTGGTGGATGACGCCTATGGTGGCATGGCGTTTGAGGAAGAAGGCCGTCGCTGCGCCGCATTGCTGGCTGATCCCAGACTCACCACGCTGATCCTGGGCAATCACGGCGTGCTGGTGGTGGACCAAAGCGTGGCGGAAACCTTCAACCGGCTGGTATTCTTCGAACGGGCGGCAGAAACCTATATCCGCGCCTTGCAGACCGGCCGTCCGTTGCGGGTGCTGCCCGATGCCATTGCCGAAAAGACCGCGCGGGAATGGGAAGATTATCCCGGCTATGCCGAGGCCCATCTGCGCGAAATCAAGGCCCTGCTGGATATCGAGGGCAGCGACTGGCGCAGCTGAACGCTAACGTTCAAACAGCGGCAGGGCTGCCATGCTGGCAGGAACCGGCACACCAAGCCGGTTCAGGATGCCCGGTGCCAGAGACAACTGATCGAGCAGCGTATCAGGCGCAGGCCCTTCGGCCGCCCCAAAGTAATACAGGGCAAAATCGCGCTGGTCATCAGACGTGCCACCGTGATGGCCCCGCGCATCCTGCCCGTGATCTGCGGTCACGATCACCTCATAGCCGGCATTGCGCCACCGCTGAACAAAGGGCGCAAGCTGGGCATCCAGCGCATAGCAGGCATGGTCCATCTCGGCGCAGGCATGCCCGAAGCGGTGGCCCATGCTGTCCAATGTGCAGGTATGCAGCATCCCGTAATCAATGCCATGGCCTTCGCAAAGCCGGGTCAGGGTGCCAAACAGATCATGATCGGCCGGCGTCGCCTGATTGATCAAGTTGTAGCCATACATGGTATGAAACCGGCCATGGGTGATCGGCCCGCCCGGTTCATCATATTCGATGTCGCGCACCACATCGAAGGGCGCACGATTGAAGAATTCCGACCAGAAACTGTGGGCCACCGCCCCGGTACGCAGCCCGGCCCGGCTGGCTTCGGAAAAGATATCGGGATGATCGAGCCGCCGCACCGCCTCATTGCCCCAGACCCCGGTCACCTGTGGCGGCAGGCCAGTATGGATCGAGGCGTAACAACTGGCCGAAGTTGACGGCAGCACCGAGCGCATCCGCCAGATCCGGGCGGCGCCCTGCGCCACCCAGCCCTCCAGATTGCCGAAAAGCCGCCGCCAATTGCCATAGGGCACCCCGTCGATAAGGATCAGCAGCAGCTTGGCCATGGCCCTCTCCTGCCCCGCCGACAGCAAACATGGTCAGGTCGGCTGCCTCCGGCGGGGATATTTTGCCATATTAGAGGGGCAAGGCCGCGCCCTGCCCCCGACCGTTCAGTTGCCCGCACTTTCCATGCGGCGATGCGCCAGAACCTGCTCCAGCCAACCCAGTTTCATGTCTGGCACCGATGACAGCAGCAGATCGGTATAGTCATCGAAAGGTGGGCTGAGCACTTCGGTCTTGCTGCCGTAGCGCTGCAGCTTGCCCTTGTACATCACCGCGATCCGGTCGGCGATGGCACGCACCGTCGCCAGATCATGGGTGATGAAGAGATAGGACACGCCTTCCTGCGCCTGCAGGTTCAGGAGCAGTTTCAGGATGCCGTCGGCCACCAACGGATCCAGCGCCGAGGTCACCTCGTCGCAGATGATGAGCTTCGGCTTGGCCGCCAGCGACCGGGCGATGCAGACGCGTTGCTTCTGCCCGCCCGACAGTTCTGCCGGGTAGCGGTCGGCATAGCCCTTGCCCATTTCGATCTGGTCGAGCAATTCCTGCACCCGTTTGCGTTTCGCGTCGCCTTTCAGGCCGAAATAGAATTCAAGCGGGCGGCCGATGATGGTTTCAACCGTCTGGCGCGGGTTCATTGCCACATCGGCCATCTGGTAGATCATCTGCAATTCGCGCAGGTCTTCCCGCGTGCGCCCGGCCAGATCGGGGCTGAGCGTGCGTCCGGCAAAGGTGATGCGGCCTTGCGATGCGGGCAATAGCCCGGTGATCACCCGCGCCAGGGTCGATTTGCCCGATCCGCTTTCGCCCACCACCGCAAGCGTCTGCCCCGGCGGCAGATCGACCGTCACATTCTGCAGCACGTCGAACTGGGTGCCTCGGTAACGCGCGGTGATGTTCTGCACGCTGAGAACAGGCGCGACATCGGCTGATTTCTCGACATGCTCGATCGAGCGGATCGCGACCAGCGCCTGTGTATAGGCTTCGCGCGGGGCTTCGATGATCTGTTGGCAGCTGCCATATTCGACCGTCTTTCCATGGCGCAGCACCATGATGTCATCGGCCACCTGCGCCACGACTGCCAGATCATGGGTGATATAGAGCGCGGCCACCCCGGTTTCGTGAATTGCCCGCTTGATCGCCGCCAGAACGTCGATCTGCGTGGTCACATCCAGTGCAGTGGTCGGTTCGTCAAAGATCACCAGATCGGGTTTGGGGCACAGCGCCATCGCCGTCATCACCCGCTGCAACTGCCCGCCAGAGACCTGATGCGGAAAGCGTTTGCCGATGGTTTCGGGATTGGGCAGACCCAATTGCCGAAACAGATCGACCGCGCGTTTTTCGGCATCGGCCCGCCCCATCATCCCGCGCGACAGGGTGGTTTCGATCACCTGATCCATCAACGGCTTGGCCGGGTTGAAGCTGGCGGCGGCAGATTGCGCCACATAGGTCACTTCCTTGCCGCGCAGCGCGCGCAGGCCGCGTGCGCCGCCCTTCAGGATGTCGCGCCCGTTCAGGATGACCTGCCCGCCGGTGATGCGCACGCCCCCCCGGCCATAGGCCATGGACGACAGGCCGATGGTGGATTTGCCGGCGCCACTTTCGCCGATCAGGCCCAGAACCTTGCCCTTCTGCAAGCTGAGCGAGACACCATGCACCAGTGTGACGGTCTTGGGTGGTTCACCCGGCGGATAGGACGTGGCCTCGATCACCAGATCGCGGATGTCAAGAAGCGGGGTCATGTCATCACGCACCGCGGCCTCCTTTCAGGCTGGAGGTGCGGTTCAGCACCCAGTCGGCCACAAGGTTGACCGAAATGGCAAGCGTGGCGATGGCAAAGGCCGGGATCAGCGCGGCAGGGATACCATAGACGATGCCCTCCTTGTTCTCCTTCACAATCCCGCCCCAATCGGCCATCGGCGGTTGCACCCCAAGCCCGAGGAAGGACAGGGTCGAGATGAACAGGACGGCAAAGATGAAACGCAGGCCCATTTCGGCCACCAGCGGCGACAAGGCGTTGGGCAGGATTTCGCGGAAGATGATCCAGCCCTGCTTTTCCCCCCGGAGCCGGGCAGCCTCCACATAGTCCATCACGGTGATATCGACCGCAACGGCGCGCGCCAGTCGAAAGACCCGGGTGGCATCCAGCAGGCCCATCACAAGGATCAAGACCGGCAGCGTGACCGGGACCACAGACAGAACCACCAGCGCAGAAATCAGCGAGGGGATCGACATCATCAGATCGACCCCGCGCGACAGCAGCTGGTCTATCCAGCCGCCGCGCACCGCCGCCAGAAATCCCAGGATCGACCCAAGCCCGAAGCTGAGCAAGGTGGCCGCCGTCGCCACGAAGATGGTGGTCTGGCCGCCCCAGATCATCCGGCTGAGCAGATCGCGGCCAATACTGTCGGTGCCGAGCCAGAACTGGCTTGAGGCCGGTTCCCAGCTGTCGCCGACAATTTCAGCCATGCCATAGGGCGCGATCCAGGGGGCAAACAAGGCAGCCGCAAAATAGGCGCCGGTGAAGATCAGCCCGATCAGGGCTGCAAGCGGAATACGGGTCATTTCGGATGCCTCAGCCGCGGGTTGGCCAGGATCGAGACAATATCGGCCACGAGATTGAGTCCGATATAGACGGCGGCAAACACAAGCCCGCAGGCCTGCACCACCGGCACATCACGTTTCGACACATGGTCCACCAGATATTGCCCCATGCCGGGATAGACAAAGACCACCTCGACCACGACCACACCCACTACAAGATAGGCGAGGTTGATCATCACGACATTCACCACTGGGGCGATGGCATTGGGAAAGGCATGGCGGGCGATAACGGCAAAGGGTGACAGCCCCTTCAGCTCCGCCGTTTCGACATAGGCCGATTGCATCACGTTCAGGATGGCCGCCCGCGTCATCCGCATCATGTGGCCCAGAACCGCCAGCACCAGCACGATGACCGGCAGCCCGATGGCCGTCAGGCGTTCACCAAAGGTCATGCCGTCATAGACCGTCGAGAGCGAAGGCAGCACCCGGTATTGCACGGCCAGAAAGAAGATGGCGATGTAGCCCAGCAGGAATTCCGGCACCGAAATGGTGGCCAGCGTCACCGCAGAAATCGCCTTGTCGGGCCAGCGGTTGCGGTAGCGCACCGAAATCAGACCCAGAAGTATGGCCAGCGGCACGGCGATCACCGCGGCGGTTGCCGCAAGGAACAGCGTATTCGCCAGACGCCCGCCCAAAGCGGGGGCAATCGGTTGGCTATTGGACAACGCCGTGCCAAGATCGCCCTGCAACACCCCGAAAAGCCAGTTGAAATACCGCGTGACGGCGGGCTCGTTCAGACCCAGCTCCTCACGCAGATTGGCCAGCGTTTCAGGCGTTGCCGCCTGCCCCAGAATGGCCTGGGCCACATCACCCGGCAGGATCTGAGTGCCCAGAAAGATCAGCACAGACGCCGCCAGCAAGAGAAGGAGGCCCAGCGAAATCCGCTGGGCGACCAGTTTCACGACCGGATGTAGCGCCATTGATCAGGCGAACCAGGTCTTGTGGGTCAGGTAGCCGTTCATCTGCTCCAGCTGCGGGTCGTCGATCCAGCCCGCCACCTTGTCGCTGATGGCGTCGATGAAATCGTTGAACATCGGGCAGATTACCCCGCCCTCTTCCCACAGGATGTTTGCGACCTTGCTGTAGATTTCCTTGCGCTTGGCCGTATCGGTTTCCGACCGGGCCTGCATGATCAGCGCATCGAAATCGGCATTCTTGAACTTGGTGTCGTTCCAGTCTGCCGTTGACAGATAGGCCGTCGAGTACATCTGGTCCTGCACCGGACGCCCGCCCCAATAGCTGGCGCAGAAGGGCATCACGTTCCACACATCCGACCAATAGCCGTCATCCGGCACGCGCTTGATTTCCAGCGGAATGCCCGCCTGCTTGGCCGTGGCCTGGAACAGCGCCGCTGCATCCACCGCACCGGGGAACGCCCCATCGGCCACGATCAGTTCAATCGGGCTGCCATCATGGCCAGAGGCCTTGTAATGCTCGGCGGCCTTTTCGATCGAGAATTCGCGCTGCGGCAGGCTTTCATCGAACAGCGGGTAGGATTTGTTGATCGGAATATCATTTCCGACCGACCCGAAGCCATCAAGGATCTTGTCCACCATTTCCTGACGGTTGATCGCGTATTTCAGCGCCAGACGCAGGTCCTTGTTGTCGAACGGGGCCTTGTCCACATGCATGATGAAGACGTAATGGCCCGGGCCCGACACGTTCTTGACCACGACACCGGGCGCGCGGGACAGCAGCTTGGCCACCTTGGGATCGACGCGGTTGATCGCATGGACCTGACCCGATTGCAGCGCGGCGGTGCGGGCGGTGTTGTCGTTGATGACAAGGAATTCGACCCCGTCATAGTGACCGACGGCCGGATCCCAGTGATCAGCAAACTTTTCAAAGACATAGCGAACGCCGGGTTCCGCCGAAACCACCTTGTAGGGGCCGGTGCCGATCCCGGCATTGGGGTTATCGACGCCGCCCTTGGGCTGCACCACAAGGTGATAATCGGCCAGCAGATAGGGCAGGTCGGCATTGCCGGTATGCAGGGTCAGCACGACATTGTCGCCGTCCACCGCGATGTCCTTGATGCCCTGCATGATGCCGAAGGCACCGGATTTCGCATTTTCATCCGACTGACGGCGCAGGCTTGCGGCGGCGTCTTCGGCGGTCATTTCGGTGCCGTCATGGAACTTCACGCCCTTGCGGATCTTGAAGGTCCAGGTCACGGAATCGGCGCTGCTTTCCACCGCTTCGGCCAGACGCGGCACGATGGCCTTGTCAGGTCCGACGACGACCAGCGTATCCCCCCATTGACGGTTCACGTTGAAGGCCACTGGACCATCAGCCAGACCCGGGTCCAAAGCATCGGTGCTTTCACCGCCGCCCAGGCCCAGCTTCAGCACGCCGCCCTTCTTGGGCTCTTCGGCGCGGGCCTGGCCCGGCATCAGCGAGGTGCCAAGCGCCGCCGCCAGACCAAGCGCAGAGGCCCGGCCCAGAAATGCCCGGCGGTTCATCCGGCTCGCGTCAATCCAGTCCACGAGTTTGGCAAGATCGTCCTTCATATTTCAGCTCCCTGACGGCTTTGTTCTGGTTAGCGCAAGCATGGGACCAAGAGGCCCCATGCGTAAACGATTATTTTCCGATGCGGATGTCGTTCTTGTGTCACACATGGTCGCGAGGGGTATTGTCAAAAAACTCGCGCGTAAGGACCCGAGTCTCCCCTTCCCATGCCTCCAGCCTGGCGGAATGCACCAGGGCGTCGGGGGATGATTCGAGCCTTGATACCGCCCGTGTCCGCACCGACCAATCGCCGCGCGACAGGCGCTGTTCGTAGGTGACCTCCACCCGCGCGCTCAGCGGATCGGCCGGGTTGATGCGCCACACCTCGCGCATCGTTTCGCCCGTTATCAGGCCATGGGTCAGGTTTTCGACATCGCCGCCATCATCTTCCACGATCAGTTCCCAATCACCGGTCAGCAGGTCCTGCGCGATGCGTCGGGTTGCATGGCTGGGCCGGATCACCCGATGCGCCCAGGGGGCGGCGGTTTCGGGCGGGGGTGGCGCCCATTCATCGCCAAGGCTGCCACGATGGCGCGGCAGCGTGATCTGACCCGACCGCACCGTCAGCGTCGCCGCCACCGGGGCAGGCCAGACAAAGGGCCAGTAGGTCGTGGACAGCGCCAACCGCAACCTGTGGCCCGGCGCCAGCCGATAGCCGGTTTCATCCAGATCCAGAACCACCTCGAACGGCTGGCCCACAGGCACCGGGCTGGGTTCGGCCATGCTGTCGCGATGACGCAGGTTCAGCATGCCATGGGTGATCCGGGTGGAACTGCCATCGGGGGCCACATCGCACAGCCGGGCAATCAGATGGGCAAAGGGTTGATCGCAGTCCAGCACAAGGGTCAGCCGGGGGCGACCCAGCAGGTCCATCCCTTCGGGCAGGTCGATGTCTAGGCACACCGACATCGCATCTTCGCCCTGCTGATCACCCGGCAATTCGGCATTCAGCCCCATCGGGAAAAACTCGCCCGCATGCAGCCCCAGATGCTGCGGCGTGCAGATCTTGCGCCCTGCCAACGGAGCCAGATCATGCGTTTCGGGCGCAACCCGATCGCTGCGCGGCCAATCGGGTTCCACCACCCAATGCCCCTTGCGATGGGCGGGTGCGGCGGAGACCGGCTGCGAATGCAGCATGTAGGCCCGGTAGCGCGGCCCCTGCGCCACGCCGTTGTCGATGCCTTTCAACCAGCAATCCCACCAGCGGATTGCCTCTTGCAGAAAACCGATCTGCGGACCGGGCACTGCGGTATGCGGGTATTGGTGGACCCAAGGCCCCATCAGCCCCTGCCCCACGCCCGGATGATTGGCCATCACATGGCCCAGCGTGTTCAGGTAATTGTCGGCCCAGCCGCCCAGATTCAGCACCGGAATGGTCATCCGCGACCAGTCTTCGCAGATCGACCCGTGCCGCCAATAGCCATCGCGGGACTGGTGCGCGGCCCAGATCGGGGCCAGAAACGGCTGCGCCTCCAGCCGCTTCAGCCAGTCTTCGCGCCAGTCGGGCCGCAGCACCGGATCGGCAGGGCGCGAACTGAAGGACAGCATCACCGCCCCCCAACCCAGATTTTCGCCCAGCAGGCATCCCCCCTTGAAGTGGATGTCATCGGCAAACCGATCAGCCGTCGAACAGACCGAAATCACCGCCTTCAGCGCAGGGTGGCCATTGAAGGCGGCCTGCAGGCAATTGAAGCCGCCCCAGCTTTTGCCCATCATCCCGACAGCGCCGGAACACCAGGGCTGCGCGGCCAGAAATCCGATCACCGACAGCGCGTCATCCATCTCGGCCTGGCTGTATTCGTCCAACATCAGCCCTTCGCTGTCGCCATTGCCGCGAATATCCACCCGCACACAGGCATAACCCGCCCGCGCCACATAGGGATGCATCAACTCGTCGCGCGGCAAGGTTCCATCCCGTTTGCGGTAGGGGATGTATTCCAGCACCGCCGGAACCGGCCGCAGCGCTGCATCGGCAGGCATCCAGACCCGGGCCGACAGGCTGACACCATCAGGCATCGGGATGCGCAGATCCTCGATCTCGATCAATTCGGGCAGGGTATTGGGTCGGGTCTCGGTCATCTGGGCCTCCATCTTTTGGCCAAGCCTAGACCCCATGCCCCGAACGGGATCACACGGGCGCGACGGCGGATGGCGCGATCAGGCCAACTCGCTGCGCAGCCAGTCGAACAGGATCCGATGCGCCGTGGTTTCCGGCCCCGGTGCCACCACCCAATAGCCGCTGTCGGGGCGCAGCACCTCTGCGCCAAGCGCGACCAAGGCCCCCGAAGCCAGATGCGCGTCGATCAGCGGACGCCAACCCAAGGCCACGCCCTGCCCGGCCAGCGCAGCCTGAACCACGAATTCATAGGTGTTCAGCGCCAGTTCCCCCGCCCGCGCCGGACGGTTCAGCCCCTGCCCGGCAAACCAGCCGGCCCAGGTCAGCCAGCGCCGATCCGTCGGCGCCTCGACATGCAGCAGCGCCGCATCGGCCAACCGGGCCGGGCTGTCAAACGGCCCCTGCGCCGCCAGATGATCGGGGGCGCAAACCGGAACCACCCGCTCGGGCATCCAGAGCCAGCCTTCAACATCGCCCTGCCGGGCGAAGCGGATCGCCACTTCGCCCGATCGCGGCGGTCTGCCATCCTGCGCTGCGGTGATCTGGATTTCGATCTCGGGGTGAAGCGCGCGAAACCGGCCCAGCCGGGGCATCAGCCAGAGGCCCGCAAATCCGAAATCGGTCAGGATGCGCAGATTTGGCGCCCGCGCCATCGCCCGCACTTCGGCCAGCGCGGCATCGATCTGCGCCAGTGCGGGCAGCAGGCCGCGCAACAAAACCTCGCCTGCCGGGGTGGGGGTGCATCCGCCCCGGCCCCGGATGAACAGGGCCACACCCAGATGATCCTCGGCGCGGCGCAGCTGATAGCTGATCGCAGGCTGGCTCAGGCCCAAGGCCGCCCCCGCGCGTGTCAGATTGCCCGCCCGGGCGACGGCTTCGATCACCCGTAGGGCCGATGGATCAAGTTGCATCCAAAATCCTTATGCAAAGCATCGAAATTCCGCCCCTTTTCACAGCACAGCATATGGGTTTCTAATAGCGCATTGTTTCACAGGCGCGCCAGATGACCCAAAAGCCCAATATCCTGATCCTGATGGTGGACCAATTGACCGGGACGCTGTTCCCGGATGGCCCTGCCGATTGGCTGCATGCGCCCAACCTCAAGAAGCTGGCCGCGCGTTCGGTACGTTTTGCCAATGCCTATACCGCCTCGCCGCTTTGCGCACCGGCGCGGGCCAGTTTCATGTCTGGCCAATTGCCGCGCCGGACGCGGGTTTATGACAACGCAGCCGAATTTACCTCGGACATTCCAACCTTCGCCCATCACCTGCGCCGCGCCGGGTATCAGACCGCGCTGTCGGGCAAGATGCATTTCGTCGGCCCCGATCAGCTGCACGGGTTCGAACAGCGCCTGACCACCGACATCTACCCCGCCGACTTCGGCTGGACCCCGGATTACCGCAAGCCGGGCGAGCGGATCGACTGGTGGTATCACAATCTGGGCAGCGTCACTGGCGCGGGCGTGGCCGAGATCACAAACCAGTTGGAATATGACGACGACGTGTGCTTTCAGGCGGTGCAGAAAATCTACGACCTGTCGCGCGGGCTGGATGCCCGGCCATGGGCACTGTGTGCCAGCTTCACCCATCCGCATGATCCCTTCGTCGCGCGGCGCAAATACTGGGATCTGTACAACGATTGTGCCCATCTCGATGCGCCCGAGGCCATCCCTTATGAGGAAATGGACCCCCATTCGCAGCGCCTGATGGATGCCTGCGACTGGCGCAGCCTTGAGGTCACCGCTGAACACATCCGCCGCGCGCGTCAGGGCTATTTCGCAAATATCTCTTACGTCGATAACAAGATCGGCGAAATTCTGGCCGCGCTGGAGGCCAGCCGCCAAGAGGCGATCATCTTCTTCGTCTCCGACCATGGCGAAATGCTGGGGCGGCGCGGGCTGTGGTTCAAGATGAACTTCTTTGAAGGCTCGGCCCGCGTGCCGCTGATGGTGGCGGCGCCCGGCCTTGAACCCGGCCGGATCGAAACCCCGGTTTGCACCATCGACGTGACACCGACGCTGTGTGACCTTGCAGGCATTTCGATGGATGAGGTGATGCCATGGACCGATGGCGAAAGCCTTGTGCCGCTGGCCAAGGGGTTTGACCGCACAAGCCCCGTCGCGATGGAATATGCGGCAGAGGGTAGCATAACCCCCTTGGTCGCCTTGCGGCAGGGTCGGTGGAAATACACCCGCTGCATGGCCGACCCCGAGCAGCTTTTCGATCTGGAGATGGACCCCGAGGAACGGGTGAACCTCGCCACCGATCCCGCCCATGCCGAGACTTTGGCCCATTTCCGGGCCATGGCGGATGCACGTTGGGATCTGGCGCGCTACGATTCAGAAGTACGCGAAAGTCAGGCCCGCCGCTGGGTGGTCTATGAGGCGCTGCGCAATGGCAGCTATTTCCCTTGGGATTACCAGCCGCTGCGCGCCGCCTCCGAACGCTATATGCGCAACCACATGGACCTGAACGTGCTGGAAGAAAGCAAACGCTTCCCGCGCGGGGAATAGATGCGGTCGGCGGCTGCAACGCGGATCTCTCGGCCCCCTCACATCGCCCCATGAGAAAGGCCCGGCACTTGCGCACCGGGCCCGCATTCCGTGGCAACGCCTTTGACGGGGGTTCGATGCCCCCGGCAAAGGCCCCCCGTTTCTGATTAAACCGCCTTTTTCAGCGCATCGATCAGATCGGTCTTTTCCCAGCTGAAGCCACCATCTTCTTCCGGGGCACGACCGAAATGGCCATAGGCAGCCGTGCGGGCATAGATCGGGCGGTTCAACTGCAGATGTTCGCGGATGCCACGCGGCGTCAGGTCCATCACCTCGGCCACGGCGCGTTCGATCAGAGCTTCGTCCAACTGCCCCGTGCCATGCGTATCGACATAGATCGACAGCGGTTTCGCCACACCGATCGCATAGCTGACCTGCAGCGTACAGCGGTCCGCAAGCCCTGCGGCAACAACGTTCTTCGCCAGATAGCGCGCAGCATAGGCCGCCGACCGGTCCACCTTGGTCGGGTCCTTGCCCGAGAAAGCACCGCCGCCATGGGGGGCCGCGCCGCCATAGGTATCGACAATGATCTTGCGGCCCGTCAGGCCCGCATCGCCATCGGGTCCACCGATCACGAAAGTCCCGGTCGGGTTCACCCACCATTCGGTCTTCTCGGTGATCCAGCCCGAGGGCAGCACTTCACGGATATAGGGTTCGACAATGGCGCGAATATCGGCCGAGGTCTGGCTTTCGCTTTCATGCTGGGTGGACAGCACGATCGAGGTCACTTCGACCGGCTTGCCATCTTCATAGCGCAGCGACAACTGCGATTTGGCATCCGGGCGCAGAGTCGGTTCCTGACCGGATTTGCGCACTTCGGCCAGACGGCGCAAGATTGCATGGCTATACTGGATGGGTGCCGGCATCAGTTCCGGCGTTTCGCGGCAGGCATAGCCGAACATGATCCCCTGATCACCCGCGCCGTCGCGGTCCACGCCCTGCGCGATATGAGCCGATTGCTTGTGCAGGTGGTTTTTCACCTTCAGCGTGGCCCAGTGGAACTCATCCTGTTCATAACCGATATCCTTCACACAACCGCGCACGATCTGTTCGACGCCGTCCAGCATCTCGCGCAGCTTCTTCTTTTCGCTGAGCCCGACCTCACCGCCCACCACAACCCGATTTGTGGTTGCAAAGGTTTCACAGGCAACACGGGCATTCGGCTCTTCCCGCAGGAACGCATCAAGCACCGCGTCGGAAATCCGGTCACATACCTTGTCAGGATGGCCTTCGGACACGGATTCCGAGGTAAAAATGTAATTCTGTCTGCTCATGGGGAAGTGCTCCGTTGTTAAAATCCGCCACGCCAGGAAGCCGTTGTGACGGTTGATCTTCCCGCGTTACGCCCTTCCCCCGTAAGCGTCAAGCGGTCGATGTTTCGAAATTGTCAACAACGCAAGGGCGAGGATCATGAGCAACAGCAGCAGTGCAGTATCGCCATGGCGGGCGAAGAATGTGGGCGGCAAGGCACCCGGCAGGGCCGCATCCAGCCAGCCAGCCGTCCCGAAGGCGAGCCCCGCGATCACCCTGCCGCGGGCATCGACAACCTGGGTCACGCCGGTATTGGCCACACGCACCAAGGGCAGCCCCTGCTCCACTGCGCGCAGACGTGCCTGCGCCGCATGCTGGAACGGGCCGGTCAGGGTGCCAAACCACGCATCATTCGTGATCTGCAGGATCCAGTCAGCCCGCCCCGGCGCTGCGCGAAGATCATTGGGGAATACGGCCTCATAGCAGATCAGCGGCAGCACCTTCCCCAAATCGCCCAGATCCAACAGGCGCGGGCCGGGGCCGGCGGCATAGCCATGGCCTTGACGGGCTGCAAAGGCACTCAGGCCAAACCAGGCATGCAGCACATCCCCCATGGGCATGTATTCGCCAAAGGGCACCAGATGCGCCTTGTCATAAAGCCCCGTCAACGCACCACCTGCGCCAATCACGGCAAGGCTGTTATAGGCCGCGCCCCCTTCAACCCGCTGCGCGCCCAAGGCAACCGGCACGCCCTGCGCCGCGCGCGCAACTGCCGCAGCGGCATCGCGACCGGGGTCCAGCAGATAGGGCAGCGCGGTTTCCGGCCAGATCACCAGATCAGGCGCGGGCTGCGCGGCGGTGAAATCCAGTTGCAGGCGGAACAGCCTTTCGGCCTCGTCCGGGTCCCATTTCAGGCTTTGTTCGGCATTGGGCTGCACAAGGCGCAGGGTCACGCCCCGGGGTTCCGGCTCGGGGCCGGCCAGACGCAACAGCCCGGCAGACCAGACGACCGCCAGCATCAGGATAGCCGTTGCCACACCACGGCGGGCAAAGGCAACGGGCAGCAGTGCCAGAACCAGCGTCAGCAGCGTCAAGCCGTTCGGCCCGATCCAGGCCGCCGCCTGCATGACGGGCGTGTCAATCCAGATATGACCCGGCAGCGCCCAAGGGAAACCCGTCAGAACCATACCGCGCAGCGCTTCGGCCAGTGTCAGGCACAGACCGAACAGCAAGGCGCGGCAGATGCGCCCGCCCCGCCGCACTGCAGCCCAGCCCGCAAGGCCCCAGAACAGTGCAAGACCGCCCGCCATCAGCACCAGGGCGAAGGGTGCCATCCAGCCATGACGGACAGGATCCACGAAAAATGGCTGCACGATCCAGCTCAGCGCTGCACCGAAGTGCCCGACACCCGCCGCCCATGCCCAAAGAAACCCCGCACGCGCATTCGGCGCCCGGATCACCAGATAAGTGACTAGGGCATAGGCAGGCACCGCCAGCCACCACAGCCCGAGGGGTGCCTGCCCGGCAGCGGCCGCCAGCCCGGCCCCGAAGGCCAATCCCAGCGACCGTTTCACGGATCAGGCCTCTGCCGTATCGGCGCGGGTCACCGCTTCGGGCAGCCGCAGCCGCAGCCGCTTGATCCGGCGGGGATCGGCATCGATGATCTCGAACTCGACCCCGCTTTCATGCGGGACGATCTCGCCCCGCGCGGGCACCCGCCCGGTGCGCAGGAAGACCAGACCGCCCAGCGTGTCGATTTCCTCATCATCCGAATCGGTGCGCAGGCGCAGGCCGATTTCCGCCTCCACCTCATCCAGAGGTGCGGTGGATTGCATGATCCAGACCCCGGGCTTTTCGGCAGACCAGAGCGCGCCTTCAGCCTCGTCATGCTCGTCCTCGATTTCACCGATGACGGTTTCGATCAGATCCTCGATCGTCACCAGACCATCCACGCCGCCATATTCATCAATGACCAGCGCCATATGGACGCGCTCTTTCTGCATCTTCTGCAGAAGCACATGCAGCGGCATCGACGGCGGCACATACAGGATAGGACGGAGCAGTTTCTTCAGGCTGAACCGGCCACCCGCCCCAAATCCGTGCTGCAACGCCAGATCCTTCAGCAAGACGAGCCCCTGCGGATGGTCCAGCGTGCCTTTGTAAACCGGCAGACGCGAAAACCCTTGCTGGCGGAACACCTCGACCAGATCTTCCTTGCCGATATCCAGCGGCACGGCGGCTATTTCGACCTTGGGGATGGCCACATCATCGACCCGCAGCTTGCGCAGATTTGCAAGGCCCGGAAGCTGCTGGGGTGGAACGGAGGTCTGGATTTCGGCCCGGGTTTCGGGGGGGGCGTCCGCAGAGGGGGCAAAGGCCGAGAACAACCGGCCAAAGAACCCTTTCTGCTCCCCCTCGGAAGAGGCCCCCTCTTCCGTTGCACCTTCATTTGACGCCTGCGGCGTCGCGATCGTCGATCCGTCGAAACTACTGCCCATCGGTCCTTCTATCCGTGTTGCCCGTAGCCGCCCGCGTAAGGGTCGGCAATTCCGAGGCCGGCAAGGATCTGCCGCTCGGTGTTCTCCATCAGTTCGGCGTCTTCATCCTCGATGTGGTCATAGCCGAAAAGATGCAGAATTCCGTGTATCAGAAGATGTGTGACATGATCATCAAGGCTTTTGTCCTGTTCGGCGGCTTCCCGCACACAGGTTTCATAGGCGATGGCAATATCGCCCAGCGGTGCCGGATCGTCCGGCAGGCCCGGTTCGGGCAATGCGGGGGCTTCGCCGACATATTCGGCTCCGCGCTCCTCCGATGGCCAGCTCAGAACATTGGTGGGTTGCGGTTTGTCGCGAAAATCGCCGTTCAGCCCAGCAATACGGGCGTCGTCACAGCCCATGACCACGATCTGGAACAGCGCCGGGTCAAGCTGCAACTGCGCCAGAACAGCACGCGCCGCGCGGTTTACGGCAGCGGACAGGCCAAAGCCGTCCCATCGGTCATCCTCGATGACGATATCGACCAGATCTTCCATGCGCGCCTCATAGCGCCAGATTTGATCCGGCGCAAATATCACCTTCATGGTCGCGCAAATTTCCTGCGTGTGCAGCGGGGGCAGGCCCCCGCTGCGCGCAATCACGCCTCGTCGCGCTCATAAGCTTCGATGATGCGGGCAACCAAGGGGTGACGCACCACATCCTTGGCGGTAAAGTAGTTGAAGCTGACCCCCTTCACTCCTTTCAGGATACGCTCGGCATCCTGCAAGCCAGACGCCACACCGCGCGGCAGGTCGATCTGGGTCCGGTCGCCGGTGATCACCATGCGCGACCCTTCGCCCAAACGGGTCAGGAACATCTTCATCTGCATGGTCGTCGCATTCTGCGCCTCGTCCAGCACCACAAAGGCGTTGGAGAGCGTGCGCCCGCGCATGAAGGCCAGCGGCGCGATCTCGATCCGCTTTTCTTCCAGCAGCTTCTGCACCTGCTTGGCCGGCAGGAAATCGTTCAGCGCGTCATAGAGCGGCTGCATATAGGGATCGACCTTTTCCTTCATGTCGCCCGGCAGGAAGCCAAGGCGTTCGCCTGCCTCCACCGCCGGACGGCTCAGGATGATCTTTTCCACCATGCCCGAAATGAACATGGTGACCCCCACCGCAACCGCCAGATAAGTCTTGCCGGTGCCGGCGGGGCCAATGCCAAAGCCAAGTTCATTGGCGAACAGATTGGCGACATAGGCCTTTTGCGCCTCGGTCCGCGGCTCGATCGGTTTCTTGCGGGTGCGCAGTTCCACCTGCCCTGCGCTGAACATCTCGATCTGTTCACCATCACGCGGCAGGTCCGGCATCGGCACCCCCATGCGGATGGCGCCCTGAATATCACCGGCAGCGATGCCGCGTCCCGCTTCGAGCCGGGCGTAAAGCGCGCGCAGCACAGCCGCTGCCTGTTCCCGCGCCCCCCTGTCCCCGACCACCGCAAGGCGGTTGCCGCGGCGCAGGATGTGAACCCCCATCTGGTGTTCGATCTGCGCCAGGTTCCGATCATATTCGCCGCACAGATCGATCAGCAGGCGATTGTCGGGAAATTCCAGAAGCGTTTCGACAACATCTTCCGGGCGGGTCGGGGGGGTCAGCGCGCTGATGCCCAAGGGCTTTTCCTTTGCGTTTGAAAGGCTATCCGTCCCTTGACTGTGCGCCTGCAAGGTTAAGGAAACAAGACAAAGCTGTGCGATAGGCCGCGGATGCGCAGAAAAATCGCATCTATTGCGCATTTGCGCCACAGGCCCGCTAGGTTTTGTGGCACCTGAAAAAGGCTGTGCTGAGTCGCCTCAGTAAATGCAAAGAGCCGCAGCTTTCGCTGCGGCCCTGTTTCATGCGGCTTCATCGCTGCCGGTTATTGACGGACCCGACGCCCGGCATAGGGAACGTGATCCTTGATGCCAGCCTGCTGGGTCTGGTAGTTCCGAATCACGGTGCCCGGCGGATAGTGGTTGTTGCACACCGGCAGACCGGAAACCGGATCATAGCGGCGGCCCGAATAGCCTTCGACGCCATCATCAATGATCCAACCCTGGCAGCCATCAGGATCATAGGCGATCCCGCCGCCACCCGGGGCAAGGGCCACGTTATCGCGACCACGGTCAGTGGCCGCAGCAATCACGGTATCCGGGCTTTGCACATAGGGGGTAACCCCTTCGACACAACCGGCCAGAACGGTGACAGACAGAAGGGCAAGGCCCGGAACGAGTTTCATCATGTTGATCACCACCGGTAGCAGACGACTTCGACGCGACGGTTCTTCTGCATCCCCGCCGCCGTGCTGTTCGACGCGATCGGCTGGCGTTCACCATAGCCGATTTCACGTTCCACCATTGCACCTACCGAACGGGCGACATCGGCAACCGATTTGGCCCGACGCTGCGACAGGCGCATATTGTATTCATCCGAGGCGCGGCTGTCGGTATGGCCATAGACCGCATAGCCAAAGGCACCGGCCTGCTGGAAGAACTGGGTCAGATAGGACCGGCCATGTGCGGTCAGCTGATGGCTGTCAGTGGCAAACAGCGTATCGGTGTTTTCCACAAGGCAGGTATTGCGCTTCAGGCAGACCGGCTTGCCGGTCTTGGGGTTCACGCGATCCAGCATATAGCCTTCGATACCGCCGTCGGCCCACCAATGCATGCAGCCGTCATCATCCACCCACAGACCCCAATCAATCTTGCCGGCAATCTCGGGGGCTTGCTGGGCGGTGGCAGCGCCCGCAAAACCGGCTGCGGCAATGGCCAGCCCCCCCATCATCATCCGCACTGCTTTGGAAAAACGCTCCACGTCGCAGCTCCCTTCATCCCCAAGTGACTAGATATTATTGGATCGAGAATTGACGTTACTCAATTGCGATGTAAAGCAAAATCTATGCCCTGCCGGGGCATGCGCACACCAATTGTTGCGTCAGACCCCTAAAATGGGAACGAATCGGGATATTGACCCCGGGCAGGAAACAACCTCTCAGGCGTCGATTCTTTCCGCCGCCAACGAGTTGGCCGAGCTTGCCGTCACCCGCACCCGGACCAGTTCCCCAACCCTGCCGGACGGATCGGCCACATGCACCGCATGAAGGTGATCGGATTTTCCGACCATCTGCCCGGGCTGCCGCCCCGGCTTTTCATACAAAACCCCGACCTCGCGCCCGACCATCGCCACCTGTGCCGCACGCTGCTGTTCGGTGATCAGCGCCTGCAGCGCCTGCAGACGCGCATCGGCCAGTTCGGCAGGCAGTTCGGGCTTTTCGGCGGCGGGCGTTCCGGGCCGGGCCGAGTATTTGAAACTGAAGGCCGCACCAAAGCCCACGGCGCGGATCAGGTCCATCGTGTCTTCGAAATCCCGGTCGGTCTCGCCCGGGAAGGCCACGATGAAATCGCTGCTCAGTAGAATGTCGGGCCGGGCCGCACGGATGCGCTCGATCAGGCGCAGATATTGCTCGGCGGTGTGTTTGCGGTTCATCGCCTTCAGGATGCGGTCGCTGCCCGATTGCACCGGCAGATGCAGATAGGGCATCAGCTGCGGCACTTCGGCATGGGCGGCGATCAGGTCGTCATCCATGTCATTGGGATGGCTGGTGGTATAGCGCAGCCGGTCCAGCCCGTCGATCTGCGCCATTTCACGCAGCAACCGGCCAAGCCCCCATGTGCCCCCCGCGCCCGCGCCGTGGTAACCATTCACATTCTGTCCCAGCAGCGTGATCTCGCGCACGCCCCGGCTGACCAGATCGCGCGCCTCGGCCATAAGCCGCTCGGCGGGGCGGCTGACTTCGGCGCCCCGGGTATAGGGCACGACGCAAAAGGCGCAGAACTTGTCGCAGCCTTCCTGCACGGTCAGAAAGGCCGTCGGCCCGCGCAGGGCCTTGCGCTCCGGCAGATGGTCGAACTTGTCTTCCTCAGGGAAATCGGTGTCGATCACCTTGCCCTTGGCCTCCACCATCTCGGGCAGGCGGTGATAGCTTTGCGGCCCCACCACCAGATCGACCATCGGCATGCGCCGCAAGATCTCGGCCCCTTCGGCCTGTGCCACGCAGCCCGCAACCCCGATCTTCAGATCGGGCTTCGCGACCTTCAGCGGGCGCAAGCGGCCCAGATCGGAATAGACCTTCTCGGCAGCCTTTTCGCGGATATGGCAGGTGTTCAGCAGCACCATATCGGCCTCTTCGGCCAGTTCGGTGGTGACATAGCCCTTGGCACCCAGGGCCTCGGCCATGCGTTCGCTGTCATAGACGTTCATCTGGCACCCATAGGTCTTGATGAACAGCTTTTTCGGCGCGTCGGTCATGGCGGCCCCTTCGGTCACGGCTGCAAGGATCAGCGCGCCTTCTAGCCGGTTTGGCGGCGGCACGCAACAAAGCGGCCAATGGCTTGCAATGGGCGGAAGATTAACCGAATCTGCGCAGCATCGGACGGAAGGCCGCTGCAAGCAGCAGTCGGATCACGCCGCCGGATCACAGGGCAGACACATGCGTTACCAGAGTATCAGCGATTTCCGGGACAAGGCCGCCAAGGTGCTGGCGAAAGGCCCGCTGGCCATGATCTTTGCCGAAGACGGGATCGAACTGGACACCACGATCCGCCACCATTTCAAGATGGGCTTCAAGGCGGTCTTCCTGTTTGCCGATGACGAAATCGCGCTGAACCCGGAGATCGAGGAAAAGCTGCATCGCATCCGCTATAACGTGCATGCCGATGATGCCGTGCCCATGGCCGTCGATGCGATCACGGCGGCCGTGCCACCGGGAACCTGGCTTTATTACTGCTTCAACGCCGAATATCTGTTCTTTCCCTTCTGCGAAACCCGCAGCGTGATCGACCTGCTGACCTTCCACACCGAAGAGCGGCGCGATGCGATGCTGACCTATGTGATCGACCTTTACGCCGCCGATCTGAACGCCCATCCCAATGCCGTCAGCCTGGAAAACGCGCATCTGGATCGCACCGGCTATTACGCCCTTGGCCGCAAAGACCCGAATCGGAACTGGGAGGTCAAGGACCGGCAACTCGATTTCTTCGGCGGGCTGCGCTGGCGGTTCGAGGAGCATGTGACATGGTCCAAGCGCAAGATCGACCGTATCGCGATATTCAAGGCGAAGCCGGGGCTGAAATTGCGGCCCGATTTCACCTTCAATGACGAGGAATACAATACCTATGCCTGCCCGTGGCACCACAACCTGACGGCGGCCATCTGTTCGTTCCGCACCGCCAAGGCGCTGAAAACCAATCCCGGGTCACGCTATGACATCCAGAATTTCCACTGGCGCAATTCGGTGCCCTTCGATTGGCACAGCCAGCAATTGCTGGATCTGGGGCTGATGGAACCCGGTCAGTGGTTCTGACCGGGCCGTTACAGGGCGGGGGCTGCCCCCTGCCCCGCGGGATCAGCCTTCCACCTTGGTCAGATCGGCCACCTGCGCCACCAGCGCGCGGATACGGTGCAAAAGGTTCAGGCGGTTGCGGCGGACAATCTGATTGTCGGTGTTGATCTGCACGGCGGTGAAGAAGGCATCAATCGGCGCGCGCAGTTGCGCCATGGCGGCCATGGCGGCGGCGAAATCTTCCTGCGCCATCGCCGGTTTGATCGCCGCCTCGCCCGCATCCAACGCGGCAAACAGCGCGCGTTCTTCCTCGGTTTCTGCGAATTTCACATCCGCCCCGAAGGAATACTCCACACCATCCTTGGCCTCGGCCTGGCTCAGGATGTTGTTGGCGCGTTTGAAGCCTTGCA
The DNA here is from genome assembly GCF_036964905.1 of Gemmobacter denitrificans. NCBI lineage: Bacteria > Pseudomonadati > Pseudomonadota > Alphaproteobacteria > Rhodobacterales > Paracoccaceae > Gemmobacter > Gemmobacter denitrificans. The sequence goes on from NZ_JBALHR010000016.1 coordinate 47,124, forward strand.
GCAGGTTGGTGCCATCCTCGGAGCCGAGGAAGGCTTGCAGCGCCTCGGCGCGTTTCACCAGCAAGGTGAGATCGTCATTGCCCGGCATGGCGAGGCAGGCGTCAATCACGTCATGGCGGATGCCCTGGTCTTTCAGGAAGACCTTGAGGCGGTCGTGGAAGAAGGAGAGGAGGTCGGCACCTTTAGGATTGTGCGTTTCAACTCGTTGCGCACTATCATATTCACTAAACGGCACAGCATCCTTCAGTTCTAGGTAACCACCAAACGCTTCGCTCAGCCCCTCAACCAGTCGAAAGTCTCCAGTGGCAGCTTTAATTGCAGAAAAGCTCTCCAAGCTCAGTAGATCATTTGCGTATTTGAAGTCCGACCTCAATGCATGCTCAACATTGACATACTCTTGCCCATTACGCTCATAAACGCCTGAAACTGCAGCGCATATGGACCGCGTGCCAAGCACATAATTGTGTTTGAATTCAGTCAAAGCCTTAAACGCACTCAAGTCGCGCACATGGAAACGCACCCCATTCCCCAGCACCAGCCGGATCACGCCCAAAGCCGCGCGGCGCAGGGCGAAGGGGTCTTTGCTGCCGGTGGGTTTCTCGTCAATCGCCCAGAAGCCGGTCAGCGTGTCGATCTTGTCGGCCAGCGCCACGGCAACGCTCACCGGCTCGCTCGGCACGGCGTCCGAGGGGCCAAGGGGCGAGTAATGGTCGCGCGCGGCATTGGCGATGGCATCTGGCTCGCCCGCCTCCAGCGCATAGTAACGGCCCATGGTGCCTTGCAGCTCGGGGAACTCGCCCACCATGGCAGAGCGCAGGTCGAGCTTCGCGAGCTTCGCCGCGCGTTCGGCCTGATCCGCATCCGCGCCCACCAACGGCGCGATCTCCCGCGCCAGCGCGGCAATGCGGGCGATCCGGTCGGCCTGGCTTCCGAGCTTGTTGTGGAAGGTCACGGCCTTCAGGCCCTCTTCCCACTCGCCCATGCCCGCCTTGGCCACGCGCAGGTCATTCTCCCAGAAGAAGCGCGCATCCGACAGCCGCGCCGACAGCACCTTCAGGTTCCCCTTCAGGATCGTGGCACCGTTATCCGCCGTCTCGCGGTTGGCGACGGTCACGAACCCTTCGATCCGGCCCGTCCGCGGGTTCTTGACCGAAAAGAACTTCTGATGTTCGCGCATCGAAGTTTGCAGCACCTCTGGCGGCAGATGCAGGAAATCCGCGCCAATCGCGCCCATCAGCACCACCGGCCATTCCACCAGCCCGGCCACTTCGGTCAGCAGACCGGCATCCGGCACCAGTTCCAGCCCGCGCGCAAAGGCCATCTGCTGCGCGTCATTCCAGATCGCGGCCTCGCGTTCGGCACTGTCCAGCACCACATGGGCGCGGCGCAGTTTCACAGCGTAATCGTCAAAGCTGGAGACCGCAAAGCGGGCCGGCGCCATGAAGCGATGCCCGCCCGTGGTATTGCCCGCCGCGATGCCATCGACCACCAGCGGCACAACCTCGGCCCCGCCTTCATCCGACAGCAGGCACAAGATGGAATGCAGCGGCCGCACCCAGCGCAGCGACCCAGCACCCCAGCGCATGGATTTGGGCCAGGGGAAATTGCGGATCACCCGTTCCAGCACCTCGGCCACGATCTCGGCAGCTTTGCGACCGGGCTTTTCGATCACCGCGAAATAGACTTCGGCCTTCTTGTCGGCCCGCTTTTCCAACTGATCCAACGTCAGGCCGGTGGAGCGCAGAAACCCTTCCAGCGCCGCAGCCGGGGCATCGCTGCGCGGGCCCTTGCGTTCCTCGCGCACGGGGCGGCTTTCCGCCGTCAGCCCCTGCACCACCAATGTCAGCCGCCGTGGCGTCGAAAAGGCCCCGGCGCTTTCATAGGTCAGCCCGGCCTCCACCAGCCCGTCGGTGACCAGCTTCTTCAGCGCCTCGCGCGCAGATGCCTGCATCCGCGCCGGGATTTCTTCAGAGAAGAGTTCAATCAAGAGTTCGGGCATTGGGTTTCTCCGTCAGGCGCAAGAGGCGTTGATCGCCATGGTAATCTTGCGTTTGCCGTCACCGGGGTTGGTAATCCGGAACCCCGCGGCAGTCAGAATCTCAATGCAGGCGGCATCCGTGCGTGCGCCATTGCGTTCGGGGCCAGTGTCGATGGCCACCATCCGGGTGCGGGCCAACAGGGCGCTAGCGCCTTGCAGCACCTCCGGTTCGGCGCCCTCGGCATCCATCTTGAACAGGCCCACGCGGCCAATGCCATGGCGCGCGGCCATGACGTCCAGCGTGGTGGCCTGCGCTTCAAAGGCCACCGATCCCGTGCCGGGCGGCAGGAAGATCGAGCTGTCGGCCTTGCCCGGCGCGCTGTAGAAGGTCACGATTTCCTCCGCCTTCCACAAGATCGCGCAATCCACCGCCACGCGCGGATCTGCGCCGCGATTGGCGCGCAGGCAGGCGGCCACCTTGGGGTCACCGTCCAACGCCAGCACGCGCGGCGCGCCCGCCCGCAGCGCGGCAGCGGTGAAATCGCCCACATTGGCGCCCATGTCGATCACCGCCTCATCAGGGGCGAAGGGCGCGGCCTGATCCAGACCAAATTCCCGCGCCAGCCGATCCAGCCGCGCCACCCATCCCCGGCGATAAGACCGCCACAAAAGCGCTGAAGGCACCAGAACCGTGTCCCCTTCCAGATCGAGGCGATAGCCCTCGCCCTCGGGCGTGATGCGCAAGGGGCGCAGACCATCCAAGCCCAACCGTGCCACAAGGTTATGCGCGGCCAGATGCAGCTGTTGTTTCGGGGACAGATTGAGCACGATCAATTCTCCGGCGCCGCAGCGGGCGCTTGTTCAGGCGAAGACGAAGCCGGGCCTTCAAGGCTCGCATTCGGGTCCACCTTCAGTGTGTCATTCAACTGGTGCCACGCATAGGCGCGCCCATCGGGGAACACCGCCACCACACGATCCACCCCGCGCGTGATATCGGCCACGGAAAGGAAGGCAATCGCCTCGCCCCGTTCCAGGGCAAGACCGATCTTTTCTGCATCGAAACAGTCAAACCAGCCCGGCGCGACCAACGGCACCGCATCTTCATAGACGCGGTAGGTTTCGGTCAGCATGGCCTGGCTCAGCGGCGTCTGAAAACAGGCGCGGAACCGCAGGGGCGAAGATTGCGCATCAATCCCCTGCACATTTTCGGCCAGGATGACCTCGGGCGTATCACCGATGATCGGGGTCAGGCGGATTTCGCCCCCCGGTTCGAACCGGGCGGGTTCATAAAAGGCATGAACCTGCAGCCAGTAGATCGCCGCACCTGCAATGGCCGAAATCAGCACGATGCCCCCGCCCACGATCTTGCCATTGTTCATGCCACATCCACCGAAGCGCCGGCCTCTGTCTGCACAAAGGCATCGGCGCATTTCTTCGCCAGCGCCCGCACCCGGCCGATATAGGCCTGCCGTTCGGTGACCGAAATCACCCCGCGCGCATCCAGCAGGTTGAACAGATGGCTGGCCTTGATCGTCTGGTCATAGGCGGGGTGCGCCATGATGATGCGCTTGCCGGTTTTCGGATCATCGGCAGGGAAATCCAGCAGGCGCTGGCATTCGGCCTCGGCATCCTTGAAATGCTGGAACAGCATCTCGGTCATGGCACCATCAAAGTTGTGGCGGCTGTATTCTTCCTCGGTCTGGCGGAAGATATCGCCATAGGTCAGCGGGATCGGCGATCGCGGATCGTTGAAGGGCATGTCCATCACATGATCCACGCCCAGGACATACATCGCCAGACGCTCCAGCCCATAGGTCAGCTCGCCCGAGACCGGCTTGCAATCATGGCCGCCGACTTGCTGGAAATAGGTGAACTGGCTGACTTCCATCCCGTCGCACCAGACCTCCCAGCCCAGGCCCCAGGCGCCCAGGGTCGGGCTTTCCCAGTCATCCTCGACAAAGCGGATGTCATGCAGCGCGGGGTCAAGCCCGATGGCGGCCAGCGACCCCAGATACAGATCCTGCAGATCGGGGGGCGAGGGTTTGATGATGACCTGATACTGATAGTAGTGCTGCAGCCGGTTCGGGTTCTCGCCATAGCGCCCGTCGGTCGGGCGGCGCGAGGGCTGCACATAGGCGGCCGCCCAGGGCTTGTTGCCAAGGCTGCGCAGCGTGGTGGCAGGGTGAAAGGTGCCTGCGCCCACTTCCATGTCATAGGGCTGCAGCACGGCGCAGCCCCGCGATCCCCAATAGGTCATCAGGCGCAGGATGATTTCCTGAAAGCTGCGGGGGGCGGTGATGGCGGTCATGGGGCAAACCTCTGGGTCGAAGCCCGTCTTGCGGGGGCACCGCTTCCCTAGCCGCCCCTCAAGGGTCCGTCAATGCACGCGTGGCGGCAAGTGGGGCTGGCACGCCTGCTCGCGCAACTGTCAATGTCGCAGGCGTTCACGATGTTTGCATCGCGCAGGCCAAGCGTGTAACGCAAAGGCAATGCCTTGTGACAGGATCGTGACCTTGAGAAGACACGCCATTTGCCTGCTGGCCCTGCTGGGCAGCACCGCACTTTCCCCGGTTTCCCCCTTTGCCCCCCGTCCAGCCCTGGCGCAGGATCAAGCAGAGCTTTGGCTGCAGATCGAAGCCGTTCCCGATCTGGCCGAGGCCGAAGAGCGCGCCCGCGCCTATGGCGCGCTGTTTCCCGATGTGGCCGGGTTCGAACTGGGTAATGGCTGGCATGCCATCGTGCTTGGCCCGCATCTGGACCGTGAAGCGGCGCAGGCACGGCTGCGGCAGTTGAAATCCGAAGGCATGATCCCGCGCGATGCCTATGTGGCCGAAAGCCGGTCGCTTGGCACGCCCTTCTGGCCTGCAGGTCTGGCCGCCGCGCCTGTGGCAGTGGCGACAGCCGAACCGGAGCCCTCGCCCGAACCGATCCATGCCCCCGACATAGCCACACCGATTGCCGAACCCGCAGCGCCCCCCCCCATCGTGGAGGAGACACCCGCCGAGGCCCGCGCCGCCGAAGCCGCCCTCTCGCGCGAAGACCGCCAGCGGCTGCAAACCGCGCTGCAATGGTTCGGGTTTTATGCCGCCAAGATCGACGGGGCCATCGGCCCCGGCACGCGCAAAAGCATGGCCGCCTGGCAAGAGGTCAACGGGCTGGAACCGACAGGCATCCTGACCACGATGCAGCGCGAAACCCTGATGGCCGCCTATGATCAGGCGCAGGCGGCCCTTGGCCTGCAAACCGTGACCGAACCCGAAGCCGGGATCGAGATCACCCTGCCCACCGCGTTGGTGGAGTTCGACCATTACGAGCCGCCCTTCGTGCATTACCGCGCCAAGGGCAATTCGGGGGTGCGGGTCATCCTGATTTCCCAGCCCGGTGACCAATCCACCTTGTACGGGCTTTACGACGTCCTGCAGACACTGGAAGTCGTGCCCCTGTCGGGGGAGCGCCAGCGGTCGGAGCGCAGCTTCACCATCGACGGGCGCAACGGCACTGTGGCCAGCCATACCTATGCCGAATTATCCAAGGGTCTGGTGAAGGGCTACATGCTGGTCTGGAACCCGGCCGATGACGCCTTGCTGGCCCCGGTTCTGGCTGCAATGCGGTCCAGCTTCCGGTCGGTTGGCGACAAGGCGCTGGACCCGGGACTGGTGCCGCTGGATGACGATACCCGGCGTGGCCTGATGTCGGGGCTGGAGGTGCGGCGGCCGGAATTGTCGCGCAGCGGCTTCTATGTCGATGCAGGGGGCGCAGTGCTGACGACGGTCGAGGCGGTCGAAGGCTGCAATCGCATCACGCTGGACCTGCAGACCGAGGCTGGCGTGGTCTTTGCCGATGCGGCCAGTGGGCTGGCTTTGCTGAAACCCAAGGTCACGCTGGCCCCGCCCGCAGTGGCGGAATTCCTGTCGGGCCCTGGGCGGGCGGGAGCCGAAATCGCGGCGTCGGGCTACAGCTATGAAGACCGTCTGCCCGCCCCTACCCTGACTTTCGGCACACTCGAAGAAACGAAAGGCCTTGATGGCGAGGCCGGCATTGCACGGCTGGCCATGACGGTCTTGCCGGGCGATGCGGGCGGGCCGGTGCTGGATGCCGCGGGCACGGTGATCGGCATGGTCATGCCGCGCGACCCGGGTGCCGCCCGCCAATTGCCGGCCGAGGTAACCTATGCCGCACAGGCCGCCGCCATCGCGCCACGGCTGGCCGAGGCCGGGATCACCCCGCGCGCTTCGGCCCGCAGCGGCGCGCTTGCCCCCGAAGACCTGAACCGTCTGGCCGAAGGCATGACGGTTCTGGTCTCCTGCTGGTAAACCCAACCTGCCCTTCGCGCAGATGCGCGGGGGGCAGAACCGGGTCAGTTACGCCAGAACCGGGGCAGAAAGATCACGAAAAACGCCAGAAGCGACAGCCGCCCCATCAGCATGGCAAGGGTCATCAGCCATTTTGCTGTATCGGGAAAATCGACAAAAGTGCCGGTACGCGCGACCATTGGCCCGATGGAATAGCCGATATTGCCCAGTGTCGCCCAGGCCCCGAACAGGGCCGAGGTCTGATCCACACCGGTCAGCGTCAGCGCAACGCTGAAGATACCCAACAGCAGGACATAGAAGGTCACAAACATCGCGACGCTGTTCAGCGTCTCGCTATCGACGGCTCGCCCGGCATAGCGCACCGGGGCAACCCGGCTGGGGCTGGCAATCTTGCCGATCTGGCTGCGCAGCGCAGCCAGCGATACCTGCACCCGAAACACGCTGAGCCCTGCGCTGGACGATCCCGAACAGCCGCCGATCACCCCCATGACAAAGGTCACCAGCAGGGCAAAGCCGCCCCAGCCGGAAAAACTGCCCGACCCGAAACCCGTGCCGGTCATCACCGACACCATGTTGAACAGGGTTTCCCGGAACGATGCCTCCAGCGGATCCCCTGCGGTTTGCAGCCGCCAAAGGGTCACCACCAGCACCGCACCCATCACCCAGATCACGAAAGACCGGACCTGCGGATCGCCCCACAGCGCGCGACGCTGGCCATTCACCATCTGGACGTAAAGAATATAGGGGGTCGCGGCCAACAGCATGAACAGCGCCCCGGCATATTCGCCCGCCCCGCGATAGGCTCCAAAACTGGCATCCTGCGGCGAAAACCCGCCCGTCGCGATTGACGCCAGCGCATGTACCACCGCATCCAGCGGCTGCATCCCGATCAGCAGATAGGTGGTCAGGCAAGCCACGGTCAGCCCCGCATAGACCCCCAGCAGCGACAGCGCGATGTCCTGTGCGCGGGGCAGCACCTTACCCAGCGTGTCGAACCCTTCGGTGCGGAAGAACTGCATCCCCCCCACCCGCATGACCGGCAGGAAGATCATGGCGACAAAGGCAATCCCCAACCCACCCAGCCAGTTCAGCATGCCGCGCCACAGATGCATTCCAGCGGGGCGTTCCACCAATTCGGTGACCACCGTCGCCCCGGTGGTGGTCAGACCGGACACCGCTTCGAAATAGGCATCGGTCACCGATAATCCGGGGGCCCCCAGCATGAAGGGCAGCGCGCCAAAACCCGGCAGCACGATCCAGATGGCCAGGGTCAGCAGAAAGGCCGTGCGCGCATCCAGGCCGCGTGTTCCCCTCGCCCCGGTGGACAGGGCGACCAGAACCCCAAGCCCCGCCGTGATCAGCGACGATTGCACAAAGGCCCCGGCATTGCCGGTGGCCAGCGCCCAATCCAGCATTGCGGGCAGCAGCATCAGCAGGCCCAATACGACCAGCAGACGGCCGAGGATATTGGCAACAGGGGTTAGGTCGATCATGGGGCAGAGCCTTGGCGGCCCCGGCACCGCCTGTCAAGCGCGCCGCGATCAATGCCGCCCCGCCCCGGCAGCACAGCCACAGCCCCGAATGACACAGGGGCCGGTCTGCACCGGCCCCTGCACTCTCCCAACTCGGGGACAGATCAGAAATCGAACTTCACACCCTGTGCCAGCGGCAGTTGGGCTGAATAGTTCACCGTATTGGTCTGACGGCGCATATAGCCCTTCCAGGCATCCGACCCGCTTTCGCGCCCGCCCCCGGTTTCCTTTTCGCCGCCAAAGGCACCGCCGATTTCAGCCCCGGAAGGCCCGATGTTCACATTGGCGATGCCGCAATCCGACCCGGCAGCCGACAGGAAGGTTTCCGCTTCGCGCATGTTCAGCGTGAAGATGCAGGATGACAGGCCCTGCGGCACGTCATTCTGCAGATGGATCGCCTCGTCCAGCGTCTCGTAGCCCAGAACATACAGGATCGGCGCAAAGGTTTCTTCCCGCACGGTATCGGTCTGGGCCGGCATCTCGATCAGCGCCGGGCTGACATAAGCGCCGCCTTCCACCCCGGCGGCCACTTCGCCGCCATGCACCTTGCCGCCTTCGGCCCGGGCCTTGGCGATCTGTGCCATCATCCGGTCGCGGCTGGCGTGATCGACCAGCGGGCCGATCAGCGTGCCCTCCTTGCGGGGGTCACCGATGGGCAGGCTGGCATAGGCCTTGGCCAGTTTTGCCACCAGATCATCCTTGATCGAATGATGCGCAATCAGGCGGCGCAGCGTCGTGCAGCGCTGGCCTGCCGTGCCCACGGCGGAAAACACGATGGCCCGCACCGCCATGTCGAGATCAGCCGAAGGAGCCACGATCATCGCATTGTTGCCACCGAGTTCAAGGATCGGCCGCCCCCAGCGGGCGGCGACCTTCGGGCCGACGATCCCGCCCATCCGGGTGGAGCCGGTGGCGGAAATGATCGGCACATCCTTCGAATTCACCAGCGCCTCGCCGATCGCCGGACCACCGATGACCAGCTGGCTGAGACCTTCCGGCGCATCGCCGAACCGCGCCAGCGCGCGTTCCATGATGCGATGGGTCGCAATCGCGGTCAGCGGGGTCTTTTCCGAGGGTTTCCAGATCACCGGATCACCGGCCACCAGCGCCAGCGCCGCGTTCCACGACCAGACCGCCACGGGGAAGTTGAAGGCCGAAATGATGCCGCAGGTGCCCATCGGATGCCAGGTTTCCATCATGCGATGGCCCGGGCGTTCCGAGGCGATGGTCAGGCCATAGATCTGGCGCGACAGACCCACGGCGAAATCGCAGATGTCGATCATCTCCTGCACTTCGCCCAGACCTTCCGAGGTGATCTTGCCCGCTTCCAGCGTGACAAGCGCGCCCAGTTCGGCCTTGGCCGCGCGCAATTCCTCGCCCAGCAGACGGACCAGTTCACCCCGGCGCGGTGCGGGCACGGTGCGCCATGCCTTGAAGGCGGCATTGGCGCGGGCGATGATCGCAGGCATCTCGGCCGGATCGGTTTCCTTCACATGGGCGACGACCGCGCCGTCAATCGGCGAACGCACCGCCAGCGTGCCGCCGGTGATATCGGCCTCGGTCAGCCCTGCGGCTTTCATGATGTCGGCATGGGTCATGTCAGTCTCCCTTGGTGACAAGGCGGCGCTGATCTTCCATGCCCATCGAGACAAGGAAAGGCGCCGCATTCTGCAATGATTGGAAATCGGTCTTGGACCCCATCCCGTGCCAATTGGCCAGGATCAGGCTTTGCGCCACCGCCCCGCCCAAAGTGGTGCCGGGGCCGGTGATGATGAACAGATCGGGCGCGAATTCGCGCGCCGCATGGGCGATGGCCTTGGTGAAATCATAGGCTTCCACCACCTGATGCCCCAGAGTGTAATCCCAAAGCGCAGCAAGATCGCAGGCGCCCGGCCACCAGACATGGCCGCGCCCGTCGATCATCGGCAGTTCGGGTTGGCCGAACAGGCCGGGTTGCAGCCGCGCCCGGCCGGCTTCGGCCACCGGGGCCTGCAGCGCGGTGTGGAACGCCGCATGATTGGCCAGCCGCATCGGAAAGCGGCCCTGCACCACCGGCACGGCGGCCTCGAACGCCTTCAGCGCCGGTTCTTCGCCCGCCAATACCAGCATGCCGCCCAGATCAATGGACAGGGCGAGGCCCGGAATACCGGCGACAAGCGCCAACAGATCGGCCTTTTTCACCGGATCGGGCTGCCAGTTTTCATCGACAAAGGGATAGATCAACTGCCCGCCGATCAGCCGTTCCTGCATCAACGTGCCCATGGTGTTCACCACCTCGAACCCGCCTTCCGCCGTCAGCGCCCCCGCACAGGCCAGCGTCGAATACCAGCCCATCGAATTGCCGGTCACAGCCACAACTTCCACCCCTTGCAGGCTGCGGAAATCGGCCAGCGTGCTGGCATAGATCAAGGCGCTGGCATTGTCGCCCCGCGTGTGGCGCGACACCGAATAGGTGGCGGCCCCGTCAAGATCGGTCAGCGTATCCTGCCCGGCGACCCGACGGCGGGCATCGAAATCCGCCATCAGAGCCGCATCCCGGAAATGCCGTTTCAGATAACCCAGTTCCGTCTTGGTATAGGTGCCCCGCCCGGGGCAGATCACGACAGCGGTCTTCATGCGCAGATCTCCTTGGCGGCGGCAACGATGCTGTCACGCGACGGCATGGTGGCAGCATAGGCGGGGCCCGTCGCGATGAAACTGTCCTCGGCTGTCAACCGCGCCAGGGGCAGCCCGGGGCAGGCGTCATGGAAATGTGCCATGAATGCCTCGGCCAGCCCACCGGTATGACGGGTTTCGTCCACCACCAGGATACGCTTTGCCCCCTGTACCGCCGCCGTCAGCGCGGCCTTGGGCAGCGGCGACAGCCAGCGGGTGTCGATGATCCGCGCCTTGATCCCGGCTTGGGCCAGCAGGGGTTCGGCCTGACGGCTCAGATAGGTGCCATTGCCAAAGGTCACGATGGCCAGATCGTCACCGACGCCATGCACCCCCACCTCGCCATAGGGGATCACCTCGGTCCGGTCGGGATAGCGGGTCATCCAGCCGCCATCCTTGTCGGCATGCAGATCGCGCATCGGATAAAGCGCGATGGGTTCCAGGAACACCACCAGACGCTGTTCCTCACGCGCGAGCCGCACACATTCGCGCAGCATCCGCGCCCCATCCGCCCCGTTGGACGGACAGGCCAGGATCAGGCCCGGAATATCGCGCAGCACTGCCACAGAATTGTCATTGTGGAAATGCCCGCCAAAGCCCTTCTGATACCCCAGCCCCGCAATGCGCAGCACCATCGGGTTGGTATACTGGCCGTTGGAGAAGAAGGGCAGCGTCGCCGCCTCGCCACGCAGCTGATCCTCGGCATTGTGCAGATAGGCCAGAAACTGGATTTCCGGCATCGGGATGAACCCGTTCTGCGCCATGCCGATGGCAAGGCCCAGAATGCTCTGTTCATCCAGCAGCGTGTCGATCATCCGGTCCGGGCCGAAGCGGGCCTGAAGCTTCTGGGTTACACCGTAGACGCCGCCCTTGCGGCCCACATCCTCGCCCATCATCACGATTTCGCGGTGATCCAGCATCAGATCGGTCAGCGCCCAATTCAGGATGCGCGACATGATCTGCGGTTCCTGCATCTGCTTCATGTCGCTGCCGAAGGCTGCGGCCCGCGCTTCAGCCCCCGGTCCGTTGGTCGGCTTGCACACCCGTGTCGGCGGGATGAGCGAGGCCATGACCTCTGCCGCTGTCTGCAGCCGGGGCCGCGTGACGGCCTGCCCCGCCACCCGCTGCACCCGTGCATTCGTATCGGCATAAACCTGCAGCGCCGTGTCAGGCGTCATGGCCCCGGCCAGATCAAGCTGGCGGACCATATGCAGAAGCGGGTCCTGCGCCTCTTCGGCCTCCACTTCTTCGCGCGGCAGATAGGTCGTGGGCATATCGGCCCCGGCATGACCATAAAGCCGGATCGTGCGCACATGCAGGAATGCGGGCTTGCGCCGGGTGCGCACATACTGCGCGGCCTCCAGCGCCGTGGCATAGGTGTCAAAGATGTCCAGCCCGTCGCAGGCAAAGTACTTCAGCCCCGGGCGGTTGCGGAACGTGGCCCCGATCCAGCCCTTTGGCGTCTTGGTCGAAATGCCGATACCATTGTCTTCGCAGCAGAACAGCAAGGGCAGCGGGATCGCCTGATAGCTGGTCCATTGTGCCGCATTGAACGCGCCCTGTGCCGTGGAATGATTGGCACTGGCATCGCCAAAGCTGCAATAGACGATGGCATCGTCGGGCAGTTCGGCATGTTCGGGCCGGTGGCGGCGCGCAGCCCCGATGGCATAGGCCGCCCCCACTGCCTTGGGCAGATGGCTGGCGATGGTCGAAGTCTGGGGCGGAATGTTCAGCGCCTTTGACCCCAGAACCTTGTGCCGCCCGCCCGAAATCGGGTCTTCGCTGCTGGCGGCAAAGGACAGCAGCATGTCCCAGGCGATGCTTTGCCCCGGCACCTGCTGGCTGCGCGCGATCTGGAAGGCCGCGTCACGGTAATGGAGAAAGGCCATGTCGGTGGGGCGCAGCGCGGCAGCCACCGCCGCCAGCCCTTCATGCCCCGATGAGCCGATGGTGTAGAAGCCCTGCCCGGCCCGCTGCATCACCCGGCTTTGCCGGTCCAGCGCGCGGGACAGGCAGGCCGCCCGGTAGATACCCACCGCCTGAAACGCAGAAAGCGCCCCCGAAGGGGCGTTGCCATGCGGAAAGTCCCGCGACGCGACGCGTCGCAGGAAATTGTCGTGAACGATATCGGCGCGATCCATGCCTTGTCCTGTCGCTGGGGGGAAGGCCCCGGGCCGTCACTGACGCCCCGGAGCCCGCGCTGTGCTTAGAAGAAGGCCTGCAGGCCGGTGATGGCACGGCCCAGGATCAGGGCATGCACATCATGGGTGCCTTCATAGGTGTTCACGGTTTCAAGGTTCACCATGTGGCGGATCACCTGGAAATCCTGCTGGATGCCGTTGCCGCCATGCATGTCACGGGCGTGGCGGGCGATTTCCAGCGCCTTGCCGCAGTTGTTGCGCTTGACGATGGAGATCATCTCGGGTGCGGCATTCGCCTCATCCAGCAGCCGCCCGACGCGCAGGCTGGCCTGCAGGCCAAGGCTGATATCCGTCAGCATATTGGCCAGCTTCAACTGATAGATCTGGGTGCCGGCAATCGGTTTGTTGAACTGCTTGCGGTCCAGCCCGTACTGACGCGCAGCATGCATGCAGAACTCTGCCGCCCCCAGCACGCCCCAGCTGATGCCATAACGGGCGCGGTTCAGACAGCCGAACGGCCCCTTCAGCCCTTCGACATTGGGAAGCAGCGCATCTTCGCCCACTTCCACATCCTTCATCACGATCTCGCCGGTCACCGAAGCGCGGAGGGAGAGCTTGCCACCGATCTTCGGCGCCGAGAGACCTTTCATGCCCTTTTCAAGCACGAAACCCCGGATCTTGCCGCCATGGGCCTCAGACTTGGCCCAGACCACGAAGACATCCGCGATGGGGCTGTTGGAAATCCACATTTTCGACCCGTTCAGCACATAGCCGCTGGTCGTCTTGCGGGCGACAGTCTTCATCCCGGCCGGGTCCGAGCCTGCATCGGGTTCGGTCAGGCCAAAGCAGCCGATATATTCGCCGCTGGCCAGCTTCGGCAGATATTTCATCCGCTGCTCTTCCGACCCGTAGGCATAGATCGGATACATCACCAGGCTGGATTGCACCGACATCATGCTGCGATAGCCCGAATCGACCCGCTCCACTTCGCGCGCCACCAGACCATAGGCCACATAGCTGGCCCCCAGCCCGCCATATTCTTCGGGCACGGTCACGCCCAGAAGTCCCATCTCGCCCATTTCGCGGAAGATTGCCGGATCGGTTTCTTCCTCGGCGAAAGCCTTGATAACACGAGGTTGCAGCTTGTCTTGCGCATAGGCGCGGGCCGCGTCGCGCAATGCGCGTTCCTCGTCGGTCAGCTGCTGGTCAAGGCGGAAAGCGTCTTCCCAGTCGAAGCGGTTCAGGTCGGGGGCGTCTTTGGGTTTCAGGGCCATGATGCAACCTTTCGGGATCTGCGTTGTTTATGTGTATAAGGGATTGTTCATTGACTGAATAACGCTAGATTGGCGTTATTGTATTCACGGAGCGCATATAAATGGCCACGCCCCGCCGCCTCCTGCCATCCGTCTCGTTGCTGATGGCGTTTGAATCGGTGATCCGAACCGGATCGACCATGGCTGCGGCGCATGACCTGAACCTGACGCAGGGTGCCGTCAGCCGATTGGTGCAGAACCTTGAAGCCCAATTGGGCGTGCAACTGTTCCGGCGCGAGGGGCGCAGGCTGGTGCCTACCGACAAGGCGATGGCCTATGCCCGCGATGTGGCCAAGGCGATGGACCTGATCTCGCGCGCCTCGATGCGGGTGCGGGCCGCAACCGGGGGTGGCACGCTGGCTCTGTCGATCCTGCCCACATTCGGCACCCGCTGGCTTGCCCCGCGCCTGCCGCGCTTTCTGACGGCGCATCCGGGCATTACCATCAATCTGGGCACCCGGCTGCGCCCCTTCGATTTCGCAGAAGAAGGGTTTGATGCCGCAATCCACTTCGGCGCCGATACATGGCCTGACGCAGGCTTTGCCAAGCTGTTCGACGAAAAGATGGTGGCCTGTGCCGCGCCGGGGTTTCTGGCCAGCCACCCGATCCGCAGCGCCGCAGATCTGGTGGGGTTGCCGCTCTTGCAACTGGAAACCCGGCCCAATGCCTGGGCGGGCTGGTTTGCCCATCATGGCGTGACGACCGCCGTACCGCTGGGCATGTTGTTCGACCAGTTCGCACCGATGATCCAGTCCGCCATCTATGGCATGGGCGTGGCATTGCTGCCCGAATTCCTTGCCAAGGCCGAGCTGGCAGACGGGCGGCTGGCTCTGGCCTGGGGGGTCCCTGTGCCCAGCCAGGGCAGCTACTATCTGGTCTGGCCGCACAGTGCCGAAAGCCATCCGCCCCTGATCGCCTTTCGCCAGTGGCTGCAAGCGGAGGTTGCGGGCGGTCTGACCGAAGAATTGCTGGCCTGGTAACCACAGGCTGCGCCAGAAGCGCAACATCTGGGGGGAATTTGTGTGGAAGCAACGACATTCCGCCGCAGCGGGGTTCCACCGGACACAATTCTGTCGCCATAGTGCAGAGGCATCACTGCGCAGGTTCCCATGCCCGAAGTCGCCTTTATGGAGTCGATCGCCCATCCGGTCTGGATACTTGCCAGCGACGGATCGGGACGGATCATCCACGCCAACCGAGCAGCCAAGGTTCTGGCAGAGGGATGTCGCGATGCGGAAGACCTGTGCCGTCGGCTGGAACAGGCCGCCGACTGGTCGTTGCATTCCAGCCAATATCCCTGGAAAGGCGGGCAGGCCCCCGCGATCATCGCCCTGCCCGGGGGGGACAGTCTGCACCGCATTGCCTTCGATGCGGCGGGGCATGTGTTGTTCGACTGGTCGATCGACAGTGGCAAACTGGACTGGAAGGCCGCCGCGCCGCAGGCCTTCGGCTATGACCTGAACAGCTTTCCGGGCGATATCGACACATGGCTGTCGCGTGTTCACCCCGAGGACCGGGACCGGATGCAATCGGCGGCGCTGGATACCGCCCCGTCGAGTGAGGTGATCTGGCATGAAGATTACCGGCTGTTGCGCGCGGATGGCAGTGTGGCGCATGTGATGGATCGCGGCCGGGTGCTGCGCGATGCCGACGGTCGGGCCCGCCGCATGATCGGCGCCGTGATCGATGTCAGCCGCATCCATGAAGCCGAGGCCCGGTTCCAGCAGGCCGCCCGCGCCTCGCAGGATGTGATTTACAGCTGGTCCCCCATCACCAGCGAAAGCTGGTTCAGCGACAGTTATCACCAGACTTTCGGGCTTGACCCTGCAGCCCCGCGCGGTGCGCCCGGCAGTTGGCTGGCGGCCATCCATCCCGATGATCTGGCGCGTATCCTGGATATCCAGAACCGGGCCATTGCCGATGGCACGGACCGCTGGGATGTCGAATATCGTATCCTTGATGGCGAGGGACGCATCGCCCATGTGATGGATCGCGCCATTGTCGCCCGCGGCGCAGGTGGCGAGGCCACGCGCATCATGGGGTCCATCGTCGATGTGACCCGACTGCGCGAAGAAGAAGCCCGCTTGCAGGCCGTTCTGCGTGTTTCGGCGGATGTGGTCTATGACATCGACATGCGGCGTCAGCAGGTCACCTTTGCCGGCGGAACGCGCGAAAAGCTGGGGCGCGGCTGGCGCGGGGTGCATGCGACCTTTTCGGTCTGGCAAGAGGCCATTCACCCCGACGACCGGGATCGTGTGCTGACCGGGTTCAAGGCATTTCTGGCCAGTCGCGCCGAAAGCTGGCAGATGGAATATCGGCTGTGCAGTGCCGACGGCAGCTATCTGCATGTGCGCGATCTCGCGCTGGCCCTCCGCGACGAAAATGGGACGGCGTATCGGGTGATCGGCACCATGGCCGATCTGACAGCCGAAATCGAAGCCGCCGAAAAGTTGCAGCAGGCCCAGCGGCTGGAAGCGATGGGCAAGCTGACCGGCGGTGTTGCCCATGATTTCAACAACCTGCTGACCGTCATCATCGGCAATGCCGAAGCCTTGGCCATGGGTCTGGAAGACCCGGCCCGCCGCGCACTGGCCGAGGCGGTGATCCAGGCCGCCGGGCGTGGCGCCGATCTGGTGGCCAGCCTGTTGTCCTTTGCCCGCCGCCGCCCCCTGCGCCCGAAGGCGCTGGAAACCGGGCCATTGCTGGCGGAACTGGGCCGGATGCTGGGCCGCACCCTGCCCGCCAGTCTGCGCCTGCAGATCGAGGCGCCGCCCGGTCTCTGGCCGGTTGAGGCCGACCCGGCGCAATTGCAGACGGCATTGCTGAATCTGGCAGTCAATGCCGCCGATGCCATGCCCGATGGTGGCCACCTTCTGATCGAGGCCGAAAACGCCGTTCTGGATGACAGCTATGCCGAAGCCAATCCGGGTGCCCGGGCGGGGGCCTTCCTGCGCATCAGCATCACCGATACCGGCCATGGCATGCCAACAGAGATTGCAGCCCGGGCCTTTGATCCGTTTTTCACCACCAAGGCGGTGGGCAAGGGATCAGGGCTTGGGCTGTCGATGGTGCATGGTTTCGTGAACCAGTCGGGCGGGCATGTGAAGCTTTACAGCGAAGTCGGCATCGGCACGACCATCAGCCTCTATCTGCCCCGCGGTCGCGGAACGGGGCGCAATACCGCCGCAATGCCCGCACCCGGCAAGGTACCTATGGGTCAGGGTGAGCACATTATCATCGCCGAAGATGATCCGGCGCTGCGGGCGCATGTGATCCGTCTTGTCGAAAGTCTGGGCTACCGGGTCAGTGCCGCCGAGGATGGCGCGGCGGCACTTGCGCTGATCCGTGCCACGCCCGATGCGGCGCTTCTGTTCACCGATGTGGTGATGCCGGGCGACATGCCCGGCACAGCGCTGGCGGAACATGCGCTGGCCGAACGACCGGGACTGAAGATCCTGTTCACCTCGGGCTATACCGAGGCCGCGATCACCCGGAATGGCCAGCTGGACCCCGGAATGCAGCTGCTGTCCAAACCCTATCGACGCGACGAACTGGCACGCAAGTTGCGCGAAGTGCTGGAGGCCACCCCAACCGGCGCCGAAGGCTGACGGCAGCAGGGCCAGTGTCCCCTCCCCTCGCAGGGAGGGAACCTTGTCACAGCGCAACGCGCATCAGGCGTTCTGCCCCATCCGGGCAAAGGCCGCAGGATCGCGGTTGGCCAGCGCCCCCGCCATCATCCAGCCAAGCAGACCAGAGACCGGAACCAGCGCAGGCAGCGCCCAGCCCAGCCATCCGCCCGCCGTGCCGGTCAGATCACCGAAGTTCAGGAAGACATAGCCAAACAGCAGCGCCATGATGATCCCCGCCGCCCCCGGCAGTACCAGCTTGACCAGAGCCGAAGCCGGATCGGGCGTCTTGCCGAAAAAGACGATGACCGACAGGCAGGTGATCGCCAGCATGCCCAGCACGCCCATCACTGCGATCTGGGCAATCCATGCAAACAGATTGCCGATCGGATCAAGGCCCAGCAGCGCAAACAGCGCGACCACGATGATCGACAGGCCGGTCTGCAGCAGCGATCCGGCATGCGGGCTCTGATGGCGGTCATGGGTGCGCCCGAAGGCAGCAGGCAGCAGCCCTTCACGCCCGGCGACATAGGTGTAGCGCGCGATGTAGTTGTGAAAGGCCGACAGCGCGGCAAACAGGCTCGAGACCAGCAAAAGCCCCGCGATCATCGGCACCGGCCCGCCGACATATTGCCCGGCCAGTTCAAAGAAATAGCCGGTCGGATCGGGCAAGGCCCCGATGGTGTCCTGCAGCTTGCCCGCAGGTGCGGCCACCACCATCAGCCATGTGGTGAACACGAAGAACAACCCGATCAAAAGCACCGACAGATAGGTGGCGCGGGGGATGGTGCGGTCGGCATCCCGGGCCTCTTCGGCATAGATCGTGGTTGCCTCGATCCCGATGAACGACCCAAGGCAGAACAGGATCGACGCAGTCAGCGAACCCGAAAACAGCGCGTCGGCGTCAAACAGGTTCAGCGACAGCCCTTCCGCCCCGCCCGCACCCAGAATGGCGAAATCGACCAGCAGCACGATCAGATATTCCAGCACCACCAGCACGATCAGCACCCGCGCCGACAGATCGACCTGCCGATAACCCAGCACCCCCACCAGAAGGATGGCCAGCAGGCTCCAGACCCACCAGGGTTGCACGATCCCCAGATCGGCAAAGACACCGGTGGCAATGCCCCCCAGAAGCCCCGCCAGACCGAACTGCATGCAATTGTAGGACAACAGCGCAATCATCGAAACTGCGCCCGCCGCACGCCCGCCCAATGCCCGGGCGGCATAGGCATAGAAGGCACCCGCATTCTTCACATGGCGTGACATGGCCACATATCCTGCGGCGAAAGCCAGCATGATGAGCGTCATGAACAGAAATGTCGCGGGCACGCCCGCGCCATTGCCGATCAGCATGGCAATGGGCACTGCCCCCGCCACACCGGTCAGCGGGGCCGCCGCCGAGACGACCATGAAGGTCACCGCGATCAGGCCCAGTGAATTGCGGCGCAACTGGTTTTGCGCCGAAGATGTCGGATTGGTCACCCTGTTTCTCCCTTGTTGTCCCGTTCCGGGTCTTGTCGCCGGGCTTTTGCCGGTCGGTCTTGCCGGGGCTTGCCCCCGGATCGGCGCATGGCGCGCCGGATCGGTTACAGATGCACCGATTTTCGATAGGTCCGCTGGCCATAGAGCAGCGCCGCCGGATCGTCCGACAGCCGGATTGCCGTCACCTCGCCGATCAGCACATGATGGGTGCCCCACAAAAGCGCGGTCGCCAGCCGACATTCCAGCGCCGCCGTGGCTCCGGCCAGCATCGGCTGCCCCCCTTCGCCCGGTTGCCAGTCGCAGGCCGCAAAGCGCTCCGCCCGATCAGGCCCGCCACGACCGGCGAACAGATTGGCAATGGTCTGCTGGCCTTCATGCAACAGATTGGCGCAAAAGGCGCGGTGCTGCAGCATGGCTGCCGCTGCCGGACTCTGGTGATGGATGCACAAGAGCAACGACGGCAGGGCCCCATCGGCGGACACCGAGGTGAGCGAGGACACTGTCACCCCATGCCGCCCGGCAGGCCCATCGGTGGTGGCAACCGCCACAAACGTCGCGGCCCGGCTCATTGCTTCCAGAAAATCTGCGCGCAGGTCCATGGGTCAACCCAGATCGAAGAAGCGCTGCAATTCGACATCCGGCACCTTGCGACGGAATTCGTCATGCTGGCTTTCGCGCGTGGCGGTGAACCCATCGACGAAGCGATCCCCCAGCCAGTCCCGCGCAAAGGCCGATCCGCGCAGGCGGCTGATCGCATCGGGCATCGAACGGGCGAAATCGCGCGCCGGTTCCTGCGCATAGCCCGACCCGATCACCTCGGGGTCCGGCTCGATCTGCCCCACGATCCCGGCAATCCCGGCAGCCAAGGTGGCGGCGGTGGTCAGATAGGGATTGGTATCTGCCCCCGGCAGGCGGTTTTCCACCCGCAAGCTGCCCGGATCATGCCCGACCAGCCGGAAACAGGTGGTGCGGTTTTCATAGCCCCATGTCAGGCCGGGTGGTGCAAAGGTGCCGGGTGCAAAGCGGCGGTAGCTGTTCACCGTCGGCTGGAAGATCAGGGTCATATCCCCAATGAAGGCCTGCAGCCCGCCCAGAAACCACCGGAATGTCTGGCTGATGCCATGGCGTTGTGCGCCGTCCCAGAACACCGGAGTGCCGGATTTGTCCTTCAGGCTCATGTGCAGGTGGATCGACTGGCTGTCGGCAGCTTCGCTCCAGCGCGGCATGAAGGTGACCGATTTGCCCTGACGCAGCGCCAATGCGCGCAGAAAGTTCTTCAGCAACACCAGTTGATCGGCAGGGTCCAGCCCGCCGCCCGCCCCGATGCAGCACTCCATGAAGCCGGCCCCGATTTCCTCGTGCATCTTCGCCAGATCGATCCGCAGCGGTTCGCAGATCGCGGCCAGGGCCTCGTACCATTCGGTCTGCATGGCCTGATAGATGATCAGATCATGGCTGGCATGCAGGGTGGCCGGTTTCAGATCACGGTAGCCCTTCGCGCGCGCGCTTTCGGGGGTTTCGTCGAACAGGGTATATTCCAGTTCCATTCCGTATTTCGGGAAAAACCCGGCCTCGGCGGCGCGGGCCAAGACCCGGGTCAGGATCGACCGCGGGCATAGCGCGGCCGAAGCGCCGGTGAAATGCGACAGCACCAACAGATCATGCCCCGGTCTGGCCCAAGGCAAACGGCGCGCACTGGCCGGATCGAGCATCAGCGGATCATCATGGAAATCGCCCGCATCGTCATTCACGCCCGGAAGGTTGAGATGCACATCGGTCGGGTCCAACGCCAGTTGCGCGGGGGCCATTCCCATACCGGCTTTCGCGATCCCCTTCAGACTGCTGGCCGAGACCATCTGCCCGCGCAACAACCCGTTGGTATCGGTCATCGCAACGGTGGCAAAGCGGCTGCCCGGATCGGCAAGAAAGTCGTCAAGCGTCATGGATCACCTGTTGGGAAGGGGCGCGTTGCAGCGCATCAAGTTGTTCAAGATCGGGCCCGGGCGTCGTGGAATAGGCCTTCAGGAACACCCGCAGCCCGTTCAGGATATAGCGGCCCAGCACCGCCCGGTCGGGCAGCGCATCGGGCATATAAAGTGCCTGTGTCCGGGGTGCCGACAGGATCAGGCCCCACAGATCCTGCGCGGCCAGTTCGGCATCGTCGAAGGCCAGCCGCCCGGCGCGGCGCTGGCCTTCCAGATAGCGCATGATCCCGCGCAGCAGGTGATCGGGGCCGCTGGCCTGATAGGCCCGCCCGATTTCAGGAAAGCGCTGCACCTCGCCGATGATAAGCCGGGCCAGCGACAGCATTTCGGGACGCATGACCGTATCGGCATAGGCCCATGCGAAGATCAGCAGATCGGCCACCATGCCCTGATCGGAGGGATGTTCGAACACATCCAGCATCACGTCGCGCTTGCCCAGCATCATCGCCTGAAACAGCGATTCCTTGGACGGGAAATAGGAATACAGCGTGGGTTTGGTCACGCCCGCCTCGGCTGCCACTGCATCCATGGTGGTGCCGGTATAGCCCATCGCGGCAAAGACCTTCAGCGCCGCATCAAGGATCGCACGTTCGCGGTTCTGCCGGTTCTGCTGGCGGCGCGGCAGGCGGGTCATGCCAGACGCTCCAGCAAATCGGTCAGATGGCGGTTATAGATTTCGGGCTGTTCCAGATTGCAGACATGCCCGGCATCGGGGATCACCTCGAACCGGACATCGGGGCGCGGTGCCGTGTCCCAGATGCGCCCGGCAATGCCGCGAATTTCCTGCGGCGGGGCCAGCCGGTCATGGGCACCTGTCATCAGCAGGACGGGCATGGTCAGCCGCGCGAAATCGAACCGTTCCAGCGGATGGGTGAAACAGATCAGCGCATCACGATAGCTGGCGGCAGGGATCGCGGCCATGCTGTCCAGCAGGCGCTGCCGGGTCTGCTCCGAGGCTGAAGGTCCCGCCAGAACCCGGACAACCGCCGGGGCAAAGTCAGCCGGCACCTGCCCGGCATTCAACGGCACCTCGCGGCTGACCCGAAAGGCCTCGCGTTCCTCTGGTCCGGCTTCGGACATGCCGGTGCAGCCGCCCGACAGCACCAGCCCCGCCAGCATCTGCGGGTGGCGCATCGCAAAGGATGTGGCGATCCAGCTGCCATAGGACAGGCCCACCAGCACGAGCCGCCGCGCCCCCAGCCGTTCGGCCACGCGCAGGATATCCGCGCAGTAATCATCGACGCTGGATTGCCGCGCCCCAAGCGAACTGTCGCCGTAGCCGCGCAGATCAAGGGCTGCCGCGCGCATCCGCCGCCCTGCTGCCGCCAGCTGGTCCTGCCAGTTGCTGCGCCCGCCGCCGATGCCATGCAGAAACAGGCAAAGCCGGTCGTCATCCCTGCCCGACCCTTCGGTCGGGGTTGCCACTGTCAGCGCAAGGCGCGGCAGATCGTCAAGGATCAGCGTTTCAAACTTCGGCTCGACAGGTTCGGGCGCGGGGTCTGCCACATCGCCCGGAAGCGCGGCGGTTGCCAGCGCGGCAATTCCAGCCTCAAAGACCGCCCTTGTCCCGTCGCAGATCGGCTGCAGCCGTGCGGCAGGCGCGCGCAATTGCGCAGTCCAGTGAACATGGCACCCGCCTCCTTCGGCGGCGGAAACGGTGATCCGCGCATCATAGCTTTCGCAATCCCGGATGCCCTGCACATGGGTATAGCCCAGCACGCGGTCACTGTCGGACAGATAGGTCTGCTGTTCGCGGTAAAGCGCAGGATCCCCCGCCACCGTAAAGGCGCGGATGCGTGCGCCAGCGGGGCCGCGTTCCTCGGTCATCGTGGCGATCCACGGGTGCCACGGCGCGCAGAAATCGCGCAGGATCTGCCATGCGTCTTCGGGCGGGCGGGCCAGATGGCCCAGAACCTGCACGCTGTCGCGCGGCATCAGCGCAGCCCCCGCAAGCTGCCCGCATCGCCCCGCCACAGCGAATTGCGCGCGCCGCCTTCATCCCCCGGCGCAGTATCCAGTTCCGACATCTCGTACAGTGCCAGAACCCCGATGTAATCCTCCATGATCTCGCTGGTATAGGGCAGCATCAGCGCGCCGCAGCGGCTGTCGCGATACATCCGTTCCAGCGGCAGGGATTTCAGCATCGATTGCCCGCCACAGGTGCGGATGGCAAGCGCGGTCAGTTCCTGCGCGCCCTCCATCACATTGTATTGCGCGGCATACATCCGCATCACCTCGGCCTTTGACGGCATGCCCTTGGCCTCGGAGAAAGCCTGCCACCACAGCGCGCGCATAGTCGCCAGCCGGGCATACATCTTGCTGACCGCCACCCGTTTGGTGGCATACATCCGGCGGTCGATCGGCGGCTGGCCCGGCACCTGCCCTTTCAAATAGGCGATGGTGAAATCATAGGCCCCCTGCGCCACACCCATATAGGTGGGCGACAGCGTGGCCATCATATGCGGCCAGTTGGGCAGCGTCTTGCCAAAGATGCCGCGCGGCATCAGCAGATCATCCGCAGTGACAAACACATCCTTCAGGATCAGGTCGCGGCTGTTGGTGCCGCGCATCCCCAGCGGATCCCAGTCG
Organism: Gemmobacter denitrificans; assembly: GCF_036964905.1. NCBI lineage: Bacteria > Pseudomonadati > Pseudomonadota > Alphaproteobacteria > Rhodobacterales > Paracoccaceae > Gemmobacter > Gemmobacter denitrificans. The sequence goes on from NZ_JBALHR010000016.1 coordinate 70,741, forward strand.
CCCTTGACCGTCAGGCCGGGCGTGTCCTTGTGGACCACGAAGAGCATCGTATCCTCGTGACGCGGCTCCTGACCTTCGAACACCTCGGTGCAGACAATGGTGTAGTAATCGCAATACCCTGCAAGGCTGGCGAATTTCTTGAACCCGTTGATCTTCCATCCCCCTTCGACCGCGCGGCACTGGGTCTGGTTGGGCTTGCTGGTCCAGTTCTGCCCGCCTTCCGAAATCGGCTGGGAATAGATCGCACGTTCCCGCATCGCCCGGGTGAATTGCCGCGCCCGCAGCGGGGCAAAGGCAGCTTTCTCGTCAGGTGTCAGGTTGGGCATGTCATACATGAAGCGCGACCATGCCATGCTGGAATTGTGCATGTTGAAGGTCAGCGCCGTGGCCCCGCAATACTTCGCGATCTCGGCTCCCACCATGGCATATTCGCCCATGGAAAAGCCCCAGCCGCCGAATTCCTGCGGGATGCTCAGGCCCAGAAAGCCCGCCTCGGCCAGATCGCGGTAATTCGCTGTCGGAAACGAGGCTTCGTCATCCACCGCCTTGGCGCGGGCCGCAAAGACCGGTCCCATGGCGTTGATCTGGGCCAGGGCTGCCGCGACTTCGGGACGGACACGCGACATGTCATAATAGTCGGCGGGGCTGCTCATCGGCAAAACGCCCATTTGGGTCTGGATGGTCATCAGGCAAGCTCCCCTTGCAGAACGCCGTCTTGCACCACCACGCGCCCATCAAGGGCGATGGTGCAATTGCGCATTGGCAGATCGAAATGGCCCAGCGTGTAGCGGCCGGCATATTGATTGGCCCCGGTGGACCACAAGAAAGACCCGGCGATGGCCCGGAATTCCACCGCCTGCATGTCGCGCTTGTCATACATCGCGGCGCTGACCCATCGCGCGCCGGGGTTCATGCCCCAGCCGACATGGCTCATCCCAAAGGCATTGCGGTCTTCCCAGGCCTCCAGATATTCGCGGAAATGCAGCGCATCGATCCCGTCGCCGGTGATGGCGGTGATGAAATCCTGTTCGATGGTGATGTCGATCCGGCTGGTCAGACAGGTCTTGAAGGTCAGGTTCATGTCGCCCACCCCCATCACGATCCGCCCGTTCACGGCATTCTGGCCCGGGAAGGCCAGGCAGAGCCCGCCCGGCCAATGTGCCACCGCGCCGGGCGTGGTGCCAAAGCCCGCCGTGCCACCGCAAGGCGCACCGCGCAGATCGACCGTCAGATCGGTGCCGAGGGCCGAGGTCACCCGCATCTGTGACGCTTCGCGCAGCATCTGGATGCCCAATTGAACCTTTGGCCCCAGTTCGGGCCGGGGTTCGGTCCGTTCCAGAATTTCCGGATGTTCATTGGTGATGACCAGCAAACGGGTGCGGCCCGCACCTTCGATCTCGGGCCATTCAGGGGCATGGATCAGCCCCTCGACCGTGCAATCGAGGATCACTTCGACCTGCTTCAAAGCCTCGATCACCGCACGATTGCCCTGCAGCGCCCAGCTGGTGCCGGTGGATTTCACCGGAACCGGTGCCGTCTGGCGCGGGGTTGGCATCTGGATCAGACAGAACTCGGCGCCCAGGTCATGGGCAGCCAGCTCGCACAGTTGCACCAGAACCGGGCGCGACTGGGTTTCATGAAGAATGGCGATGGGTGTCCCCTTGCCAATCCCGTTCAACGCCAGAACCCGGCGGAAGCAGTCCAGCCACTTCCCCTCGACGCGCTCTTGCAACATCGGCTTCTCCCTGTCTGCCCGGTTTCAGATCGGTGCAATTTCTTAACTCTTGGGTTAATGTTTTGCGATGCGCCCGTGTCTGTCAACAGAATTTTCGAAAATAACAAATCTTACGACTATTGCTGCAAATTCAATCGCTTCAGGCGCAAAGCGTGCAGTGCAGGATTTTCGCAAGCCGAATTGCGCCCCTCTGCACCACCTGCGATACTGGCCGCAGGAGGCCCCGATGACCCTTGCCGAAAAAGCCTATGCCGCGCTGCGCCATGACATCATCCGGGGCGAACTGCCCCCCGGCAAACCGCTGCGCATGGCCGATCTCAGCACCCGCTACGACATGGGGTTTTCCCCCCTGCGCGAGGCGCTGAACCGCTTGCAGGCCGAACGTCTGGTCGAAGCCGTGGCCCTGCGCGGCTTTACGGTGGCGCCACTCTCTCTGGCCGAGATGGAGGATGCGCTGCGCCTGCGCATCCTGATCGAATCCGAGGCCCTGCGTTCAGCGATCCTGCTGGGCGGCGATGACTGGGCGTCGGGTATCGTGGCGGCACTTTATGCCCTCAAGCTGCAGGTGGATCGCCGCAGCGAAGGCGGCGATGTGTGGGAACTTGAAACCCGTCATCACGCCTTTCACCGCGCCCTGCTAGTGGCTTGTGGTTCGGTCTGGATGCTGGAATTCTTTGAACGCCTGTACACCGCCACCGAACGGTATCGGATCCCGATCCTGCTGGATCAAGGCGCCGAAAGCGGCCGCGACATCCACGCTGAACACGCCGCCATCGCCGAGGCGGTTCTGGCCCGGCGCGCCGATGACGCCGTCGCGCTTCTGGCGGCACATTATACCCAAACTGCCCAGGCCATCGCGGCGAAGATGGCTGTAACGGGCTAAGCTGCCCGTCGTCGTCGGGTTGAGCAGTGACACAAGAAAATCATGGAGCTGCAATTTTTTCGTCAAACCCCTCTGGACAGCCCCCACGCCCTCGCTTAATACCCGCCTCACCAAGCAGCCACGGCTGACAGCGTGCCCAGATAGCTCAGTTGGTAGAGCAGCGGATTGAAAATCCGCGTGTCGCTGGTTCGATTCCGGCTCTGGGCACCACTCCAATCTCCTTAGAAACAAGAGAACATAGCTTGGGCCTTGCTCGTTGCTTTACGTGCTGTTGGTCCGCTGGGCTACATCTGGGCTACATTACGCATCTGGTTGCGCGTGATGGGCTACTGGGGCGGGCTGAACCACTCTGAAGGGAATCTCATCCTAAAGCGAAATTGCCAACGGCGGTCTCTGATCCATTAGCATATAGGATGCGTGTGGCTCCGCGTAGAGCGCCTTATAGGAGAATCCATGTCCAAGACCGCCGACACTGAACAACTCTACCTGACTGTTGAACAGGTAGCAAAGCGCTTCAACGTGTCCACCGACACAATTTGACGCTGGAAGCGCGACGGCAAGTTTCCACGTGCTGTGCGCGTCGGTCCCGGTTGCACACGTTGGCGGCTGAGTGACATCGAAGCTCATGAATGCACTCTTCAGGCCTGCTTCGCGATGGATGGCGGCTTCCTGCACGACTAATCGCATGAAGTGAGTGGTGGCGCTATCCAGTGCATGTGAAGCAGGGCGGGCAACTGAGATCACTTCCCCGCTGTTTCTTCATCCCGCATCCAACAGCTCGCGCAGTGCGCGCGCACGCGACGGGGTGACCTTCGGGTCACTCCCACACGAGATCACGCGGATGAACTCGATCCACGCCTTCTCGTTCGCGCTCAGCTGGTCCCATGGTCCCACTGGACCCATGGGAACGGTGAAGACGGGGTCATCCTCCTGCGATGTCATTTGCCGAAGATCCCCCTCAAAGTCGCGCGAGACCGCGCTGTCAGCCGCGGGTCGGTGTTATCCGAAGCATCACGCAATTCTGCCAGCCAGCCGCGTTCATTCTCAGTCGCGGGCGTGCCGAAGATTTCGGTGATCGCCTTTGTCGCCGTCGCACCGACAGCCTGATCGAGTGCCAGCCGCATCAGGTAAGCCGGATCGACCTCCAGCGCCTTCGCCAACGAGGGCACACGATCGAGCGGAACCTTGTTTCGACCGTTCTTCAGGAAGGTCATCATCTTGGCATTGCCGAAGCCTGCCTCGCTGGCGATTTCGGCCTGGGTCTTCTTGTGCGACAGGTCGCGGATACGATCGGCGATCAACCTCGCAGTTGCGGTATTTGCGTAAGGGTTCGTCATGTTCAATCTCGTGTGGTTGTTGACATGACTTACTTACCGCGCGGTCGTAGCCGGGGCGGGTGGGGACTCAGCTTTGCGTCTTGGGATCTGCGACGAGACCGAAGTCCTAGGAAATGCGATCGGTGGTGATGGGGGTGCTTTCATCGCCAGTCAGTCGGGGCGACTGAACCCTCCACTCCCAGTGGATAGGGGTGGGGGAGGACGTTTTCAGATTCGACCAATAAGAGACATTCATTCCACCTAACTGTGCCGCTGTGCGGCTTCCCCAATGCCGACCTTAGGGTCCAGACTCATTGATCGTCAAAGCCAGAAGATGACGGTTGCGGCGAGGGCGACGGCGGAGAGGAAGGTCT
>NZ_JBALHR010000017.1:0-64876 GCF_036964905.1 Gemmobacter denitrificans
CTCAGCATCACAACAAAGGCCGCCTGACCATGACCTCAGGCCATCCAGTAATTTACACCAGATTGACGGACGTGACCCAATCACAACAGGACGCCGCAATGTCAAAACAGATCATTGGAGAGCCGCTTGTCATTCAGGGCCGCACCCTGAGCCTGAGCCGCGCTGTCCGGGCCGGGGACATGGTTTATCTGACAGGTCAGGTTCCGATGCGGGACGGGCAGGTGATGACCTGGGGCACGATCGAAGATCAGACCCGCGCGGTGCTGGACGAAATCACCGCAACGCTGGCTTTGGCCGGATGCAGCCGCGATGACGTGGTCAAGGCGATGGTCTGGCTGAAGGACCGCGCCGATTTTCCGGGTTTCAATGCAGTCTATGCCGAATACTTCCCGCAAGACCCGCCCGCCCGTTCTGCACTGATCAGCGACTTTCTGGTCGATGTGCGGGTCGAGGTGGAGGTGATCGCCTGGAGCCCGCAGCCGGGCATTTGACGGGTGCTTGCCTATCCGCGCCCCGCCGCACCAAGATTGCGCAGCACCCATTCGGCGCGATCCTGCAGCGCGGATTCGGTGGAACCCAGAATGGCGATCCGGTCAAAGAGGCGCGGGTCATTCGCCAGCGTTTCCCGCAAGGCTGCCCCAAAGCTCTGGCGCAATTCGGTGCCGATGTTGAACTTGCAGATCCGGCTGTTTGCAGCCAGCGAGGCACGCTGCGCCAAGGGTACCCCCGATCCACCATGAATGACCAGCGGCACCGCCGTAGCGGCCTCGATCGCGCGCAGCCGGTCCAGATCAAGCCCCGCACCTTCGTCGGTCTGCAGGTGCAGATTGCCGACCGATATGGCCAGCGCATCCACCGCGGTATCGGTCGCAAAACGGGCGGCCTCTGCCGGGTCGGTGCCTGCCGAAGCCGCGCCTCCGGCATAGCCGACAAAGCCGATTTCGCCTTCGCAGGAGGCCCCCGCCGCCCGGGCCAGCGCGACAACGGCGGCTGTGGCGTCAATATTGGCCTGAAGGGGCAGGGCCGATCCGTCGAACATCACCGAAGTGAACCCGGCATCCAGGGCTGCGCGGCACTCTTCCATCCTGTGGCCATGATCCAGATGCGCGACCACCGGCACATCGACACTGGCCGCAAGATGGCGGAACATCGCCCCCCAGACGGCCACAGGCATATGCGCCCGCGCGCCGGGACCAGCCTGCAGGATCACCGGGGCCTGCACAGCCTGCGCGGCAAGGGTGAAGGCGCGGGCATCCTCCCACCCCAGACAGACCAGCCCGGGAACGGCATAGCCATCGCGCAGGGCGGGTTGCAGAACCTGTGACAGGGTGGCCAGCGTCATTTGAACTTTGCCACCATGTCCATGATGCCGGGGATGGTGTGCAGTTGCGCCGCATGGGTGGGCTGGAAGTACTGTTTCAGGCTGCGCTGGCTTTGCCCGCCCAGAATGGTGAAGTAATACATCTCATAGCCTGGCAGCACGCAACAAGGGTGATAGCCCTTGTCGATCAGCACCGTGGAACGGTTCATGATGTGATAGGCCTCGCCCGGCTGGTTGTCCTCGCGCTGCAGCATCTGCAGGCCAGACCCGTAATCGGGGCGAAAGCGGAAGTTGTAGCATTCATCGTGTCGGGTTTCGTCGGGCAGGCGATCGGTGTCGTGCTTGTGGCTGGGAAACCCCGACCAGCCGCCCGCGCCGACGGTAAACAGTTCCGAAACCAGCAGCCGCCCGACCCGGTCATGATAGGCCGCGCCAAGGATATGCTTGATCTTGCGATGGGTTTTCGTGTCGTCGGACCCATATTGCACAAGGTCGATCTCGGACGTCCGTACGGCAAAGGGGCGCAGGGTTTCGGCAAATTGCGCGCCCGCGATGAACACCTCGGTTGCGGTTCGGGCCGTGATCCGCGCAGCGGCCCCGCTGGGCACATAGACCCCTTCCGGTTCGCCATCCCAGACATCCGTGCGGCGATGCCCGATATGGGCAAAGCTTTCGCCCATCGTTTCCACCGTAACCGTGCCGGTGGCGGGCACGACACAGGTTTCATAGCCGGGCACGCGATAGTCGAAATGCTGCCCCGCCTGCAGGGAAACGATGTTGAAATAGACCAAGGGCACAAGCGGATCGTTCGCATCGACGATGGGACGGTTCCGGTTGTCGTGGGGCGCGATATGCATGGTCTTGTGTCCTTATGGGGTCGGGCCGGGGTGGTGGGAAAGAAAGGTGTCCAGTTCGGCCCGGTCGGGCATGGCCGGGGCGCAGGCCACGCGGGCCACCACCATGGCGGCGGCGGCAGAGCCGCGCAGCACCGCCTTGCGCAGGGGCAGGCCATCGGCCAGCCCGGCGACGAAGGCACCCAGAAAGCTGTCTCCGGCGCCGGTGGGTTTCAGGGCCTGTGTCTGGTAGATGCCAGTCGCAAATTCGCCCTCTGCTGTGATGGTCACCGCACCTTTTTCGCCCATCTTGTACACCACGATCTGCGCGCCTTCCGCGATCAGGCTGCGGGCCTTGTCCAATCCACCGCCGCGATGGCCGGCCATGAAATCGAACTCGACATCATTGCCGATGATCACGTCGCACAGTGCTGCTGCGCGCGAATAGACATCGGCGGCGATGTCGGCAGAGGGCCAGGAATAGGGTCGGTAATCGACATCAAGGATCAGGGGCAGGCCAGCGGCGCGGGCCAGATCGAAGGCACGGAAGGTGGCACTGCGTGACGGTTCGGCCGCCAATACGGTGCCGGTGGTGATCAGCGCGGAAAACGTGGCATAGTCCACTGCCTCGACATCCGCGACGGTCATGGCGAAATCGGCGGCGTTGTTGCGGTAGATGACCGATTGGCAGTTGTCGATCCGGGTTTCCACGATTGCCAGGGAATTGCGGGGTTCGCCCGAAACGGTGCGGACATGGGCATGATCGATGCCATGGGCCTGCAAGCGCGACAGGCAGAACCGGCCCACTGCATCATCCGAAACGCAGGTGACCAACGATGCGCGGCAGCCCTGCCGGACAAGGGCCGCCGCGATATTGGCCGAAGACCCGCCAAGCGCCGTGGTGAAGCGCGTGGCCTCTTCGATCCGGGTGCCGGGGGGATCGGCGTAAAGATCCATCCCCGCCCGGCCGATCACCAGAAAGCTGCGGCCCCGCAGCGGTGCCAGCCCCGCCATCACAGGCCCCGCCGCTGCGCGGCCCGGCCAGCCTCGACCCCGGCGCGGCGGGCAAGAACGGTGTCGCTGTCGGATACTTCGGCTGTGCCGATTTCCCACCAGGCATGGCCTTGTGCCGTCCAGCCTTCATAGGGATCGACCTGCATCACGATGACGCTGGTTTTCGTGGCCGCCTTGGCTCGGCGGAAGGCATCGGCCAGCTCCGCGGGTGTGGCGACCGTTTCAGCAATGGCCCCCATCGCCCGGGCATGGGTCGCGAAATCCACCCGGAAGGGGTCGGGCACTGTCGGGCAATAGGCGATCAGATTGTTGAAGCTGGCCTGCCCGGTATTGTTCTGCAGCTTGTTGATGACGGCAAAGCCACCATTGTCCAGCACGACCACGATCAGCTTGTGCCCCGTCAGTACCGAGGAATAGATGTCGGAATTCATCAGCAGATAGCTGCCATCACCAACCATCACGATGGTATCGCGCTCGGGTTCGACGCCGGATTGGGCGATGCGGGCCCCCCAGCCCCCGGCGATTTCATAACCCATGCAGGAAAAGCCGAATTCCACATCCACGGTGCCGATGCCCTTGGTGCGCCAGTTCGCCGTCACCTCGGCGGGCAGGCCGCCTGCGGCCGTCACCACCCGGTCGCGCGGATCGCACAATGCGTTCACCACCCCGATGGCCTGCGCATAGGAATTGGGGCGGTTGCCGGGGGCGACATTCGCGGCGACATAGCTGTCCCATGTCTGCCGCTCTGCCTGGGCGCGGGCCAGCCAGCCCTGTGGGGCGCGATAATCCGTCAGGGCCGCATCCAGTGCCCGCAGCCCCAGCTTCGCATCGCCCACAACCGCCAGGGCCTGATGTTTGGCCGCGTCATGGCGCCCGGCATTCAGCGCGATCAGTCGCGCAGCAGGGGCAAAGACGGTCCAGGACCCGGTGGTGAAATCCTGCAGTCTGGTGCCGACTGCCAGAACCACATCGGCGGCCCCGGCGATGGCATTTGCGCTGTCCGATCCCGTAACCCCCAGCGGGCCGATGTTCAGCGGATGATCGGCCAGCAGATTGGCCCGCCCGGCGATGGTTTCCACTACCGGAATGCCATGCGCTTCGGCAAAGGCGGTCAGTTCGGCCACGGCGCCGGAATATTGCACGCCCCCCCCTGCAATGATGACAGGTGCCTTGGCCGCGCGCAGCAGGGCCGCCGCATCGGCGATTTCGGCGCTGTCGGGCGTCTGGCGGCGAATGCGATGGACCCGCCGGTCAAAGAAGGCGCGCGGATAGTCATACGCCCAGCCTTGAAGATCCTGCGGCAGGGCCAGAAAGGCCGGGCCGCAATCGGCGGGATCAAGCATCGTCGCAAGCGCCGCAGGCAGCGATTGCAGGATCTGTGCCGGATGGGTGATGCGGTCCCAATAGCGGCACACGGCCTTGAAGGCATCGGTCACACCCAGCCCCGGATTGCCGAAATGTTCCAGTTGTTGCAGCACGGGATCGGGCAGGCGGGTCAGGAAATTGTCACCGCACAGCATCAGCATCGGCAGGCGGTTGGCATGGGCCAGGGCCGCCGCAGTCAGCAGGTTGGCGGTGCCGGGGCCTGCGCTGGCCGTGCAGAACATGAAGCGGCGGCGCAAGTGGTATTTGGCATAGGCCGCAGCGGCAAAGCCCATGCTTTGTTCGTTCTGCCCGCGATACAGCGGCAGGTCATCGCGCAGCGGATAGAGCGCCTCGCCCAGACAGGGCACATTGCCATGGCCGAAAATGCCGAACCCGCCGCCGCAGATGCGGGTTTCGATCCCGTCAATGTCGATGAACTGGGCCGCCAGCCAGCGTGCGATGGCCTGTGCGACAGTCAGCCGGATGCTGCCCTTGGTCTCTGTCATTTTCTGTTCCCCGAAACCGCGTCCCGAACGGGACTTGCGCGGCATGTCGGGGCAGGATACAAGATTTGCAACCGGTTGCAATAGGGGCGGCGCAGGGGGGGGATGATGGCAGAAATCGGGATCGGGCTGATCGGCGGCGGCTATATGGGCAAGGCACATGCCGTGGCGCTGGCCGCAGTGGGTGCGGTTTTCGACACCCCGCTGCGGCCAAGGCTGGAAATGATCGCAGCCTCCAGCCCCGCCAGCGCCGAAACCTATCGCCGGGCCTATGGCTTTGCCCGCGCCACGGCCGATTGGCGCGCACTGGTGGCTGACCCGAAGGTGGAAGCGGTGGTCATCGCCTCGCCGCAATCCACCCATCGCGCGATTGCCGAGGCGGCCTTTGCCGCAGGCAAGCCGGTCTTCTGCGAAAAGCCGCTTGGCGCCTCGTTGGAGGATGCGCGGGCGATGGTGGCAGCGGCAGAGGCATCGGGGCTGCCCAACATGATCGGCTTCAATTATGTCCGCACGCCTGCGACCCAATTCGTGCGAAAATTGCTGGCCGATGGCGCGATCGGCAAGGTGACATGGATCCGCGCCGAACATACCGAGGATTTTCTGGCCGATCCGATGTTGCCCGCCACATGGCGCTGCACAGGTCGCGCCAACGGCTGCATGGGCGATCTGGCACCGCATCCGATCAATTGCCTGCTGGCGCTGATGGGGCCGGTGGCCGAGCTTTCTGCCCGCATCGAAACGATCCACAGCACGCGGCCCGGACCGAATGGCCCGGTTGCCGTGGACAATGACGATCAGGCGCAACTGATGCTGCGCTTTGCCAATGGGGTAATGGGGCATCTGTTCACCAGCCGGATCGCCACAGGCCGCAAGATGGGATATGCCTATGAAATTCATGGCGTTTCCGGGGCGATCCGCTTTGATCAGGAAGATCAGAACGCGGTATGGCTGTATCGGGCCGATGGCCCGTCAGCAACGCGCGGCTTTACCCGTATCCTGACCGGGCCGCAGCATCCCGACTATGCCGCCTTTTGTCAGGGTCCGGGCCATGGCACCGGCTATCAGGATCAGATCATCATCGAGGCGCGGGATTTTCTGCAGGCCATCGCGAAGGGCCGATCCGTCTGGCCAACGTTCCGCGATGGGCTGGCCGTCAGCCAGATCATCGACACCGCCTTCACGGCATCCGAAGACGGCCAGTGGCACGCCGTTCCGCAAGCATGAGGACCAAATGACCCTTCGTATCGGCAATGCCCCCTGTTCCTGGGGTGTGGAATTCGCAGATGATCCGCGCAACCCGTCCTGGCGGCAGGTGCTGGCCGATTGTGCCGCTGCCGGGTATCGCGGGATCGAGCTTGGCCCGGTCGGCTTCATGCCGGAAGACCCGGCGATTCTGGGCGATGCGCTGGCCGAAAATGGGCTGTCGCTGATCGGTGGGGTGGTGTTCCGCCCTTTCCATGATCCCGCCAAATGGGACGAAGTGCTGGATGCCGCCCGCCGCACTTGTGCCGCGCTGACCGCGCATGGCGCGGGCCATCTGGTGCTGATCGACAGCATCTCGCCCCGCCGCGCGCCGACGGCCGGGCGGGCCGAGGCGGCCGAGCAGATGGGCGCTGACGAATGGCGGGCCTTCCGCGACCGGATTGCCACCATCGCCCGGATGGGGGCCGAGGATTACGGTCTGACCGTGGGCATCCATGCCCATGCTGCCGGCTTCATCGATTTTGAACCGGAACTGGAACGGCTGCTGGACGAGGTGGATGACCGTATTCTGAAAATCTGCTTCGATACCGGACATCATGCCTATGCGGGCTTTGATCCCGTGGCCTTCATGCGGCGCCATATCGGGCGGATTTCCTACATGCATTTCAAGGATATCGACCCGCTGGTGAAGGCAGATGTGATCGCAAAGGGAACCGGGTTCTACGAGGCCTGCGGTCAGGGCATTTTCTGCAATCTGGGCAAGGGCTGCGTGGATTTTCCGGCGGTGCGGCAAATCCTGCTGGATGCGGGGTTCGAAGGCTGGTGCACGGTGGAACAGGATTGCGACCCCACGCTGGATGTCAGTCCGATCGACGATGCCCGCCGCAACCGCGACTATCTGTCTTCCATCGGGTTCTGAAAGGGGGCTTGGCATGGTAAAACTGAACTGGGGCATGATCGGCGGCGGCGCGGGCAGCCAGATCGGGCCGGCCCATCGGCTGGGCGCACTGGCTGACGGCCATTTCGCGATGGTCGCGGGCGCGCTGGATCACCGGCCCGAAGAAGGGCGCGCCTATGCGCGGGAATTAGGTATCGCGGCAGATCGGGCCTATGGCGACTGGCAGGAGATGCTGGAAGGCGAACGCAACCGCCCGGACCGGGTTGATCTGGTCACCGTGGCGACGCCAAATTCCACCCATTTCGAGATCACCCGGGCCTTTCTGGAGGCCGGTTTCCATGTGCTGTGCGAAAAGCCGATGACCATGACGGTGGAGGAAGGCGAAGAGATCGTGCGCATCGCCGCCCGCACTGGCCGGATCTGCGCCGTGAATTATTGCTATTCCGCCTATCCGATGGTGCGGCAGGCCCGGGCAATGGTGCGCAACGGCGATATCGGCAAGGTGCGGCTGGTGGTGACCAGCTTCAGCCATGGCCATCATGGCGATGCGACGGATGCCGAAAATCCGCGGGTGCGCTGGCGCTATGATCCGGCGATGGCAGGTGTGTCGGGCCAGTTTGCCGATTGCGGTATCCACGCGCTGCATATGGCCAGCTTCATCTGCGATGACGAGGTGGAGAAGCTGTCGGCCGATTTTGCATCGACCATTCCCAGCAGAGAGCTGGAGGATGACGCGATGGTCAATTTCCGCATGTCGCGGGGCACGGTGGGGCGGCTGTGGACATCGTCGGTCGCCATCGGGCGTCAGCATGGGTTCGACATTCAGGTCTTTGGTGAAACCGGCGGGTTCCGCTGGGCCTCCGAACAGCCGAACCAACTGATCTATACCCCGGTCGGCGGGCGCACCCAGATCATCGAAAAGGGTGAGGCCGGGCTATATGACGACGCGCGACGGCTGAGCCGGGTGGCGATTGCCCATCCCGAAGGGTTCCCGCTGGCGGTGGCGAATATCTATTGCGATCTGGCTGATGCCATCCGGGGCACCACGCGCGACGGCTTGCCCGGGGCGGCGGCAGGCCTGCGGTCAATGGCGGCGGTGCATGCCGCAGTCGCCTCGGCCAGGGCCGGTGGAAGCTGGACCGATGCAAGGCCGCCCATGTTCCGCCATGGGGCCTGACCGCATCACTGCGGGGCACCCGTCGCGAGATGTGCCTTTTGTGTGGGGCAGCCAGAGCGCCGTCTTTGCCTGCCTGCCACCCTTGCCGGTTGGCCTTGGTCAACGATCACAGTGATTTTTCGCGGGCGTCTGCCAAGCCCGCGAAGAAGCACCAGCCCTGCTGCGTCCCGTTTAATCGCGTGGCGCAATCTACGCAGTGGGCAGATAGCTGCCACCAAAAAGCCGGAACAGATCGCCCACCATCACCCCCCTTCAGTTCGCGCGCATGACGCGCCAAAGACAGGTAACATGCCAGGATCGCTGATTGACGATGATCCTCCTGCACCCTGTGCGCCGCAACCGTTCCAGTTCTGCTACGCTTGGGAATAAGCAGAGCAGCTTCTGCCATGAAGATCCCGCGCAGAGAAATGAAAGTGGTAGGCCCGGAGGGACTCGAACCCCCAACCAAGGCGTTATGAGCGCCCTGCTCTGACCATTGAGCTACAGGCCCGGCCTGACCCAAGGCTTTACCAGAAGTCGGGCAAGGGTCAACCCGGCTGCGCAAAGGGTCTTGGCCTTTGTGGCCCGGCAGACCATATAGGGGCAAAGCCAATGCTCCGATGGAGATGACGATGTTCGGAATGGATGCCAATGCCACCGCGCCGAAGGGCGATCTCATCAAGGATACGACGGAGGCCAGTTTCATGGCCGATGTCATTGAGGCCAGCCGCGATGTGCCGGTGATCGTGGATTTCTGGGCGCCGTGGTGCGGGCCGTGCAAGACGCTTGGCCCGGCGCTGGAAGCGGCGGTCACGGCGGCCAAGGGCCGGGTGAAGATGGTCAAGATCAATGTGGACCAGAACCAGATGATCGCCGGTCAGCTGCGGATCCAGTCGATCCCGACGGTCTATGCTTTCTGGCAAGGCCAGCCGGTCGATGGATTTCAGGGCGCGCTGCCTGCGTCGGAACTGACCAAGTTCATTGACCGTGTTGCGGCCATCGCCGGGGATGGCGGACTGGCCGAGGCGCTCGACATGGCCGAACAATCGCTGGCCGAAGGCGATGTGATCGGCGCGACCGAGATCTTTGCGGCGATTCTGGGCGAAGAGCCGGAGAACCCCGCAGCCTTTGGCGGACTGGTGCGGGCGCATATCACCGCTGGAAATCTGGATCAGGCCGAGGCCTTTCTGGGCGGTGTGCCTGCCAAGATCGCCACAGCGAAAGAGGTGGAGGCCGCACGGGCGCAGCTGGAACTGGCCCGTCAGGCCGCCAATGCGGGACCCGAGGCCGAATTGCGCGCCGCCGTGGCTGCCAATCCCGACAATCATCAGGCCCGCTTTGATCTGGCGGTTGCCCTGAATGCGGCCGGCAAGGTGGACGAGGCGGTGGATGAACTGCTGGACCTGTTCCGCCGTGATCGTGAATGGAATGATGGCGCGGCCCGTGCCCAGCTGTTCACGATTTTCGATGCGCTTAAGCCGCAAGACCCGATTGTTCTGCGCGGGCGGCGCAAATTGTCGTCGATGATCTTTGCCTGATCGCGGCTTCGCCCTAGGTACAGACGCATGACACGTCTTGCCGACCTTCCCGAAGTGATTGCGGTATTCCCGCTGACCGGCGCGCTGCTGCTGCCGCGCGCTCGTTTGCCGCTGCATATCTTTGAACCCCGCTATCTGGCGATGATCAATGATTGCCTGAAAACCGATCACCGCATGATCGGCATGATCCAGCCACGCGCCGTGCCAGGCGGCGAGGCGCGGCTGCAGGCCATTGGCTGTGCTGGTCGGCTGACAGGGTTTTCCGAAACCGAAGATGGCCGCTACATGATCACCCTGTCGGGCGTGTCGCGTTTCCGGGTGAAGGATGACGTTCAGGGGTTTTCGCCCTATCGTCGCTGTCAGGTGGATTGGCAACCCTTCGCCCGCGATCTTGGTCCGGCGGAAGGCGATGGCGGGTTTGATCGGTCGGGGTTTCTGGCGCTGCTGGGGCGCTATTTTCAGGCCAATGGCCTGTCAACCGACTGGGGCAATCTGCGCGAGGCCGAGGAAGAGCTGCTGATCAACTCGCTGTCGATGCTTTGCCCGTTTGATGCCAATGACAAACAGGCCCTGCTGGAAGCGCCGTCGCTGGCCACGCGGCGCGAAACGCTGGTGGTGTTGATGGAGATTGCCCTGCGGGGCGGAACCGAAGGGGAAAAGCCGCAATGACGGATCAGGTCATCGTTGATCGCCGCATGCTCGAGGCGCTGGTCTGTCCGGTCACCCAGGCGGTGCTGACCTGGGATGGCGAGCGCCAGGAACTGGTCTCGCGGGCGGCAAATCTGGCCTTCCCGGTGCGGGACGGCATTCCGATCATGCTGGTTTCCGAGGCCAGATCGCTTGAACAGCCCTGATCCGGTTCAGGGACAGCGCGGTGGCGGCTGGCGATAGTGGCCTGTTCCTTCGAACGCCATGGCCAGTTGCAGCAGCGCCAGATCGTCCCAGCCGCGCCCGGCGAAAGTCAGTCCGGCGGGCATCCCGGTATCGGCCATGATCCCCATCGGCACGGTCACAGTGGGGATGCCCAGATGCCGGATCGCCAGATTGCCATTGGCGACCCAGACCCCGTTGCGCCAGGCCTGATCGGCAGAAGCAGGATTGATATCCGCATCAGTCGGGCCGATATCCGCCACGGCCGGAAAGACCACCGCATCCAGCCCCAACCTATCCATCCAGGCCTCCAGATCGGTCTGGCGTGTGGCCTCCAGCCCGCGGAAGCCGTCGGCCAGATGCGGGATGCTGCGGAAATCACGCACCGGATGCGCGGCGGCATGGGCGGGGTAATGCGCGATGTCATCATCAAAACCGGTATAGCGGTCGGGCAGGGCGCCGGGAGGGCGCGGAAAGATGCGGGCCCCATCCACCAGTGCCAGCCGGTCGAGCCCAGGCTGGCCATTGGCGGCCAGAAAATCATCCCAAGCCCAGACGGACAGATCGACAATCTCGCGCTTCAGATAGTCTGGGCTGACCAGGCCACGGGTGGCGATGGTGGGGCAGCCGGGGCGGTCGCCTTCGTAATTCGAAATCACCGGGAAATCGGTCAGCACCACTTCGGCCCCGGCAGCCTCCATCGCGGCGCGTGCGGCCTGCCACAGGGCGATGATGCTGGCCCGGGTTTCGATCCGCTGGCCGGTCGGGCCGCCGATGCCGGGATGCGGGGCGGTGCCCGCTTGGGGGTCGGCATTCAGATACATGGCAGGGGCAGCGATGCGCTTGCTCTTCAGGCTGGCCCCGTGGGCAAGGGCCGGATAGCTGGCAGGCCGGTGGTCTGACGCACGCGGGATCGCCACCCAATCCTGCAGGCGCCACAGATCGCCGCGTGGATCGGGGTCATCGGCCACAATCACATCCAGCACTTCCAGTAGGTCCGCCATGTTGCGGGTATGGGGCACCACCACATCCATGGTGGGCACCAGCGGCCAGTTGCCCCGAACAGAAATTACCCCCCGCGACGGCGTATAGGCGCAAAGCCCGTTATTGGCTGCGGGGGCCCGGCCTGATGACCATGTCTCTTCACCCAGACCGAAGGCTGCGAAACTGGCGGCAGTCGCGCTGCCTGACCCGTTGGAAGACCCCGAGGCGAAGGCCGCCGTCAGCCAATCGGCGCTGTAGGGGCTTTCTGCCCGGCCATACAGCCCGCGCTGCATGCCGCCATTGGCCATCGGGGGCATGTTGGTCAGGCCCAGAAGGACAGCCCCCGTCGCGCGCAACCGAGCGATGGTAAAGGCGTCATCAGTGGCTACCAGATCGGCAAAGGCGGGGGAGCCTGCGGTGGCCGACAGGCCCCGCACCTTGAAACTGGCCTTGGCAGTATACGGGATGCCATCCAGCGGACCCAGCACCGCCCCTGCGGCCCGGCGGGCGTCAGAGGCGCGCGCTTCCTCCAGCGCATCGGGGTTCAGCACCGGCACGGCGTTCAGACAGGGCCCGGCGCGATCATAGGCTGCGATCCGGGCCAGACAGTCCTGTGCCAGTGCCAGCGCGGTGATGCGCCCGTCCTGCAAGGCAGCGCGCAGATCGGCAATGCGGCTTTCGACGATCATCCCCGCCCCCCGGCTGCCGGTTGCTGTTGGGTGATGCAATGGACGCCGCCGCCACGCGCAAAGAGTTCGCGGGCATCAACCGTGACCACCCGCCGCCCGGGATAGGCCTCGGCCAGAATGTCGCGCGCCCGCGCATCGGCACGATCTTCGCCAAAGCCGCAGGCGATCACTCCGTCATTTACCACCAGATGGTTGATATAGCTCCAGTCCACCGGGCCATGGGCATCGGTCAGCGTGGCGGGGGCAGGCAGATCGATCAGCCGGAACGCCCGCCCCTGCGCATCGGTGGCCGCTGCCAGCAGGGCGCGGATTTCGCGCATCGTGGCATGGTCGGGGTGGGCCGGATCGGGTTGTTCATGCACAAGAATCGTGCCGGGGCTGGCAAAACAGGCGACGATATCGACATGGCCGCGCGTCCCGAAGGTTTCGTAGTCGCGGGCCAGACCGCGTGGCAGCCAGATCGTCTTGGTGCTGCCCAGGGTTCGGGCCATTTCGGCCTCGACCCGGGCCTTGTCGGCATGGGGGTTGCGGTCAGGGTCCAGCTGGACAGTTTCGGTCAGCAGGATCGTGCCCTTGCCATCGACATGCAATCCGCCCCCTTCGTTCACCAGCAGCGAGGGGATGAGTTCAGCCCCGGCAAGCCCGGCGATAAAGGTTGCCAGCCCGCGATCATGGCGGATATTCACCCAATCGCCGCCGCCCCAGCCGTTGAAGATCCAGTCCACCGCGCCCAGCCTGCCCTGCGCATCCAGAACGAAGGTGGGGCCGCTGTCGCGCAGCCAGAATTCATCCAGTTCGCGCACGACAATATCGATGCCGCTGCCCAACATGCGCCGGGCGCGGGCTTCCTCGGTCGGATCGACAATCATTGTGACGGGTTCAAACTCTGCGACCGCATGGGCGACGGCTGTCCATGCGGCATAGCCTGCCTCACGCGCGGTGCTGCTATCGCCCAGCGTTGCGCCTTCGCGGGGAAACCCCATCCAGATGCGTTCCTGGCGGGCGGTTTCGGCGGGCATTGTCCATGTCATGGTGGCCTCGGCTACTGCGGCGGTTGCGCCGCAGTCAAGGCCGCCCTGCGGCGCAGGTCAAGCCGAACCTGCAGGCAGGCCCGGCTTGCGCAGGATCAATACACCACGACGGCGCGGATGGATTTGCCCTGATGCATCAGGTCGAAGCCTTCGTTGATGCGCTCCAGCGGCAGGGTGTGGGTGATCATGCTGTCGATCTCCACCTTGCCATCCATGTACCAATCCACGATTTTCGGCACATCGGTCCGGCCGCGCGCGCCGCCGAAAGCGGTGCCTTTCCAGACGCGGCCTGTGACCAGCTGGAAGGGGCGGGTGCTGATCTCGGCCCCCGCCGGGGCCACCCCGATCACCACCGAAACGCCCCAGCCGCGATGGGTGCATTCCAGCGCGTCGCGCATCACCTTCACATTGCCGGTGCAATCGAAGCTGTAATCCGCGCCGCCGATCTGGTCGGCCTCGGTCTTGGTCAGGTTCACGATGGCCTGCACCACCGAACCTTCGATTTCAGTCGGGTTGATGAAATGGGTCATGCCGAACTTTTCGCCCCATTCCTTTTTGGCGTTGTTCAGATCGACGCCGATGATCATGTCGGCACCGGCCATTTTCAGGCCCTGAATGACGTTCAGGCCAATGCCGCCCAGACCAAAGACCACTGCCTTGGCACCGATCTCCACCTTGGCCGTATTGATCACTGCGCCGATGCCGGTGGTGACGCCGCAGCCGATATAGCAGATCTTGTCGAAGGGCGCGTCCTCGCGCACTTTCGCCAGCGCAATTTCCGGCACGACGGTGTGGTTGGCGAAGGTGGAGCAGCCCATATAGTGATGGATCGGCGTGCCATCCAGCATGGAAAAGCGCGTGGTGCCATCGGGCAGCAGGCCCTGGCCCTGGGTGGCGCGGATCGCGGTGCAAAGGTTGGTCTTCTGGCTGAGGCACGACGGGCATTGGCGGCATTCCGGGGTGTAAAGCGGAATGACGTGATCGCCGGGTTTCAATGTGGTGACACCGGGGCCGCATTCGATCACGACGCCCGCGCCCTCATGACCCAGGATCGCCGGGAACAGGCCTTCGGGGTCGGCACCCGACAGGGTGAATTCATCGGTGTGGCAAATGCCGGTGGCCTTGATCTCCACCAGAACCTCGCCCCATTTCGGGCCTTCGAGGTTCACCTCCATGATCTCAAGCGGTTTTCCGGGGGCAACAGCTACGGCGGCACGGGTGCGCATTTGGGTCTCCCTCTGTCAATTTGCGCCAAGCTGTGCGAAAGAACACTCAATTGCAACGCGGGAAACGCCACATATGAGTCGACTTGCGAAATCCTCCGGACTTTTTCTTTTGCTCGCGCTGGCTGCCTGCGCCTCTGCGCCCGAACCGCAGCCCGTTGCGCCGGTCAATCCGGCGGCCCCTGTCGGGATCGACCCGTTGACAGGTCAGAAGATCGACCTGACGCCGGGGCTGAATGACCGGGAACCGGATACCTGCAAGGCTGCCGACTATGCCTATCTGCGGGGGCAGAACCAGTCTGCGGTTGCCACTGCGGGCATTACCAAGCCAACGCGGCTGATCCCGCTGGGCAGTATCGTAAGCCAGGAGGAATACAACTCCTTCCGCATCAATTTCCATCTCGATGGTATGGGCAATATCGTGGCGCTGAGCTGCGGTTGAATGGCGCTAGATCGCCGGTTTAGGCCCGCAAGAGGCCCTGCCCCTTGTCGGGGGCGGGGCCTTCGCGCGTTCTGGGCCGGAAGCGGGCAATCAGGGGGGCATCAGGTGCGGCGGCGATGGAACAGGGCGATGCCGGGCTTGGTTCTGGGCCTGCTGGCGGCCTGCCAGGCGCAGGCCCCGGTGGCGTCGTCAGATGAGTGTGGCGCATCGCGGTTGCGGGGGTGGATTGGCCAGCCGGTCGGCACGTTGGATGAACAATATCTGCCCCAGACAGTGCGCCTGATCCGGCCTGACCAACCGGTGACCGAAGATTTCAGTGCAACCCGGCTGAATGTGACAGCGGATGATCGCGACCGCATCACCGGGTTTTGGTGCGGCTGACAATGGAGGTTCCGATGACCCGACTTGCCCCCCTTCTGTGCCTGTTGATGCCCCTTGCGGCCTGTGTCGGGGAAAGCACCGCACCGCCACCGGGCGTGGCGATCCAGCCATTGCATCCCGATGCCATGACCTGTGGCGACAAGGCGTTGCAGCCGCAGCTTCTGGGCAAACCCGAAAGCGCACTGGCCGACGTGAAGCTGCCCGCAAATCACCGGATCATCCACCCCGATACGGCGGTGACGCTGGATCTGCAGGGCGACCGGCTGAATGTTCAGATCAACAAGGCGGGGATCATCGACGGGGTTTACTGCGGCTAAGGCCCCGAGCAAAAAAGGCCCGCCGTCCATCGGCGGGCCTTGGTGGCGGGTACTGCGTATTGGCGCAAGCCTCAGATGCGATAGGCGGTATGGCAGGCCTTGCAAGCCCCGCCAACCCCGGCCATTCCGGCCTTGACGCCATCCAGAGATGTGGCGTCCAGCGCCTGTGCCGCCGAATTCAGCGCACCGGCCTTGGCCACGAAATCATCCCAGTTGGTCCAGATTTCCGGCTTTGCTTCGGTCGCCGGATCGGTGGCCTGCGGTTCGAACTTGGCTGCAATCTCTGCTGAGGCGGCGACCAAGGCAGCCTTGGCCGCTTCGGCGGCAGCGGCGTCAAAGGGGGCCTTGTCGCCCGCCATCTCGCCCAGAATCTTGGTATTGGCGCCCACGGTCTTCATCAGGTCTTGCCGGGCCTTGACGGTGGGGTCGGCAGCCTCGCCTTCGGCAAAGGCCATGGTGGCTGCAAAGGCAGAAGCAACGATCATCAGGCGGGAAAAGGTCTTCATCATCTGGCTCCCTGTGGCTGGAATGATCCGACTATAGGGGCAGGATGGAACACCGAGATACGGGCTAAGGTCTGAAACCCGCGGTTTCACGCGAAAGTGAGTAGCCCGAAGGTCAGCCCTCGGCCGCCACCTTACGGATGCGTTCCACCATGGCACGCACCCCGTTCGACCGCTGCGATGACAGATGTTCGTTCAATCCCAGCCGGGCCAGTTCTGCCACGGCATCGACACGGCCCACCTGTTCCAGCGTCAGCCCGTCATACAATGCGTGCAGCACGGCGATCAGGCCCCGCACGATCATGGCATCCGAGGTGCCCTGAAACCCGAAACGCGCGTCGGGGCCCGATCCATCGACCATGGGCCGCAGCCAGACCTGACTGGCGCATCCGTCCACCTTGAAGGCGGGCACCTGAAAGGCCGGATCAAGATCGGGAAACGCCTTGCCCAGATCGATGACATGGCGATAACGGTCTTCCCAATCCTCGAGAAATTCGAAGGTTTCGACGATTTCTTCAAAGGCGGGGCTGGCCATCGCTGTCTCCTTCCCGGCGGAATGGGCTACAGCTAGGCGCTTGGTGCGAAAAGGTCCAGAGGGGCGCTTTTCAAATGCGCCTGCATCGGCTAGCCAAGGAGGGCGATGCACGACAGCCGCGCGCAAAATCTGCGGGGCCAATAAGGGTGATGGGCATGAAGAAACCGCTGCTGGCCGCCTTGGGCATGGTGATGTTCGTATCCGCCTGCGGAACGATCCGGGACTCGCGGCTTAACCCGTTCAACTGGTTTGGCGGGCCCACGGAAACGGTGGTGGTGGCCGAAGATGCCGATCCGCTGGACCCGCGTCCGCTGGTGGCGCAGATCACCGATCTGAAGATCGAGCCGATCCCCGATGGCGCACTGGTTCGTGCAACCGGCCTGCCGCCGACGCAGGCCTGGTGGGACGCCGAACTGGTGGAAGGCGAGATCAGCGCCGAAGGTGTTCTGACCTATGAATTCCGCCTGCGCGCGCCGCTGCAGCCGACGGCTGTCGGCACGCCGCGCGCGCGCCAGATCGTCGTGGCCGCGCCGATCAGCCATTCCAAGCTGGCCGGAGTGCGGGCGATTACGGTGCAGGGCGCCAGCAACGCCCTGACCAGCCGACGCTGAGACCGCCTATTTGCGCCCGAACAGGCGCGACCAGAACCCGCGTGCCTTTTCGCGCGCGGCATCTGCCTGCTGATCCATCGCCTCAAGCGTATTGTTCAGGTCATCCACCGCCGGTTCGATCATGCGTTCCTTGAACTGCGCCCACATGCGCCACAGCATCAGCCACAGCCCGCCCAGCATCAGCAGGACCACGATATTGACCCAAGGGATCAGCCGCACATCTGGCCCTTCGACCGCGCGCAGCTTCACCGCATTGGGGTAGATCGAGAAGATCGGCATGCGCCAGCCGTAATGGGTGACAGCCACCCATTGCGGGGCGCTCGCCGGGCTGACAAGGTTTGATGCTTCGGCCTGCAGGTTGGAGCTGTCATATTTGAAATAGGGAGGCCAGATCCAGCCGGTATCCTCGTTGCGATAGACCATCACATCGCCATCGGGAAAGACGGCCTCGATAAAGCGGATATCGCGGCGTTCGACACTTGCCGTGGTCGAACCGCTGTCGGGCGAGGCATAGAAGATGGAATTCGCGCCCACTTCGGTCAGCCGGTTATAGGTTCCGGTGATGCGCACGACATCGCGATGCGGCAGGGTGTAATGCAGGAAAGCCCCCACCACCACGAGCAGGATCAGCCGGATGGCCCATTTCAACTTTGTCCACATGACCAGCACTCCCTGTCAGTCGTAATTCACGAAATAGACGGTTGCGGCAATCGCCGCCATGGGCAGGATATAGACCAGCCACAAAAGTTTCAGATGCAGGCTGCGCCCGTAATCCTTCATCTGGCTGTCCACCCAGGCATCGCGATCTCCGGTCATGCCTTCGGCATCGAAGCGTTTCTCCAGTGCCTCGCGGCGGGTTGACCGGAAATAGACCCGCAGCAGCCAGTAGAACAGCGTCAGTATGACAAGGCCAAATGCCCAAGCCCGCAGAATGGCGATCATCGTCTTACCGCTCCCCATGGTCCAACAGCGCGGATCAGCCCCGGCGCCGGTTTCGGTCCGTCGCGCATTTCCGGCCGGGCAGCATCATCCATGCCGGGTTCGGCGCCGAACAGCGCGGCACGCGCCCCTTGCCGGTCCACCAGATATTCCCGTTCCAGAAAATCCGCCACATATTGCCGCTTGCGATCAGACCAGCGGCGATAGCTGGCATAAAACAGCTCCTTGTGGGTGATATAAAGCTGCCGCACATCCAGCGGTGCCAGTTCGGCCAGCAGCATGTTCACCAGATCGCGGTCTTTTCCGGGGGCTGCGCGGAAAGCATAGAAAAAGGCCGGATGGTCTGCCGACAGGCGCGGCCAGTCGCCTGCCCCTTCGACCCAGGCCAGCATGGCAGCCAGCCCCTTGAATTCATCCGGCAGGGCCGCGCCGATCCGATGCGCGATCTTGCGCAGATCAGGCCGGGTGGCCTGCCCGAGATC
The DNA here is from genome assembly GCF_036964905.1 of Gemmobacter denitrificans. NCBI lineage: Bacteria > Pseudomonadati > Pseudomonadota > Alphaproteobacteria > Rhodobacterales > Paracoccaceae > Gemmobacter > Gemmobacter denitrificans. The sequence continues at coordinate 18,839 of NZ_JBALHR010000017.1, forward strand.
AAGGTTCAGCGCATCCGCCGCATCGACAAGAATGAAATCCATCTTCTGCCGCAGGATCGCCGCCGAATCTGCGCCACGCGCCCGCACGATGGGTTCGATCAGCCCGTTGCGATCCAGCCAGTCGGCAATCGCCGTGCGGTCTGTCAGGTCCATCACCGGCGCGACGGGCACGGAACCAAGGCTGGCCTTCGGCAGGGCAGACACCACACCCGGAAAGCGCACATCGCGGAAAATGTAGATGCCGCCGAAATGCGAGGTCCAGAAATTCGGCTGCTCAAAGCTCATGGCGGGCAACGCGATCGGCACGCGCGTCACATCGCCGGTCTTTCGGGCCAGTTCGATCATGTCGGCAATCAGCAGATCGTCGCGCCAGCCATCGGGTTCGCGGCGGAACCGGTCGATCAGCCCGGCCAGCTTTTCCGCATCGCGCACATGCGACCCGATCGTATCGGCGCGCACGGTGACGCGGCGGATATCGAACAGTGCGGCGGGTGTGGGGGCGTCGTAGATCGTGTTTTCCAATTCGCCCGCCACGGCATCGCGGGCCGTCAGGGCGAACAACTGGGCCTCGTTCCTTTCGATGAACTGCTGAAGGATCCCGCGCGAGGTGGAGAATTTGATGTTCAAGAGCGGCGCCGTCTTTTGGGCCGTGGTCAGCAGGATGAACTGGCGGTTGCAGCCATTGGGGTTCAGGTAAAGATCATCGCCCAATTCATCGCCGATTTCGGGGGAATAGCCGGAAATGTCAATGTGAAAATCGGATAGCTGCGTATCCTTGCCCGTCAGATGCTTCATCGCGCGCCGATAGCGTTCCACCAGCGCGGGCGAGGAGACCTCTACCAGATTGCCGAACATCAGGCCCTTGGCGATAAGGCGTTTCATCGGGTGGCCTCATGGCCGCCCGATGCGTCAGGCAAGGACACCCAGCATACCCCAGCGTCGCTCCGATGATGAAGGGTGTTAGCGGTCTTCGCGAGCGTCTCCCCCGTCATCCCCGACCCTCCAGATACCTGCGCTTGGCTTCCTCGGCGCGGCCCATGTCGCGTATCATTCCGGCAATCGCCACCTCGTCGGATTTGTCGGCATAGCGGAATTCGCTATCGGCATAGCGGTTGATTTCCTGCAGCACCATCTCCACCGTGATCGGGGTCATCAGGTTGCGGATCATGTCCAGCTTGCGGTCATAGGGCTGGAACAGGAACAGTTCGGGATTGGCCATCCAGTCGTCGGGCAATTCGAAATCCATGGCCCGCACCTTCACCGCATCGGTGATGTTCTTCACCGCCCGGCCGGTGAACCGGTCATCCGCCTTCTGGATCGCCTTCAGATAGCTGCCCAATTTGGCGATGGTGTCGAGCGGGCCGATCTCGGCGGCCAGACGGTCGAATACCCGGATCAGCCCGTCTTCCTGCGGGCGGGAATGGCGATCAAAGCTGGCGGCCACGGCGCGCTTGATTTCCTGCGCGGCAAACAGATCATGATCCCCCAGCGGGATGGAGTGGTTCTTGCCCAGAAGCAGGCTGAGGATATCGATGTAATCCTCGCGGCTTTGCGGGCCATCGACCAGAAACCGCGCACCCGCCCGTTGGCGCAGCGCATCATCGACATTTTCGGGATAGTTGGAAAACATGCCAAAGGTGCAATTGCCGCGCACCACGGTATTGGCCCCGGCAAAGGCCTCCATGAACACCGCCGTCACCTCTTGCTGGCCCGCGCTGGATTGCCGGTCACCGCGTTTGCCGGCGATCTGGTCGATATCGTCGATGGTGCCAAAAGCGATCACCGCCGGGTCGATGATATTGGTGATGAAGGCCTTGGCGTTCTGGCCCGACTTGCCCTGATAGCTGTCGATCTGGTCGATGCTGAAATTCTGATAGCGGAAAGGATAGCCCGCCGCGGCGCAGTAATCGTTCAACAGCCCCGCCATCATCTGGATCAGCGTGGTCTTGCCGGTGCCGGGTTTGCCATCGCCCATGAAGGTGAAGATGAAGCCGCCCAGTTCCGCAAAGGGGTTCAGCTTGCGGGTGAAATCATAGGCCATCAGCATCTTGGCCAGCCGCATCGCTTGATACTTGGCGATGTGGTTGCCGATCACCTCGGTCGGCTTCTTGAATTGCATGGTCAGCGTGCTGCCCTTGGCGACCCGGGCGGGCGTAAAGCCTGCCAGGGTCAATCCGTCCGCCTCTATCCGCCAGCTGCCTGCGGCAAAGGCCGCGGTGGCGGGCGTGGTGTCGGCGCGGGCCGCGATGCGGGTCATCAGTGCCTCGGCAAAGGCGGCAAGGGTCGCGATCAGGCGCGGGTCATCGGTGGCATGGGCGGCGATATCCTGATCCAGTTCCCACAGCACGCCCTGCAGCGCCAGGGGGGCGTTGTCGGTCAGGATCTCCTCGACCGTGCCGATTTCCACCGTCACCTCGCCCTGATGGGGCGCCAGAACAAAGGCCAGCGTGTTGGCAAAGACATGCAGAACCACAAGCGATTCCGCGGCCAGAAGGGCAGAGAATTCGGCCCGGCGCGGGTCTGGCAGGCGGGCCTCCAGATTGGCGCGCTTCAGCTCGGTCAACGGCGTGGCCTGGGCAAAGGTTTCCCCCATCGCCAGCGCCACGGCCAGTGCCCGCCGCAAGGCGCCAAGCGCGGTGGCCTGCTGCGGGGTCACCAGCCCATCACCCAGGGCTTCGATCCGCTCCATCAGCCGCACACCGCCGGGCCGGGCCGTGGGGCGCGCGGCCATCCCCGGCACGGTCGATCGGAACCTTGGCCGGGCCGGGATGCCGGGCGCGGTTTCGCCCTGTGCAGTGGCCAAGGGGGTGGCAATGCGGGGGGCATGATCAAAACCTGCCAGCAGCGCCAGCGCCGCCGCATAATGGCTGCGGATGCTGTCCTCGGTCAGTTCCATCGTGTCGCGCGTGGTCATCGCTCACCTCACCGGCAAAAGGCGCCCGCCCGCGCCGACAACGAATTTCCGAAGATCGGCAAAGCCGGGCGGGTTCAGCTCTGCCATCGCCTGATAGGGGCGCTCGGGCAGCACGATCATGCGTTCGATGCGGCTGGTGCCGGTATCGGCCCCGATCATCGGGTGCAGCTGCCAGATCTGCCGCGCCACGGTGGAAAACCAGCCGTCCTTGACCGGTTCCTCACGCTCTGCGACCAGATCTTCGACCGTCCAGACCAGAGCCCAATCTTCGCCCGGTGGGGCCATGGCACTTTCCAGCACCTGCGCGATTGGCCCGGATTGCCGGGTGAAACTGTGCGAATGCATCGGCCCCAGCGTGATGCGGCGCAGCCGCTTGGGGTGCAGATCGGGGAAATCGATGTCAAACCCCTGCGCAATGGTCAGCAGCTTCAGTCCCGATACGGCCTGTGCCATCAGATGCGCGCGCACCTCGGGCCAGCGCCGGTCGTCGCTGGGCAGCGGGCGCTTGCCGCCATCTTCCACATCCATCAGATAGACGACCGGCAGATTGCTTTGCGTATCATAGACCGCCCAATGCAGCAGAAATTGCCGCCGGTCGCCCTTGTCGGCCACCCATTGCCCATCGACATCGTTGCGCGCCAGAAACTGCCCGCCCGCCAGCAAGGATTCGTAGTACAGCCGTTGTGACAGCGCGAATTGCAGCTTGGTCGGCACAGACAGATCACCGACGATCTGGCGGATCATGCGATCCTTCAACTCGGGCTCCGAGGCCATGCCCGCCAGATGCTTGTCGGCCTGCGCGGCATCGACGGCCATGACCATCAGTTCCTGTGCGACCGGAAAGCCGCTTTCGTGTCGGTCAAAGCTGGGCGCTCCGGGCAGCGTGCCATCGACCCGGCCGGTCATAAGATATTTGTGCGACAGGGCGCGGAAACTGGCCGCCAGTTTTTGCACATAACCTGCCAGCACCCGCGCCTCCAGCCGGGTCAGCCGTCCTTCGGATTCCAGTTCGGCGGCGACGCGGGCCAGATGCGGCAGGATCCTGTCGAACTTGGCAAAGTAGCGCCGGGCCAGCAGGCTTTCCGACAGGGTCGCATGATCGCTGACCAGCGCCTCTTTTACCGCGTCTGACACTTAGGCCCCGTACTGGTTCTTGTCATGCTTTTCGACAATCGCCGCAAAGCGCCGGGCAAAGCGTTCATCGGCCTTGGCCTTGGCTTCCAGAATCTGGCGGGCAAAGACCATATGGCCTTCATGGGCCTCCAGCATATCGGCCATTTTCTGGTTGGTGGCGGCCCCGATGGCGGCCATGGCGGCCTGCGCTTCCTGATCGGTTTTTACCCCGATTTCGTTGATCCGATGCGCCACATCCTGCTGCTGCGCGGTTTTCAGGCTGGAGGTCAGCGCATCATACAGGACCACGCGCTGCTTGGTATCGGTCTGCAGCTTGTTGATCAGCACCATCTGGGTTGCGGCCTGATTTTGCAGGCTGTCCACCCAGGTCTTGCCCTTTTCGATATAGCGTTCGAGGGTCTGGCTTTTGGCCAGCTTCACCTGTTCATCCTGTACCAGCGCGTTGTAGCGGGTGTTCAGCGTGGCCAGATCGGTTTCCAGCTTGGTGCGGGCGGCGGCGTCCTGTTCCACCGAAATGCGGTTTTCCAGATCGATGATCTGCGGGTCCATCCCGGCGATTTCCTTGCGCACGGCTTCCAGTGCGGCGACAGTGCCTTCGCGTTCGTCCAGCGTGGAGACAAGGTTCGCCTCGACTTTGGTCTTTTGCGCATTCAGCAGATCAAGCTGGCCCTGCAGCAGTTTCACGATCACATCCGATTTGGCGATCAGATCCTGCAGCTTGTCATCGATCGAGGCACCGCGCAGCCGTTCCTGCCGCATCGATTCCGATTTGGCCGAGGAAAAGAAGCCGATCACGCTTTCCATCGTGGTTTTTGACCGGAGTTCATTGAAATCTTCGGTAAAGCCCGCCGTTACATCATCCAGCCCCATGATGAGTTCCGCGATATTGGCGTTCATCACATCGGCATGGTTGCGCACATCTTCCAGCGTGGCATTTTCCACGTCGATGGCTGCCTCGCCCTGATCAAGCTTGTCGCGCGCCGCATCGATCCGGCTGGTGATCGCCGTGATCTTTTCCTGCGCCGCCGCTATCTGTTTCTGGCTTTCGGCAATCTGGCTGTCAAAGTCCGACATCGGGCCCTCCGGCAAAGTAATTCAGTTTTACATCTATGGGGTCACAGGCCTGTGACCAAGATCCCGCACGCGAAAATTGTGCGGTTCAGGCAACAACCTGCGACAGCGGACCATGAAATGCAACCGGCTTGCACAAAGGCGCACGCGCCCCGTTGGGGCGCGTGAACGTCGATTTTCGATGTGGCCCTTTCGGGGCAAAGGCGCAGACAGACCGGGGCATCCGGCCCCGATGTCATTTGCGCAGGGTGCCACCCGATGCCTTGGTGACCTTTTCGATGATCTTGGCGCTGACGGCCTCGATATCCTTGTCGGTCAGGGTGCTGTCTTGCGGCTGCAGTCGCACGGTCAGGGCAATGGATTTCTTGCCCGGACCCATCTGCGCCTCGGCCTTTTCGCCGGTGAACTGGTCGAACACACGCACACTGTCGATCAGGGCCTTGTCTGCGCCCTGCGCGGCATTGACGAGCGTCAGCGCCTCAACCCCGGTATCGACGACAAAGGCGAAATCGCGCTCCACAGCCTGAAGGTCAGACAGGGCCAGCGCCGGGCGCGTGGGGGTCTTCACCTTGGGCCAGGGGATATTGGTGAATTGCAGGGTAAAGGCCATGGCCGGCCCCTTGATGTCAAAAGCCTGCAGCAGGCGCGGGTGCAATTCACCGAAGGTGGCCATGGCATTGGGGCCAAGACCGATCACGCCCGCGCGGCCCGGATGCCACCAGCCCGGTAGCTTGCGGCTGATCTGTACCTTGGCAGGCGCACCAAGCGCTGCCAGAACCGCTTCGGCATCGGCCTTCACGTCAAAGACATCGACCGGACGGCGCGAACCATAGGGATCGCGGGCAGCAGAATTGCCGATCAGCAGGGCCGAGGCGACAGTCACCTGTTCGCCGGGCTCGCCGCCTGCAAAGACAGGACCGACCTCGAACAGGGCCAGATCCATGAAACCCCGCGCCTGATTGCGGGCCGCCGCGCGCAGCAGGCCGGGCAGCAGATCAGGCCGCAGATGCGACATTTCCGAAGAAATCGGGTTCTCCACCCGAACGGCTTCGGTCCCGCCGCCAAAGGCTTCGGCGGCGGCGCGGTCGATGAAGCTGTAGGTTACGCATTCATTGTAGCCAAGCGCCGCAATCTGGTGCCGGGCGGTCTTTTCGCGCACTTGCAGCGGGGTCAGGATCGGCTTGGGCACGCCGGGCAGGGCGCGCGCCAGCGGCTTGCCCACCAGATTGGACAGCGAGGCGATGCGCGCGACCTCTTCCACCAGATCGGCCTCGCCCTGCACATCGGGGCGCCAGCTGGGCACCTGCGCCTGATCGCCGGACAGGGTGAAGCCAAGGGCCGTCAGCGTTGCGCGCTGATCCGCCTCGGGGATTTCCATGCCGACCAGCCGTTCCACCCGGCCGGGATCAAAGCGATAGCTGCGGGCGGTATCCGGCACCGCGCCATCGACCACAATCTCGGAGGCCTCGCCGCCGCAAAGATCAAGGATCATCTGGGTGGCCAGTTCCAACCCTGGCAGGGTGAACGCCGGATCGACACCGCGTTCAAAGCGGTAGCGGGCATCGGAATGGATGCGCAGCGCCCGGCCGGTGGTCGCGATGGTGACCGGATCCCAATAGGCGCTTTCCAGAAAGACATCGGTCGTGGCTTCGGTGCAGCCCGACAATTCGCCCCCCATGATGCCCGCAAGGCTTTCGGGCTGGGCGTCATCGGAAATCAGCATCATGCCGGGTTTCAGCGTATAGGTCTTGCCATCCAGCGCCAGCAGCTGTTCGCCACCTTTGGCCGCATGGATGCGCAGATCGCCCTTTACCTTGGCGGCATCGAACACATGCAGCGGACGGTTCAGGCCGAAGGTGAAATAGTTGGTGATATCGACCAGCGCCGAAATCGGGCGCAGCCCGATGGCCTTCAGCCGCGCCTGCATCCAGGCGGGCGAGGGGCCGTTCTTCACACCGCGAATGGTGCGGCCTGCAAAGAGCGGGCAGCCCTTGGCCTTCAGCCCGTCTTCGATCCGCACTCCGATGGGCGAGGCGAAGCTGCCCTTGATGGCAGGGATTTCCAGCGCCTTCATCGTGCCAAGGCCGCGCGCGGCCAGATCGCGGGCAATGCCCCGCACGCCAAGCGCATCGGGGCGGTTGGCGGTGATCTTCACATAGATCATCGGATCGTTCATGCCGCGATAGTCAATGAATCGCACGCCCACCGGCGCATCTTCGGGCAGGTCGATGATGCCGTTGTGATCGTCCGACAGTTCCAACTCGCGTTCCGAACACAGCATGCCGTTGCTGTCCACGCCGCGAATATTGCCGGGCTTGAGGTCAACCCCGGTGCCGGGCACATGGGTGCCGGTGGGGGCGAACACGCCGACAAGGCCAGTGCGCGCATTCGGCGCACCGCACACCACCTGCACCTCCTCCATCGCGCCCTCGGGCCCGTTGGGCCAGGTGGCCACGCGGCAGACGCGCAGGCGATCGGCATTGGGGTGCTGCACCGCCTCGATCACGCGGCAAATGCGGAAGGCACCCAGCTTCACCTCCGGGTTCTCGACCTCTTCGACCTCATGGCCCAGATCGGTCAGCGCGGTCAGGATCTCGTCCAGCGTGGCACTGGTTTCCAGGTGATCCTTCAGCCAGGACAGGGTGAATTTCATGGCACGCCTCTTGGAATATCGCGCCATGGCCTTAGCGCATCGGCGGGCGAAGGGGAAGGGCGGGCTGTGGGCGGTTTCCGGGCTGGAAACGTGTTGTTCCTGTGCCTTCGGGTAAGTTGTTAACCAATCGGCCGGAATTGTGGTGTAAACGGGGCGCATGAGTGATTGGATGACTATTCCCCCTGATCGTCCACAACCGCGGCCCGTGCGGCTGGCGGTGTTGATCGGTCTGACGGCGCTGCTATTTCTGGGCGGCGGTATGGAGTTCGGTTTCAATTTCTGGTTTGACTGATCCCGGCGCTTCCTGACAGGGTCGGGCATGACATCGCAGATCGTTTCCCATACCGCATTGCGGGGTCTTGCGGCACTGGCGGTGTGTTGGGGGCATTACACCAATGTCTTTGCCCGCGATGTTGCTGGCCTGGATTTCTATCTGCCCCATACCCATCTGGGCGTTGACCTGTTCTTTCTCCTCAGCGGTTTCGTGATGGTCCATGTGTATGGAGCATGGTTCGCACCGGGCGTCAGCCCATCGGGCTGGGCGCGCTACATGGTCCGGCGCCTGTTGCGGCTCTATCCGCTGCATCTGGCCACCTTGCTGGCTGTGATCCTGTTGATGCGGCTGGAGGTCCCCGGCGACCAATTGGGCATACTGCTGCAGAACCTGACGCTGACCCATGCTTGGGGATTCAGTGACCAGTTCCTGTTCAATGCGCCATCCTGGTCCATCTCGGCGGAGTTTGCGGCCTATCTTCTGTTTCCGCTGCTGGCTTTCTGTCTGACTGCGGCATGGGCGCGCGTGATGTTGCTGGGAATGGCGGGCGCGGCCGCCGCGTGGCTTTGGCAACTGGGGGCGGGCAGTCTCGATCTGGATGCGATCGGTCGGGCGCATGTGCTGGGCCGGGTGGCTCTTGGTTTTACGCTGGGCATGCTGCTGGGCTGGGCTGTGCAGACGGGGTATGGCCCGGGCACGAGGGCCGGGCGATGGCAGATGCTGGCCCTTGCCGGGCTGGTGGGAGTTTTTGCCCTTGGCTTGCCCGAAATCATGGCGATCGGGCCTTTCGCAGTGTTGATCTGGGCCACTGCGGAGGATCATGGCTGGTTGGCCAAGACGCTGGCCAATCCTGTTCTGCGCGGGGTGGGCACAGTGTCTTATGGCATCTACATGCTGCAATGGCCGGTGATGATGGCCCTGTTCTATCTGCAACCGAAACTCGCCCCTTACCTGAGCGGTATTGCCATGGATCTGGCGCTGGTGGGGGTGTTCCTTGCGCTGTTGTTCGGTCTGGCGGCAGCGTCCTGGCATTGGCTGGAACGGCCCATGTTGCGCATGGCGCGTAACTAACTCATTGATTCAGCGCCTGCCTTATGATTGGCGCAACAGACGTTGATGTGATGCCATTCACGTTGCAGTATCGTGACTCTAGCCATAGCGATAGCGGCTTTTGTCCTTTGCTAGCGTTGCAGGCGCAGCAGCACAGTGCAACGTTGTTCTCTGTAACGAGGCTTAAATCGTTAACAATGTGCTCCCAAGAAGGAGAACTTTTACGATTTTCCCGAAATGAAGTGAAGGGCCGCCTACAATACACGCAAGTTTGATCACGGATTCGCACCAAAGCTTCTAGCGACGCCGGGATTTTCCAGCGGTTGGCCATCATCTGTCTCCTTTGTTTATAGCGCGCACCATCGCTATAGCCTCAGAAAAACCGAAGGCGTGTTGCAGAAAACCAAGTTTTTCGCGTCGCAGTACCTGAAACCCCAGCCGTTCATACAGGGCACGGGCACGCAGATTGGTGTCGATCACCTCCAGCCGCACCATTTCATATCCGCGGGATTGCGCCTCGGAGCACAACGCCGTGACCAACGCCGCGCCGATGCCCCGGCCGCGGCAATCGGGGGCCACGCAGATGCCGTCGATCAGGAAGTGATGATTGTCCACCTCGCGCATCAGCGCCATCATCAGCGCCATGCGCCAACCGGCCCCGATCCAGCCATAACAGGCGGCAAGGTCGCGCAGGCTGCCATCGGCCAGCGCACCGCTTGGGGATTTGAACCCGGCCAGCCCGACCAGCTTGCCATTCTCCTCGGCGTGAATGGCGTGATGAGGGTCGATCACCCGGGCCAGATAGGCCTCGGCCCGGGCATCGGGGCCCAGAACCCTGCCCAGCTTGCCGCCAAAGGCCTGCCAATACAGCGCGGCGGCAGCGGCGCGATGATGGCCGGGCAGGCCGCGATGCAGCGATACGGTCATGCGGCAGCCCTCTGCAGCAGGGCCGCATGCCCCGCGCCGATGATCCATCCTTCGGACTGTGCCGCAGCGGGCAGGTCTGTCATCAGCCCCTGCAATCTGCCTGTGTCCTGCAACCGCCACAGCGCGCGCGCCAGTAGACGCACCTGCGCCTGATCCTTGATGCCGCCCGCAGCCGTCACCAAAGGGGCAAGCAGCGACGGATAGATTTCGGCCAGCACCAATCGGGCGGGGCGCGGGTCAAACGGCCAGACGGCCACATCCGCGGCCCGCGTCAGCGGGGCCAGCCGCGCCAGCCCGGTGATCGCCTGCGATCCGACCGAGCCGGTCGTGAACAGCTTCCACACGGGTTGCGCCGAGGGCACCAGTGCTTCGACCGCCCGCCGTTCGGCCAGACCGCTGCCCGGATAATCGGCAATCTTGCGCGCCGGCAGATCGGGCAGATCAAGCCCGGAGGGGCGGCCCCAGAACAGGGGGGCGCCCAGCTTTCGGTTCATCTCGGCGGCCAGCTGAAAGCGGGTGTTGCGGTTGTCCGGCCCATCCTGCAACCGCGCTGCCAGCCAGTGCCAGACCGCCAGAGGGTCGCTGCTGCCAGTCAGCCGTGCGGCAAAGCCCGCCGGATACCCCATCGGAAAATCAAACCCGACCAGCCAATTTCCCTGCGCGGTCAGCTTCTGCAGATGATCCATCGCAGCGGCGCGGGTGCGGTGATAGCTCTGGCTTTCGCCCGCCGCTGTGCAGACCCCGATCCAGATGGCATCGGCCGAAGGCCGCGCGGGCGAGGGCACATTGGAGGCCGACCAATCCAACACGGCGACGGATCGCGCAGTCATGCCAGCAACGCCTCGGCGCTGATCAGATCGTCGGGGGTATTCAGGTTGCGGAAGGGATCACCCTGGGCATCCGGAAACCGCGCCTCTGCCGCAGCTTGGGCCGCGCAGAAATCCATGACCCGGGCATGGCCTGCCGCCAGATAGGCCTGCAATTCGGGCAGAATCGCGCGCGGCCAGAGCGCACAGGTCGGATGCAACCGTCCGCCCGAAGCCGCCACGGCCAGCCCGCCATCACTGGCCAGCCACAGGCGCGGCACCAGATCGCCGGGCAGAAAGGGGGTATCGACCGAGACAGAGACCACGGCATCCGCGCCTTCGGCCCATTGCAGCGCTGCCAGCACCCCGGCCAATGGTCCTGCGCCGATCCGGTCGGCCAGGACCGGCAGCCCGGTAAAGGCGAACCGCACCGGTTCGCCATTGGCCGATAGTGCCAACCGCTCCACCTGAGGTTCGAACCGGTCCTGCACATGGGTCACCAGCGGGTGCCCGGCCAGCGTCAGCAGCGCCTTGTCGGCCCCGCCCATCCGCCGCCCCGATCCCCCTGCAAGGATCACCCCGAAAATCCGCATCGCCCCCCCGTTGCATCTGCCTGTCTCGCCCCGTAAGCCTTGCACATCCCATCCCGCTACCGGAAGCCCCCAGATGTCTGCCGATCCGTCTGCCGCCTATCGGCGCGGCTTTCTTGCCTCGTTGCCTTTCATCGCGATGATCGCGCCCTTCGGCCTGTTGTTCGGGGTCGTCGCCACTGGGCAAGGCCTGTCCATGTTCGAAACCATGGCCTTTACGGTCATGGTGATTGCCGGGGCCGCGCAATTCGTTGCCCTGCAACTGATGCAGGAAGGTGCGCCGGTTCTGGTCACCATTCTGACTGCGGCGGCCGTCAATTTGCGGATGGCAATGTATTCGGTGTCGATCACCCCCTACCTTGGGGCAGCGAGCCTCTGGCAGCGGATGGCTATTGCCTATTGCCTTGTGGACCAAAGCTATGTGGTCGGGGTGGCGGAGTTTGCCCGCCAGCCCGGCTGGACCCTGAGGGAACGCATCGCCTTTTACTGGGGGGTCGTGTCGCCCATCGTGCCGGTCTGGTATGCCTCCACCTGGGGGGGGGCGGCCTTCGGCAAGGCGATCCCCAAGGATGTTCCGCTGGATTTCATTGTGCCGATCACCTTTCTGGCGATGATCGCGCCGCTCTTGCTGACCCGGGCGCAGATTGCGGCGGCGGCCGTGTCGGTGCTGGTGGCGCTTGTGCTGTGGTGGATGCCCTATTCCACCGGGCTTCTGGTGGCGGGCATTGCGGCCATGCTGACCGGCGCGCTGGTCGAAATGTGGGAGGAGCGTCGCCATGCTGCCAACTGATCTGCTGGGTGATCGCGGCGCGCTTTGGGCGGTGATTCTGGGCCTTGGCCTTGTCACCTTTCTTCTGCGCTTTTCGTTTCTGGGGGTGATCGGGAATCGTCCGCTGCCGCCATTCGTGCTGCGCCTGCTGCGCTATACACCGATGGCCGTGATCCCCGGGTTGGTGGCCCCGGCAACTCTATGGCCTGCCGCCACAGGGGGCGAAACCGATCCGGCCCGGCTGATTGCCGCGATGGTCACCATCGCTGTGGGCATCGCCACGCGCAACACGCTGGCCGCCATGGGTGCGGGGGCCGTGGCGCTGGCCGGGTTGCTCTGGCTGCTCTAGAAACCGAAAGGGCGCCAATCGGGCGCCCTGCAGGTCATTCCACCAGACCGGCGGCCTTGGCCGCCTCATATTCCTCGATCCGCGGATCGCCTTCCTGCACCATCAGGATCCCGTGATTGTCATCGGCATCGTCATCGGTGATCGTGCGGCTGGTGACACCCGGCAATGTGCCGAAGGCATCCATGAACTTTTTCGGGAAATAGGTGCGCGGCAGGCCTTCAAAGCCCGGCACGCCGGCCAGAATGGCCGAGATCGAGTTGGTACAATTGGCCTTGGGCACCGCCCCATAGGCCATGGCCCGCTGCATCACCAGTTCGGCGATCTGCGGCGATACGACCTTCGTCTGTTCGACCACATAGAAGGTCTCGCGCGCATGATAATCGATGTAGAAATTCACCATCTTGTCGTCGATGCCGAAATGCACATCGTTGCGTTCCGCCAGGCGCGGCAGCTTCCAGCTGCCTGCCGGATCGAACATGATCCGCTGCGATCCGTTGATCATCAGTCCCGAATGGGCCCCAGACCCGTTGCGGGTGCTGATCACGGTAAACAGCGTGATGGCCGGGGGGCCATCATGCACATAACGGGCGCTGGCCACCGCGCTGTCTGGCGCCCAGGTGGGTTCGGCTGCGCCGCAAGCGGCAAGCGCGCCCAGAAGCGCGAGACCAAGCAGATGACGACGCATGGGGTTTCCTTCGCGCTCGGGCGGTTCCGACGGGATCAGGCGTTGGCAAGTGCGAGGAAGATCAGCACACCGATGGAGAGGCCTGCCCCCCAGGTCACCATGCGCACGAAACCGGCAAAGGTCTTTTCCTGTTCGCGGATGTCCATGCTGCCATGCTTGTGTTCGGCCATGATCGTCTCCTGGGGCTCTTTGATCGCGTTTTCTGCCAGATAGCTGATTCAGGCCGGGCTGTCAGCCCCTTCCTGCAGCGGGTGGGGGCCTTCGTCCCAGTCTTTTGCCAGACGAAAGCCGATCCGCCGCGCAGGGCTTTCCTGCGTCTGATGGGGCACAGCGCGCAGCACCATGTTCAACTGGCTGACATGCTGGACCAGCTGCATCCGTGTGCCATCCTCATCCCGACCATAAAAGGTGATGAGATCAGGGTCGAAATAGCCCAGCCCCTCGATCCGCAGCACCCCGGCATCGCTGCCGGCAAAGCCCATTGCCACCTCGTGCGTGGCATCAAGCTGGCTTTCAAAATTGCGGATATAGAGGATCAGCCGTTCATAGGCCCATTGCGCCTCGCTTTTTTCCGCGGCCGGCTGACGCGACAGGGCGGCGGGCAGGGGTTGCTGTTCGGCAGTCGGGGCCGCATCGGGATCGGCATGGCTGACGCCTGCACAGGGCAGGGCACCACAGGGCAACACGGCGGCCTCCATGGCTTCGGCCGAAGTCTTGATCTCATCCGTCATGCGCGTTCCCAAAGCCAGACACCTTCCGGGGTCAGGACACGCCGGGCCAGGCCGCGATGCAAGAGGTAATTCAGATGGGCCACCGCCTCGACCATGGCGAGGCCATATTCGCCTGGGCCGATCTGGCGCTTGAACAGGGCAGGGAAGCAGTCGCAGGCGGGTTGCGGTGTTGCGATGTGATCCAGCAGCCGGGTTATGGCGGAATGGTGGTTTTCCTCCATCTGGCGCAGGCGCAGGGGCAGGCCGGTGAAGGGCAGCTTGTGGCCCGGCAGCACGAAATGGCGGTCTTCGGCCAGTGCGGCAAAACGCTGGCAAGAGGTGATCCAGTCGCCCAGCGGATCGGCCATCGGTTCGGTCGGGTACACCCCGATATTGGCCGAGATGCCGGGCAAAAGCTGGTCGCCGCCGATCACCAGATCATCGTCAAGGCTCCAGAACGTGGCGTGTTCGGGGGCGTGACCATCGCCCATATGCACCCGCCAGCGCCGCCCGCCCATGGTCAGCACGTCGCCTTCGGTCAGGCGGGTGAAGCCCAGGGGCAGTGGATACACCACATCGGCAAAGTTGAAGGGTCGCTCGCTGGCGCGCTTGGCAAGCAACTCGGGGTCCATGCCTGCGCCGCGCCAGAACGCCATTTGTTCAGGCGTGGCCGTGGCCTGCACATCCAGTGTCAGCATCCGGCCATAAAGCCAGGCGGTGCGTGTGGTCAGCAGTTCTGACCCTTGCGCCTGAAACCACCCGGCAAGTCCGATGTGATCAGGGTGATGATGCGTGACCACCACCCGCCGCACCGGGCGGCCCGCCAAGGGGCCTGCCAGCGCCGCCTGCCAGATCGTGCGGGTCTTGCCAGAGTTCATCCCGGTGTCGATCACCGTCCAGCCATCGCCGTCATCAAGGGCGAAGACATTGATGTGATCCAGCGCCATGGGCAAAGGCAGGCGCAGCCACAGCACACCCTGCGCCAGTTCGACCGCCGCGCCGGGGGCGGGCGGTTCGAAAGGGGTGCGGATCGTCGTCACGAGGCGAGCAGTTCGGGCGTCAGGTCATACAGCCCCGCCGCGCCTTCGCGCATCTGGGCGAGCAGCCCGATATGTTCCGGCAGCAACCGCTTGATCGCGACAGCGGCCAGTGGCAGGCGGGCCGGATCAGCCAGCGCGGCCTTGAGATGGTAATGCCCGCCAAGCACCCGCGCGAAGGCCCGCAGATAGCTGGTGGCCCCGGCGAACCGGTCGTTCAGGTCTTGCGCCAAAAGCCATTCGGTGGCCTCGCGCAGCGCCTCGGCGGCGTTCCATACCGCGCCGGCCAGATCGGGCTGGCTGGTGCGGGCTTCGGCGGCGTGATCCTGAACCTCTTGCAGCAGACGGAAGGCCGCCGCGCCGCCATCCATCATCTTGCGTGCCACAAGGTCCATCGCCTGAATCCCGTTGGTGCCTTCATAGATCGGCAGGATGCGGGCATCACGCAGATATTGCGCGGCGCCGGTTTCCTCGACAAAGCCCATGCCGCCATGCACCTGCACCCCTGCGCTGGCCACTTCATTGCCGACATCGGTGCCAAAGGCCTTGGCGATCGGGGTCAGCAGGGCGGCGCGCGCCTCCCATTCGGCACTGCCCGTGGCGCGCGCCATATCCAGCGCAACGGCGCAGGCCAGACCAATGGCGCGCGCGGTGAACAGGTCCGCCTTCATCGAGGCCAGCATGCGGCGCACATCGGCATGGTCGATGATGCCGGTATTGCCCAGCGGCGTCTTGCCCTGCTTGCGATCCTGCGCATAGGCCAAGGCGTGCTGATAGGCGGCTTCGGCCACCGCGACGCCCTGCATGCCTACGCCAAGACGCGCATTGTTCATCATGGTGAACATGGCGGCCATCCCGCCATGCGGCGCCCCCACCAGCCAGCCCTGTGCGCCATCAAACTGCATCACGCAGGTCGGGCTGCCATGGATGCCCAACTTGTGTTCGATGCTGACGACCTTCAGGCTGTTGGCCTGCCCCGGATTGCCGTTTTCATCGGGCAGGAATTTCGGCACCATGAACAGGCTGATGCCCTTGGTGCCCGGCGCGCCATCGGGCAGGCGGGCCAGAACCAGATGGCAGACATTTTCGACCAGATCGCTGTCGCCCCAGGTGATGAAGATCTTCTGGCCGGTCACCGCATAGCTGCCATCGCCATTCGGTTCGGCCTTCGACCGCAGCGCGCCGACATCCGATCCGGCATGGGGTTCGGTCAGGTTCATCGTGCCCGACCATTCGCCCGAGATCAGCTTGGGCAGATACAGCGCCTTCAACGCGTCGCTGGCGTGATGTTCCAGCGCCTCAATCTGGCCCTGGCTCAGCAGCGGTTTCAGTTGCAGTGCAAGGCAGCCTGCGGCGATCATCTCGTTGACCGCGGTGGACACGGTGAAGGGCAGACCCATCCCGCCATATTCGGGCGAGGAGGCGACGCCCACCCAGCCGCCATCGCGGATCGCGGCATAGGCGCGATCAAAGCCCGGTGCCGCGCGCACCTTGCCATTTTCCAACCGGCTGTGATGCTGATCGCTGCCCCGGTTCAGCGGCGCGATTTCGGTTTCCACCAGCTTGCCCGCTTCCAGCAGGATGGCCTCTACTGTGTCGGGGGTGGCATCGGCGAAAAGCTCGGTGCCGGCGACCTGATCGAAGCCCACGATGCGGTCGAGGACAAAGCGGATTTCGGACACAGGGGCGCGATAGGGCATCTTCTCTCCTTCGCCGCGCTTGGCAAGGGGGCCGCGCGGGTCTATCTGGGATCAATCTTTGTCCAGCAGATTAACGCAAGGTCAAAGCGCCTCAACCTCAACGCTGCGTCACGAATGCCCGAAACCCTGCACCTTGCCGCCACGTCCGATGGCATTGCCAAGGCCGCCTACCTGCTGCGGGCGGGGGGCTTGGTCGCCATGCCGACGGAAACGGTCTATGGGTTGGCTGCAGATGCCTGCGATGACCGGGCGGTGGCGCGGATTTATGCGGCGAAGAATCGGCCCAGTTTCAACCCCTTGATCGTGCATCTTCCAGATATGGCGCAGGTGGCGCGCTTTGCTCTTGTGCCGCCGGGGGCGGAGGCTTTGGCTGCCGCCTTCTGGCCCGGGCCGCTGACCATGGTGCTGCCCCTGCGCGAAGAGTGCGGCCTGTCGCCCCTGGTGACGGCCGGGCTGACCACGGTGGCGATCCGCCTGCCTGCGCATCCGGTGGCGCGTGCCTTGCTGCGCGCCTTTGGCGGGCCGGTGGCGGCACCTTCGGCCAATCCGTCGGGGCGGGTGTCGCCCACGCGGGCCGCGCATGTACTTGCGGGCCTGTCGGGCCGGATCGAGGCGGTGCTGGATGGCGGTGCCTGCGCCGTAGGGGTGGAAAGCACGATCATCGCCATGGATGGACCTGCCGCGCTCTTGCGCCCCGGTGGTGTGTCGGTCGAGGCGATCGAGGCGGTTCTGGGCGCGCAACTCGCGCTGCCGGGCGATCCGGCCACGCCCAAGGCTCCGGGGCAATTGGCCTCGCATTACGCGCCCGAGGCCGGGGTGCGACTGAACGCCGAGACGAAGCAGCCGGGCGAGGTTCTGGTGGGCTTCGGCACAGTGAAGGGCGACCTGACCCTGTCAGACAGCGGCGATCTGCTGGAGGCTGCGGCAAATCTGTTCCACCTGCTGCGCGAGGCGGATGCCTTGGCAGGACCGGGCGGGGCCATTGCCTTTGCCCCTGTGCCGGAAACCGGGCTTGGCCGGGCGATCAACGACCGGCTGCGCCGCGCGGCGGCACCACGATCCTGAAACGGGGGCCTTTCTCGGGGGCATCGAACCCCCGCGAAAGGCGCTGCCGCGGAAGGGGTGTCAGCCTTCCGATTTCTCGTGGTCGGTGCCTGGAACCGGATCATATCCCGATCCGCCCCAGGGGTGGCAGCGGCAGATGCGATGACCTGCCAGCCAACTGCCCCGGATCGCGCCATGGCGTTCCAAGGCCTCCAGCGCATAGGCCGAACAGGTGGGTTGAAAGCGGCAGCCATGGCCGACCCATGGCGAAAAGAGCAGCCGGTAGGCATGGACGGGCAGCGCGATCAGCCGGGCGAGCGGGCTCATGCGCGCCCCTGCTGGCATGGCGCGGTGGTCGGATGGGGAACGGAGCAGGAAACCAAAGCCATTGGCAAGACCCGGGGCTCAGTCCGCTGACGGCGGTTTTTGCGGGCGCGGCGCATGAACCTGCCGCAACGCGTTTGTCAGATCGTCCTTCAGCAAGGCGAAATCGCGGCTGATCGTTGCCCCGGGGCGGCCGACCAGCACATAATCCCAGCCGGGCTGCGCCAGACCCGGCAAAACGGCGCGGACAATTTCGCGCAACCGCCGCTTGGCACGGTTGCGGGCCACGGCGTTGCCGATCTTCTTGGAACAGGTGAAGCCGACACGGATTGCCGGAGTGTCATCATGCCTGTTGCGGGCCTGCAGCAGAAAGCCGCCTGTGCCCTGCCTGCGAGCCTGGGCTGCACGCAGGAAATCGGCGCGTTTGGCCAGAATGGCATAACCTGGGCATGACGAAACCGCCGCGAGACCTTCGGATTTATCCGCAGCGCGGATGGCATCCTCGGTCGGCGGCGGTGTCATGTCGGTCGCTCCGATTGCCCCGAAGGGCATGCAGGCGATCAGGCCGAAAGCTTCTTGCGGCCCACGCGGCGGCGGGCAGCCAGAACCAGACGGCCACCTTTGGTCGCCATACGGGCGCGGAACCCGTGGCGACGCTTGCGAACCAGGTTCGACGGTTGGTAAGTGCGCTTCATCGCGGCTCTCCATCAGACGTGCAGCCCGAAACCCACGGATTCGAAGGCCGCTGCAACTTGAAGCCCTGCCTTTACGGGGGGCTTTGGGGCAAGTCAATTCCGGTCGGGCGGATTTCCGCAAGAAATTGCCGGATTGTCGGGCTGCCAAGGGCATTGCCGCCGGGAAAGACTGTTTTTCGCCGCAGGGCTTTGATAGGCAGGGTGAAACTGCGCCAAAGCCGTGCGCAGGGCTGAGAGGGCAGGCGGACGTGCAGAAGCTGGCGCAGCGCATCCTGAACACGCTTTCCGGGCGCTTCCTGCTGCTGACCGTGGCGTTTGTGATGCTGGCCGAAGTGCTGATCTTCGTGCCCTCCATCGCGCGTTTCCGATATGACTATCTGCAGATGCGGCTGGAAAAGGCGCAGATCGCGTCGCTGGCGCTGGAGGCGGGGGGCATGGTTACCCCCGAGCTGGAGCGCGAATTGCTGGCCAATGCTGGTGTGTTCAACGTGGTGTTGCGGCGCGACGAGGTGCGCCAGCTGGTGCTGTCCTCCGAACTGCCGATGCCGGTGGCAGCGACCTATGATCTGCGCATGGCCAGCTCTTTCGATCTGATCCGCAATGCGCTGGCGGTGCTTGTCGATCCGCGCGAACAGGTGATGCGGGTGATCGGCCAACCGGTGCAGCAGGCAGGGCTGCTGATCGAAATCACCGTGCTGCAAGGCCCGCTCCGGCGCGAGATGCTGGATTACGGGCTGCGCATCCTGCTGTTGTCGGCATTGATTTCGGCCATCACGGCGGCGCTGCTGTTTCTGGCGGTCCGGCGGCTGATGGTGCTGCCGATCCGCCGGGTGGTGCGGCATATGCAGGCCTACGCAATGGCCCCCGAAGATGCGCGGCTCGTCATCACCCCCACGGCGCGGGTGGTGGAGTTGCGCGATGCCGAATCCGCATTGGCGCAGATGCAGACCGATCTGATCGGGGCGCTGCGGCAAAAGGCGCGGCTGGCCCAACTGGGCGGAGCGGTTGCCAAGATCAGCCACGACCTGCGTAATATCCTGACCTCGGCCCAGCTTTTTGCGGATCGGATCGAACAAAGCGCCGATCCGGTTGTGGCGCGTGCGGCGCCCAAGCTGGTGAATTCGATCAGCCGGGCAGTGTCGTTGTGCGAATCGACCCTTGCCTTTGGCAAGGCCGAGGAACATCCGCCGCGGTTGACCCGGCTGTCGCTGCGTCCGCTGGTCGAGGATGTGGCCGAAGGCGAAGGTCTGTCTTCTGACAGCGATCCGGCCTGCCTGATCGACGTGCCGCCGGGACTGATGATCCGTGCCGATGCCGAACAGGTGCAGCGGGTGCTGGCCAATCTGGTGCGCAATGCCCGCCAGGCGATCGAGGCAACCGGCCAGTCCGGTGGCACCATCGAACTCGCGGCGGGCGAAGACGAGCGGGATTGGTGGATCAAGGTGGGCGATACGGGCCCCGGTCTGCCGCCCAAGGCGCGCGACCATCTGTTCACCGCCTTTCAGGGCGGCGCGCGCAAGGGCGGCTCGGGCCTTGGGCTTGCCATTGCGGCGGAACTGGTGCGCGGCCATGGTGGCCGGATCGAATTGTTGCGCAGCGATGCCGAAGGGACCGAATTCCTGATCCATCTGCCGAAATCCGGCCCGGTGGATGACGAGACGGCCTAAGCCCTGCGGCAGATCGGATCGGCCAGCAGCCGCAGCCCGTTCAGCACCACCAGCACCGTGCCGCCCTCATGCCCCAGCACGGCCAAAGGCAGCGGCAGATCAAAGAACAGCCCGCCGATCACCAGCACCACCATCGCGCCAATGGCAAAGATCAGGTTCTGCCGGATGATCCGTGCCGTCCGCTGTGCCAGCGCATGGGCCTTGGCCAACTGTCCCATCTCATTCGACAAAAGCGCCACATCGGCAGCCTGCAAGGCCACCTCCGATCCGGCCACCCCCATGGCAATACCCACATCGGCCCGCGCCAGCGCGGCGGCGTCATTCACGCCATCGCCCACAAAGGCCACCTTGGCCTTGCCTGCCAGCGTGGCGACCAGCGCCACCTTATCTTCGGGCAAAAGGTCGGCGTGGATTTCGGGGCCGCTCAGCCCCAATTCGGTGCCGATTCGTTCGGCCACCGGGCGGCGGTCGCCGGTCATCAGCGCCAAAGCCATGCCGCGCGCCTTCAGCGCCGCCAGCGCCGCGCGCGAGCTTTCGCGCGGACGGTCGGCCACGGTCACGGCGCCCAGAACCTGCGCGCCGCGCCCCAGCCAGATCAGCGTCTCCGCTCCGTCTTGCGCCGCCAGATGGGGCAGGGGGGCGCCCATCCGCGCCGCCATGCGCGGATTACCCGCCCAGATCATGCCCACGCTATCGCGCCCGGTGATCCCCTCACTCGGATGGGCCTGCACCTCGGTCACCGACTCGGCCGCCAACCCCTGCTCGGACAACGCGCGGCGGATGGCCTCGGCAATGGGATGTTCTGATTGCGCCTCCAGCCCGCCCAGTTTGCGCAGGAAGGCCGCCTCATCCTCGGCATGAATCCCCGTCACCTCGGCCTTGCCGGTGGTCAGCGTGCCGGTCTTGTCAAAGGCGAAGGCGCGCACCTCGGCCAGCGTTTCCAGCGCCGCGCCGCCCTTGAACAGCACACCCCCGCGCGCTGCCGCCGACAGCGCCGAAAGGATCGCCGCAGGAACCGAGATCACCACAGCGCAAGGGCTTGCCGCCACCAGCACCGTCGCCGCCTTGTAAAGCGCCTCTTGCGGCGCATGACCCAGCAGCCAGAATCCGGCATAGGCCAAGCCCGCCCCGAGCAGCACCAGCACGGTGTAGCGCTGGCCAAACCATTCCGAAAAGCGTTCCGAGGGCGCGCGGGCCGCCTGCGCCTCGGTCACCAACGCCACCATGCGCGCCACGGTGCTCTCAGAGGCGCTCCGCGTCACCCGCACCTCCAGCACGCCATTCAGGTTCACCACAGCTTCAAAGACCGGCTCGCCAGGGCCGCGATGCACCGGCATTGATTCGCCGGTGAGGGTGGACAGGTCCATCGAGGCCTCGCCGCTCTCGATCACCCCATCCACTGGCACTCGCCCGCCGGGCCGCACGATCACCAGATCGCCGGGTCTCAGCTGGGCCGAGGGCACCTCGGTCACGCCATCTGCGGTTTTCAGCAGCGCCGTATCGGGGCGCAGCGCCATCAGCGCCTCCACAGCGCGGCGGGCGCGGCCCATGGCGCGATGTTCCAGCGCCTCGGACAGGGCGAACAGCGTCAGCAGCACCGCCCCTTCCAGCGCTGAACCCACCAGCGCCGCCGCCAGCGCGGCGAGGGCCATCAGCAGGTCGATATCCAGCCGGTGATGCTGCCAAAGCTCGCGCAGCGCGCCGATCAGCGTGGGCAGCCCTCCGGCGAGATAGACTGTTATCAGCCCGACAGGCCCCCAGGGGCCGGGAATCAGAAAGGCATCCAGCAGCGCCGCCGCCATCCCGGCCAGGGTGAAGCCGGTCAACAGCGTTTCAAAATGCGCTTCGGGCTGGCTGTGGTCATGTGCCATGGCGGGCCTCGCTTTCGCGAGAAGCTTAGGCGGTCAGTCGCCCTTCGGCAAAGCCCGTGATCCGTGCCGTGACAATCTGCCCCTCGGGCATATTCCGATCAAAGGCCACTTCGGTGAATTGTTCCGTGCGGCCCAAACGCGGTCCTTCCATCAGGATCTGGTGGGTGACACCGATCTGTGCACCCAGATGCTGGGCCAGGGCCGCATCCCCCACGGCGCGCAGCCGGGCGGCGCGTTCCTTGATGATCGGGCCTTTCACCTGCGGCATCCGCGCGGCGGGCGTGCCTTTGCGCGGGCTGAAGGGGAAGACATGCAGGAAGGTGAGGCCGCAATCTTCCACCAGCTTCACCGAATTGGCGAACATCTCCTCGGTTTCCGTCGGGAACCCGGCGATGATATCGGCGCCAAAGACGATCTCAGGCCGCAAGCGGCGCGCATCCTCGCAAAAGCGAATCGCATCGTCGCGCAGGTGGCGGCGCTTCATCCGTTTCAAGATCATGTCATCACCCGCCTGCAATGACAGGTGCAGATGCGGCATCAGGCGCGGCTCGGTCGCGATGGCCTGCATCAGCGCCTCATCCGCCTCGATACTGTCGATGCTGGAGATGCGCAGGCGCGGCAGATCGGGCACGAGCTTCAGGATGCGCATCACCAGATCGCCCAGGCGCGGCTCGGCCGGCAGATCGGCGCCCCAGGAGGTCAGATCAACGCCGGTCAGCACCACCTCGTTGAAGCCCTTGTCCACCAGGCGCTTGATCTGCTCCACCACCACACCTGCGGGCACCGAGCGCGAATTGCCCCGGCCAAAGGGGATGATGCAGAAGGTGCAGCGATGGTCGCAGCCATTTTGCACCTGCACATATGCGCGGTGGCGGCCAAAGCCATCAATCAGATGGCCCGCCGTTTCCTTGACCGACATGATGTCATCGACCTGCACCTTTTCGGTGGTGCCGATCAGATCAGGCACCCGCAGCCCGGCCCAGGTTTCGGCCTGCATCTTTTCGGTATTGCCGACCACCTTGGTCACTTCGGGCATGGCGGCAAAGGTTTCGGGTTCGGTTTGCGCGGCGCAGCCGGTCACGATCACCGGGGCGCCGGGGTTTTCGCGCGCCAAACGGCGAATCTCCTGCTTGGCCTTGCGCACAGCCTCTGCCGTCACGGCGCAGGTGTTCACCACAACGGCATTGGAAACCCCTGCCGCCGCCGCCAATTCCTTCATCGCCTCGGTTTCATAGGCGTTCAGACGACAGCCGAGGGTGGAGAAGACCGGCGCGCTCACAGCAGCCCATCCAGAAAGGCGGGTGAGAGCATGCCATCAAACACCCGCGCCACCGGCCCGGCCATCCAGACGCCATCTTCGCGCCAGTCGATTTCCAGCACGCCACCATCAAGGTCGAGCGTCACGCGCCGCCCGGTCAGCCCGCGCAGATGCGCCGCCACCGCCGTGGCACAGGCACCCGAGCCGCAGGCCAGTGTGATGCCCGCCCCGCGCTCCCACACCCGCATGCGCAGGCGGTCCGGGCCGGTCAGGCTCGCGAATTCCACATTGGTGCGCTGCGGGAACAGCGGGTCGGTTTCGATCCGCCGGCCGTCTTGTGCCACATCCACCGCTTCGGCATCGGGGACGAAGAACACGCAATGCGGATTGCCCATGCCCACGGCCACCGGATCGCCCGGCAGCGGCAGGTGATCGGTATCCACGGCATGAGAGAGCGGCAGTTCGGTCCAGTCGCGCTGCGGCTGGCCCATATTCACGCTCACCCGGCCATCGGCCAGCCGCACTGCCCGCAAGTCGCCGCGCGGCGTGACAAGATGCACCGCCTCGCGGCCCAACTGCCCCATCATGTAATCCGACACGCAGCGCGTGGCATTGCCGCAAGCTCCCGCCCGGCTGCCATCGCTGTTCCAGAAATCCAGTGCAAAATCAGCGGTCTCGCTATCACGAATCTCGGCCAGCTGATCAAAGCCCACGCCGCGATTGCGGTCGCCAAGCGCACGCGCCAGCGCAGGGGTTGTCACCGCCCCACGCCCGCGCGAGTCGATGATCACAAAATCGTTGCCTGCCCCGTGCATCTTCATGAACGGCAGGCCTGTGGGGAATTGGCTATCCATGCCGGGCTTTTACCCTCTGCGGGAAGATTCTGCCAGAGAGGTGCGAATTTGTGTTTTTTCGCTCTTGACCCCCCCGCGGTGCTTCCGTAGATACCCGCTCACAGACGGCGGGCCGGTAGCTCAGTTGGTAGAGCAACTGACTTTTAATCAGTGGGTCACAGGTTCGAATCCTGTCCGGCTCACCACTGTCTTCCAAAGACCCGGGCTTAAATGCCCGGGTTTTTTGGTTTTTCGGGCGTTTTTTGTTTCGGACGCGGACGGCACTTCGCACCGGTGCAGCAAAAAGGGCGCCCGCAGGCGCCCTGTTCAGTTCTTCATGCCATCCCAGAAGCTTTTTACCTTGGAAAAGAAGGAATTGGCCTCGGGGTTGTTCTCTTCGCTCAGCTTTTCGAACTCACGCAGCAGTTCTTTCTGACGTGCGGTCAGATTGACCGGGGTTTCCACGACCAGTTCGATCAGCAGGTCGCCCACGCCGCCCCCACGCAAGGCAGGCATGCCTTTGCCACGCAGACGCATCTGCTTGCCGGTCTGGCTGCCCGGTGGCACCTTCACCCGCGACCGACCGCCGTCAATGGTTGGCACCTCGACCTCGCCGCCCATGGCTGCAGTGGTCATGGGTACGGGCACCCGGAAGAACAGATGCAGCCCGTCGCGCTGAAAGATCGGGTGGTCGCGCACTTCGATGAAGATATAGAGATCGCCGGTCGGCCCTCCGCGCAGGCCCGCCTCGCCCTCACCGGCCAGCCGGATGCGGGTTCCGGTTTCCACGCCTGCCGGGATATTGACCGACAGCGCACGGTCCTTTTCCACCCGGCCTGCACCGCCGCAGATCTTGCAGGGGTTCTTCACCATCTGCCCGGTGCCGTTGCAGGTGGGGCAGGTGCGTTCGACGGTGAAGAAACCTTGCTGCGCGCGCACCTTGCCCATGCCCGAACAGGTGGGGCAGGTGACAGGTTCCGCGCCGCCCTCGGCCCCGGTGCCGTGACAGCCGTCGCAGGCAACCGATGCGGGCACGTTGATGGTTTTCTGGACGCCCTTGAACGCCTCTTCCAGTGTCACACGCAGATTGTAGCGCAGGTCCGACCCGCGCTGCGCCCGGGACCGTGCGCCCGCCCCGCGCCCGCCCCCCATGAAATCGCCGAACAGATCCTCGAACACGTCCGAAAAGGCGGATGCGAAATCGCCATTGCCGCTGAAGCCGCCGCGCTGGCCGCCACCGCCGCCCATGCCACCTTCAAAGGCCGCATGGCCATAGCGGTCATAAGCCGCCTTCTTTTCGGGATCCTTCAGCACATCATAGGCTTCGTTCACTTCCTTGAACTGCGCCTCGGCCTGCGGATTGTCGGCGTTGCGGTCGGGGTGCAGCTCTTTCGCCTTCTGGCGATAGGCTTTCTTCAGCTCCTCGGCGGAAGCCCCGCGAGATGCGCCGAGCACCTCGTAATAGTCGCGTTTTGCCATGGCCCAACCCTTTCATGGAACCGGGAAGGGCGGCCCGTTGCCGGACCGCCCTCTTGCCGTTTCCAGCGGTCTTACTTCCGCTTGCCTTCGCCGAGATCTTCGAAATCGGCATCGACGATGTTGTCATCTGCCGCGCGGGGGCCATCATCCTCGGCGCCATCGGCATCGGCTGCCTGCGCCTTGTAGATCGCCTCGCCCAGCTTC
Source organism: Gemmobacter denitrificans (assembly GCF_036964905.1). Lineage (NCBI taxonomy): Bacteria > Pseudomonadati > Pseudomonadota > Alphaproteobacteria > Rhodobacterales > Paracoccaceae > Gemmobacter > Gemmobacter denitrificans. Next base: position 44,883 of record NZ_JBALHR010000017.1, read on the forward strand.
ATCGCCGCTTCGGTCAGGTTCTGGATGCCACCCTTGATCTTGCCGGCATCTTCGGACTTGAGCGTTTCTTCCAGCGCGCCCATCGCCAGTTCGATCACCTCGACGGTGGACGGGTCCACCTTGTCGGAATGTTCGGCCAGCGACTTCTTGGTCGAATGCAGCAGGCTTTCGCCCTGATTGCGGGCCTCGACCAGTTCCTTGCGCTTCTTGTCGGCCTCGGCATTGGCCTCAGCGTCGCGTACCATCTTTTCGATCTCGTCATCGGACAGACCGCCCGAAGCCTGGATCGTGATGTTCTGCGACCGACCGGTGCCCTTGTCCTTGGCCGAAACCGACACGATGCCGTTGGCGTCGATGTCGAAGGTCACCTCGATCTGGGGCATGCCGCGCGGAGCGGGCGGAATGTCTTCCAGATTGAACTGGCCCAGCATCTTGTTGTCGGCGGCCATTTCGCGCTCGCCTTGGAACACGCGGATCGTCACGGCGTTCTGGTTGTCCTCGGCGGTGGAGAAGACCTGCGATTTCTTGGTCGGGATGGTGGTGTTCCGGTCGATCAGACGGGTGAACACGCCGCCCAGCGTTTCAATCCCCAGCGAAAGCGGGGTCACGTCGAGCAGAACCACGTCCTTCACGTCGCCCTGCAACACGCCCGCCTGAATGGCTGCACCAAGCGCCACAACTTCATCAGGGTTCACGCCCTTGTGGGGTTCCTTGCCGAAGAACTTGGTCACTTCCTCGATCACGCGGGGCATACGGGTCATACCGCCGACCAGAACGACCTCGTCAATGTCACCGATGGACAGACCGGCATCCTTCAGCGCGGCCTGGCAGGGCTTCATGGACCGCTTGATCAGGTCATCCACCAGGCTTTCCAGCTTGGCGCGGGTAAGCTTCATGACCATGTGCAAAGGCGTGCCCGAGTTGCGGTCCATGCTGATGAACGGCTGGTTGATCTCGGTCTGCTGGCTGGAGGACAGTTCGATCTTGGCCTTTTCGGCGGCTTCCTTCAGGCGCTGCAGGGCCATCTTGTCCTGCGTCAGGTCAACGCCATGCTCTTTCTTGAACTCCTCGGCGAGGTAATTCACGATGCGCATGTCGAAATCTTCGCCACCGAGGAAAGTGTCGCCGTTGGTCGATTTCACTTCGAACAGACCATCGTCGATTTCCAGGATGGTGATGTCGAAGGTGCCGCCGCCAAGGTCATAGACGGCGATGGTCTTGGTGTCTTTCTTGTCAAGCCCGTAGGCCAGCGCGGCAGCGGTCGGTTCGTTGATGATGCGCAGCACCTCAAGCCCGGCGATCTTGCCCGCGTCCTTGGTTGCCTGACGCTGCGCGTCGTTGAAATAGGCAGGCACGGTGATCACGGCCTGGGTGACGGTCTCGCCCAGATAGGCCTCGGCGGTTTCCTTCATCTTCTGCAGGATCATGGCCGAAACCTGGCTTGGCGAATATTTCTCGCCACGCACTTCCACCCAGGCATCGCCATTGCCGCCATTCACCACGGCGTAAGGCAGATTCTTCTTGTCCTTCGCGATATGGGCATCATCTGCCCGGCGCCCGATCAGGCGCTTGACCGCGAAAATGGTATTGGCGGGGTTGGTGACAGCCTGACGCTTGGCGGCCTGACCGACAAGGCGTTCGGTTTCGGTGAAACCGACGATCGACGGCGTGGTGCGCGCGCCTTCCGAATTTTCGATGACGCGGGGCTGCGATCCATCCATGATGGCAACGCAGGAGTTGGTGGTCCCGAGGTCAATCCCGATGACTTTGGCCATGATAAGTTACCTCTTCCTTCGGCGATGTTGTGGGGGCAGAGCCATTGCGGCCTCTGTCCCCGATCCCAGTGAACGGTCGGTGCGGCCCGCACCTTTCCGCTTCCCGGCGTATATAGGCAGGCCCCGCAGGCCCTGCAAGCATGACGGGTTCGTGAAACCTGCCGGGAAGTGGTGAAAATTGCGTTCAGGGCTGTAATGAACAGCAGCCGGTCAGCGCAGATTCCGCGCTGTTGCCCGCAAGGCCGGGGCGCAGCCGCCCGGTCACGGCAATGCCAAAGCGGCGGTCGCTCATCCCGTCGCTGCAGGCGCGGGCTTCCATCATCAGATCGCCCCCGGCGACCGCATCGCCAAAGCTGACGGTCGCGCGGCCCGCCTCTCCCTGCCGTGTACCCAAAGGCAGCCGATGCTCGGGCAGGCCGGGTTCTTCACGGCGCAGGGTGTCTTGCGCGGGCATCAGTGTGAGCGACCAGAAGGGTTCGGTGCCAAAGCAGCGCAGCGTGCCGGTCAGGCGGAACCAGTCATCCCCCGGGCGGCGGGTCAGATACTTCAGATAGGCCCAGCCCGCGCCTTCGCCGGTGTTGACCAAACCCCAATTGCCCTGCCGCCCCACAACCTCGACCATATGGGCATTTGCGGGCAGGGTGCCGACAATCGGCGCCCGCGCATTGGGTTCAGCCCGGATGTTCAGCACATCGTTTGCAGCGACGCCATTCACATCATACGACCCCGGCAAGGTTTCGGCAGCAGCAGAGCCTGCCAGTCCCAGCAGGGCAAACAGAGCGGACCGGATCATTGCTTTGCGGTCCAACTGGCCGAAATATGTTTGCGGGTGAAATGTTCGCCCATCAGGCCCAGCACGATGAAGGCCCCGGTAATGACAATCGGATAGGTCAGGTTGGTGTAATGCGGGTGGTAGTTCAGAAAGATGTAGCCACGGCCCTGATCGATGATGTGGAACAACGGGTTCCAGAAGAACCAGGCCAGAATATGCCCCGGCATCATGTTGGCCACGAACATCTTGCCCGAGGCGATCATGTTCGCGCGCATGTAGATCTGCACCACCAGACCGAAGAAATCCGGGGCCCAGGGCTTCACCGCCATGATGAGCATGCCGATGCCCACCCCGGAGGCCCAGGACAGGATGACAATACCCAAGGCCCCGATCGGTTCATGGATGGTGATCGGGGTAAAGGCGACGTGGTACACATACAGGACCACCGACAAAGACAGCATCTGCAGGTAAAGCGCGCTGAGCGCTGCCGAGGCGATGGCGACGATGGTGTTCATCGGGGCATGTTTCATCATGGCCGAAGTCGGGCCTTCGGCCCCGGACACGGCGCCGACCGTCTTGGTATGGGTCATGAACATGAACACGCCGGACATGACATACAGCACGAAATCGCCCCGGATTGCCGACCGTGCGCCGCCCATGATCGTCATCATGGTGTAGAACACCACGATCAGCAGAACGGTCTGCACGATATTCAGCAGCAGCCCCATCACGGCATTGCCATGCCGCTTGCGCACATTGCGCACGGCGGCATGAAAAATCAGCTCCAGCATATTCAGTGCGGAGCCGGCGGCCGTCGTTGGTCTCGCGGGCTGAAACATCCTGCCGAACCTCGTTATCTGGCGGCATTGCCATATTGCGCGGGAAATCTTGCCGTTCCCTTAGCGAGCGATGATAAGGAGAAAACGATTTGCAAGCAACTGTGCGGCCAAGGGTCGCCGGACCCGGAGCCGTTTCATGGATTTCACCCGCCTTGTCCCCGTCATCCGCCGCCTCGCGCTCGAGGCAGGCGACCGGATCATGGAGGTCTACAACAGCCCCGATTTCGAGGTGAAATCCAAGGGGGATGCAAGCCCGGTGACCGAGGCGGACGAAGCTGCCGACGCGCTGATTTCGGCCGGTCTGCGGGCCGAATTTCCCGATGTCACACTGATCACCGAAGAACAGGCGGCCAGCCATGCGCTGACTGCGCAGACCTTCCTGATTGTCGATCCGCTGGATGGCACCAAGGAATTCATCCAGCGGCGTGGCGATTTCACCGTGAACATCGCCTATGTTGAAAATGGCGTGCCGGTGCATGGGGTGGTTTATGCCCCGGCGCAGGGGCGGCTGTTCTATACTCTGCCCGAGGGCGGTGCGGTGGAGGAAACCGGTGCGCTCCACAAGGATCACCCCGGAGAGCTGCGCCGGATCGGGGTTTCCAGCCCCGATAATGCCGCGCTGATGGTGGTGGCCTCGAAATCGCACCGCGATGCGGCAACGGATGACTATATCAACAAATACAATGTGAAGGACATGCGATCCGCCGGGTCTTCGCTGAAGTTCTGCCTTGTGGCGACGGGTGAGGCCGACCTTTACCCGCGCCTTGGCCGCACCATGGAATGGGACACGGCGGCGGGCGATGCGGTGCTGCGCGGCGCGGGCGGCCATGTGGTGCGCTTTGACGATCACACACCGCTGGCCTATGGCAAACAGGGCTGGGACAACCCGTTCTTCATCGCCTATGCTCCCGGCGTGGACCTGAAAACCGGCGTGGACCTGAAAAAATGAGCGTGCTGATCGCCATTCCCGCCCGCTATGCCTCCACCCGCTATCCGGGCAAGCCGCTTGTCACGCTGAACGGGCCAGATGGGGCAAAGACTCTGATCCAGCGCAGCTGGGAAGCGGCGCGCGCTGTCAAAGGCGTGGATCGCGTGGTGGTGGCCACCGATGATGACCGGATCAAGACCCATGCCGAAGGCTTTGGCGCCGAGGTGGTGATGACCTCGCCGAGCTGTCAGAACGGCACCGAACGCTGCGCCGAAGTGGCGGGTAAGCTGCCCGGCTTTGAAATGGTGGTGAACCTGCAGGGCGATGCGCCGTTGACGCCCGCGTGGTTCGTCGAAGACCTGATCGCCGGGCTGCGCGCTGACAGCCAGGCCGATATTGCCACGCCCGTGCTGCGCTGTGATGGCCGCGCGGTCAGCGGCTTTCTGGCCGACCGCCGCGCCGGCCGCGTGGGTGGCACCACGGCGGTGTTCGGTGCGGGCGGGCGGGCGCTCTATTTCTCAAAAGAGGTCATCCCCTATACCGGGAAGACCTATGCCGATGATGACCCGACCCCGGTCTTCCATCATGTCGGCGTCTATGCCTATCGCCCCCGCGCGCTGCGCGCCTATCCCAGCTGGCCGATCGGTCCGCTGGAGGTGTTGGAGGGGCTGGAGCAACTGCGCTTTCTCGAACAGGGGCGCAATGTGCTTTGTGTGGAAGTGGATGCCAAGGGCCGCCAGTTCTGGGAGCTGAATAACCCCGAAGATGTGCCCCGGATCGAGGCGATGATGGCTGAGATGGGCGCCCGGTGAACGATTTACCCACGATCAGCGTGATCGTGGTCAGTTGGCAGCGGCATGACGATCTGCGCCGCTGCCTGATGTCGTTGCAGCAGCAGGATCACCCGGCGCTGGAGCTTGTCGTCGTGGCCGACGCAAGCGGTGTTGATCTGGCAAGCCGGATCCTGTCTGCCACCGGCGGGCAAGCCCGGTTGATCCCAAATCCGGGCGGCAATATCTCGGTCGCACGCAATCTGGGCCTGATGCAAGCCGCAGGGGAGGTGGTCGGGTTCATTGATGATGACGCCGCCGCAGAACCGACCTGGGCCAGACGTCTGGCGGCCGCCTTCCATGATCCCGCAGTGGCGGCCGCGACCGGCTTCACCCGGGGTCGCAACGGGATATCGCTGCAATGGCGGGCGGCTGGCGTCGATGCGACAGGGCATGACCACCCGCTGGAGGTGCCCGATCAGGGTGGCATTTGGAACGGCAGATCCGGGTATGCCATCAAACCTGTGGGCACAAATTGCGCCTTCCGCCGCGCTATGCTGCTGCAGGCGGGGGGCTTTGATCCTGCCTATCGCTTCTATCTCGACGATGCTGATGTCGGTATGCGCTTGGCTGCATATGGGGCCACGGCTGTGGTGCCCCTGGCGCAAGTGCAGCATGGCTTTGCCGCCAGCACCCGCCGCCGTGCTGATCGCGTGCCGCTGGACCTGACCGACATCGGTGCCTCGACCATGGTCTTTCTGCGCCGCCATGCTGTGCCCGATTTATGGCCCACCGCGCTGGCGCGGCTGAGGGCTGAGCAGCGGCAAAGGGTGCTTCGGCATATGGTGGCGGGGCGTATTCTGCCCGGCGATGTGTCCCGCCTGCTTGCCTCGCTCGAGGCTGGAATCACCGAAGCGACCAAGCGCAATCTGCCCCGGATCACCCCGTTACAACCCGAAGTTCTGCGCTTTCAGCCTCTTGCAGGCATAGGACCGCGCCCGGCGCGGCTGATTTCCGGGCGCATTTGGCAAGGCCACAAGCTGGCAGCGCAGGCGCGACGCGCATTGGCGGAAGGGGAACTGCCCACGGTGATTCGTCTCAGTCCGACCAGCCTGCGCCACCACGCTGGATTCACCGAGGGCGGATGGTGGGAACAGCGCGGCGGCTTGTTCGGGGCGTCGGACCGGCGCGATCCCCCCTTCCGGTTCTGGCGCTTTGCCAGGCGCGTCGCCCGCGAGGCGGCACATTGGGCAAAACTGCGCCCATTGGTCCCCGACGAACCGCAAGACCCTGATCCAAACCCTTGAGCCGCACGACCGGTCACAGTATGTGGCTGCGACATCCGTGCAATTCTTTCGAAAGATCGAACGGTGCGGCGTGTTTTTTGAACTTTTCCGTGCCTTTTCCGGCTAAACTTCTGCAATCCGGGACGTGCGAACCGACCCTAAGCCGTGTTCGGCGCCAGTGAACAGAGAATCGAGCGAGATCATGAAGACCAAGAAGGTGAGCAAGGCAGTTTTCCCTGTTGCGGGATTGGGCACACGGTTTCTGCCTGCGACCAAGTCGATCCCGAAAGAGATCATGACCCTGGTTGACCGGCCGCTGATCCAGTATGCGATCGACGAGGCGCGCGCCGCCGGGATCAAGGAATTCATCTTCGTGACGTCGCGCGGTAAATCAGCGCTGGAAGATTACTTCGATCACGCGCCGGAACTGGAAAGCGAACTGCGCAAGAAGGGCAAAACCGATCTGCTGGAAGTCCTGAAGGATACCAACATGGATTCGGGTGCCATCGCCTATGTGCGGCAGAACCGTCCGATGGGGTTGGGCCATGCCGTCTGGTGTGCCCGTCGTCTGATCGGCAACGAGCCCTTCGCGGTGCTGCTGCCCGATGACGTGATTGCCGCTGAAAAGCCCTGCCTGCAGCAGATGGTCGAAGCCTACGAACAGACCGGCGGCAATATGGTCGCCGCGATGGAGGTTCCGCCCGCCAAGGCCTCCAGCTATGGCGTGCTCGACATTGCCGAGGATATGGGCTCCATCATCAAGGCCAAGGGCATGGTTGAAAAGCCCAAGGCCGAAGAGGCCCCGTCGAACCTTGCCGTGATCGGTCGCTACATCCTGTCGCCCAAGGTGCTGACCAACCTGAACCGCATGAAGCAGGGCGCGGGTGGTGAAATCCAGCTGACCGACGCGATTGCCGAAGAAATCGGTGGCGACGGTGGCGGGGTCTATGGCTATCGCTTCCGCGGCCAGCGCTATGATTGCGGATCGAAAGCTGGCTTCCTGCAGGCGACGGTCGCCTTCGGTCTGTCGCGCCCCGACCTGCGTGATGAATTCGCCTCGTACCTCAATGATACGGTCGCGCTTCAGAAGGCGGCGCAGTAACCCATGCCACAGCCCGCGCGGCTGCTTGATCTGACGCGGCTTGTGTCGCGTCTGGGCAAGGGGCCGTTGACCGGGGTGGATCGGGTTGAGCTCGCCTGGGCGGAGCATTTGCTGCAGGGGGATGCCATGGGCATTCCCCTGTTTGCTTTGGTGCGGTTGCGCGCGGGATTTGCCTTGCTTGGATCGGGCGGCGTTGCGGCCATCGTTGCGCAAGCACAGGGGCGGTCCGCCTTGCCCGAAGCCGATCTGTTGGCCCGCCTGATGCGGCGGGACGATCCCGCACGCGCGCGGGCGGAAACGCTGCTGCGTGGGCATGCCATCGCGCGCTGCCTGCCTTTCGGGCTGGCGTCCATGCTGGCGCGGTATCTGCCGCCTGGGACAGCCTATTTCAACATGGGCCATGCCAATCTTGCGCCGCGCGTTTTTGCCGCGCAGCGCGGGCCGCGCCTTGTGCTGCTGCATGATACGATCCCGATTGATTTCCCGGAATTCACGCGCCCCGATATTCCGGCGGTCTTTGCCCGCAAACTGGCGGCCATCTCTGCCGGGGCAGATCTGGTGATCCACAGCACCGCTGCAGCCCGGGCTGCGTCGGAGCGCCACCTGATGCAGGCCGGACGGGTGCCACCGGGGATCGTTGCGCCATTGGGGGTGGTTGTTGCCGCGCCTGGTGCGTTTCATCTTCCTGGGCTTGATCCATCGCGGCCGTGGTTTGTGACGATCGGAACGATCGAGCCGCGCAAGAACCATGCGCTCTTGCTGGATGTCTGGCAGGGGCTGGCGGCCCGCCTGCCCGCTGATGCCATGCCGCAATTGGTGATCGCGGGGAGCCGCGGCTGGTCGAACGCGGCGGTCTTTGCCCGGCTCGATACCCGGCCCCCCCATGTGATCGAAGCCCCTGGCCTGGGCGATTCTGCGCTGTCTGGTCTGCAGGCCGGGTCGCAGGGGTTGTTGTTTCCCAGCTTTGCCGAAGGCTATGGCCTGCCCCCGGCGGAAGCCGCTGCACTGGGCGTGCCTGTATTCGCGTCACCCCTGGCTGCGGTGCGTGAGGTTCTGGGTGACTATCCGGTTTACCTTGACAATACGGACAGTTATTCTTGGATGGAAACAATTGAACGGGCGGTCACGGCGGGACGACCCACAGACAGGCAGTGTTTCGCTGTGCGCGGGGGGCGCCGGCCTTGGGTGCCGCCAACATGGGACAGTCACTTCAACACTGTCTTAAAGGCGGTCTGATAGGTCTGGACGGGAACGTCCGGCCAAAACGGGTGGAGTAATTGGGGATCCTGTCAACATATCGGCTGCGTCTGGCGCGCAAGCGGTGGCGGTTTCGCGCGTTTCGCAAACGGCGCGAATTGAAGCCTGTTGTCAGCCGGGTGGCCGATATCCGCAAGCATGATCTTCTGTTGTTCTGTACGCTCAGAAATGAACGTACGAGACTGCCGTATTTTCTGCGCTACTACCGTGATCTTGGCATCAACCATTTCTTTTTTGTGGACAATGGCTCGGATGACGGATCGCGCGAATATCTGGCGCAACAGGGCGATGTGTCGCTGTGGATCACGAATGCCAGCTACAAGCGCTCGCGCTTTGGCATTGACTGGATCAATTGGCTCTTGATGCGCTACGGCCATGGCCATTGGACCATGGTGGTCGATGCCGATGAATTCTTTGTCTTTCCCTTCTGTGATACCCGACCTCTGCGCGCCTTGACCGATTGGCTGGAGGCCAGCTCGATCCGATCCTTCTCGGCCATGTTGCTCGACATGTATCCCAAGGGGCCGATCTATCAGACCCCTTATCGCGAAGGGCAAGACCCGTTCGAAATCGCCAGCTGGTTCGACAGTGGCAATTACACGATGGCCAAGAACAAGTTGTACGGCAATCTGTGGATTCAGGGTGGCCCCCGCGCCCGGATGTTCTTTGGCACCAATCCTGAACGTGCGCCTGCTCTGAACAAGGTGCCGCTTGTGCGCTGGCACCGCGATTATGCCTATGTCAGTTCCACCCATATGCTGCTGCCACGCGGGCTTAATCTGGTCTATGACGAATGGGGGGGCGAAAAGGCGTCGGGCGTGCTGCTGCATGCCAAATTCCTGGATACGCTGACGCAAAAGGCCGAAGAGGAAATGGCCCGCAATCAGCACTATGCCAACAGCCACGAATATCGCGCCTATCGTGAAGGTCTGGCTGACAGCCCTGACATGTGGTGCAAATGGAGCGAGAAATACATCAACTGGCGCCAGCTTGAGATTCTCGGGCTGATGTCCAAGGGCAACTGGGCATGAGGAGGGCAGGGTGACCGTCGGCTTTGTCATGCTCTGCCATACCGCGCTGGACCGCGCGGCCCAGGTGGCGCGGCACTGGGCCGAGCGTGGCTGCCCGGTGGTCATTCATGTAGACAAACGCGTCCGGAAGGGGGCGATGAGCCGGCTGCGCCGCGATCTCGAAGGTGTGGCCGACATCCGCTATAGCGAACGCTTCGCCTGCGAATGGGGCACCTGGGGGTTGGTTGCGGCCACGCAGGCGGCCTCCAGCCTGATGCTGCGCGAATTTCCGGGGGTGCGGCATGTCTTTCTTGCTTCCGGCTCCTGCATGCCATTGCGGCCGGTCGAAGAACTCGTGGCCTATCTCGATGAACGCCCGCGCACCGATTTCATCGAAAGCGTCACCACCGAAGATGTGGGCTGGACGATCGGCGGGTTGAATATCGAACGCTTCACCCTGCGCTTCCCGTTTTCCTGGCGCAAGCATCGCCGCCTGTTCGATGCCTATGTCCGTATCCAGCGCCGTCTGGGTATCCGCCGCCGCATTCCGGCCGGTCTCGTGCCGCATCTGGGCAGCCAATGGTGGTGCCTGACCCGCCAGACGCTGAGCGCGATCCTCGAAAGCCCGGACCGGGCTGAACATGATCGCTATTTCCGGCGGGTCTGGATCCCGGACGAAAGCTATTTCCAGACCCTTGTCCGGCAGGTTTCCAGCAATGTCGAAAGCCGGTCGCTGACGCTTTCCAAGTTCGATTTTCAGGGGAAGCCGCATATCTTCTATGACGACCATCTGCAGCTGTTGCGCAAGTCGGACTGTTTTGTTGCGCGCAAGATCTGGCCGCAGGCGGGCAAGCTTTATCGCACCTTCCTGAATGACGACCGCATCGGTCAGGCCCCGGCAGAACCCAATCCGGGCAAGATCGACCGGCTGTTTGCCAAGGCGGTGGAACGGCGTACCAAAGGGCGTGCCGGGCTTTACATGCAAAGCCGCTATCCCAATCAGAATTGGGAAAACGGGGTGACTGCAGCTCCCTATTCCGTGTTTGAAGGCTTTGCCGACCTGTTCGAGAATTTCGAAACCTGGTTGGGCAAATCGGCGGGCACCCGGGTGCATGGTCATATCTTTTCGCCCGAACGGGTGGAATTCGCCGGAGGCGAAAGGATCTACAATGGCGGCATCAGCGACAGTGCGGCGCTGCGCGATTACAACCCGCAGAATTTTCTGTGCAATCTGATCTGGAACACCCGGGGTGAACGCCAGTGCTTCCAGTTCGGCCCCGGCGATGTGCAGAAGATCGCCCCCTTCCTCGCCCGCGATCCCAACGCGCAGATTTCGGTGATCTCGGGCGCATGGGCGGTGCCGTTGTTCCATGCCAACCAGAATTTCAGCGATATCCGCAAGGAAGCCGCACGCCTGCAGAAGATCGAAATGGCACATCTTGCCGTGCTGCGGGCCGTCACGGCCAAGGCGCGCATCCGGGTATGGACCTTGGCCGAGTTCATTGAAAATCCGATGGAGCCCTTGCAGACCATCATCGACGAAATCAGCCCACGGTCGTTGCGCCGGCTGACCGAAGCCCCGCGCATGCGCGATCTGACCGGGTTTGGCCAATTCCTGCAGAACCTGCGCAATCAGGGCATGCAGCCGATCCTGATGGGTGATTTCCCCGCCGGCGATGATCCCCGCCCCAGCAGCACGCGGCGCGGCCGCCCCTATCTGGTGAAATGACCTGATGCAGAAGTTCACGTCTTTCGTGATGTTTGCCGCCATGCGGACCGGTTCCAACTTTCTTGAGGCCAACCTGAACGCGCTGAACGGTGTCACTTGCCATGGCGAGGTGTTCAACCCGCATTTCATGGGCAAGAAGGACCAGACCGAAATGTTCGGCATCGACCTGGCCGAACGCGACGCCAATCCTCTGGCTGTGCTGGCGCGGATGCGGGCTGAAGACGGACTGGTCGGTTTCCGGTTGTTTCAGGACCATGATTCCCGGGTCATCGATCATGTTCTGGCCGATCCCACCTGTGCCAAGATCATCCTGACCCGCAATCCGCTGGACAGCTATGTCAGCCTGAAGATTGCGCAGGAAACCGGCCAGTGGAAATTGCAGAACGCGGCCAAGCTGAAAACCGCGCGGGTGCCGTTTCATGCCGCCGAATTCGAAACCCATCTGGCCGAATTGCAGGCCTGGCAGATCGCCCTGCTGCATGGGCTGCAGGTTAGCGGCCAGACGGGTTTTTACATCGATTACGACGACCTGAACGATCTTGATGTGCTCAACGGTCTGGCCGCCTTTCTGGGGGTCGAGTCCCGCCTGACGGCGACTGATCCCAAGCTGAAAAAGCAAAACCCGTAAGAAACGGCCGAAAAGGTGCTGAACCCGGCCGAGATGGAAGCATCATTGGCGCGGCTTGATCGGTTCAACATGTCGCGGACCCCGAATTTCGAACCGCGGCGGGCACCTGCAATCCCGTCCTTTGTGGCAGCGGCGGATGCGGGGCTTTTGTATATGCCGGTGAAAGCCGGGCCAGAGGCCGAGGTGCGGGCCTGGCTGGGGGCATTGGGTCGGGGCGGTCTGATCACCGATTTCGTGCAAAAGACCCTGCGGCAATGGCGGCGCAAGCAAGGGCTGCATCGCAGTTTCACCGTGCTGCGCCATCCGTTGCCCCGCGCCTATGCCGCCTATCGTCAGGTGCTGCTGGCCGATGCCGATCTGCGCAAACTGCTGCAAAAGACCTATCGCATTGATCTTCCCGCACCGGATGCAGCGGACACCGATCATCGAGAGCCGTTTCTGGAAGTGCTGCGCTGGCTGAAGCTCTATCTGTCGGGGTAGACCGGGCAGAAGGTCGATCCGCATTTTGCGACTCAGACGGCAGTGCTGCAGGGGTTTGCGCAGTTTCAGGGCCCGGATATTGTGGTTCGGGAAGAGCGGCTGGCCGAAGGTCTGGCATTTGCGGCGGCGGAACTCGGGCTGTCTGCCCTGGCACCAGCGCGTGCCGATTTTTCCGCATTGGCGGCCATCTGGGATACCGAACTGGAAGACGCGGCCCGCGACGCCTATCAGCGGGATTACATCGGCTACGGCTTCGGACGCTGGCGAGAGGCCAGCTAGATCACGCCGCCTGCGAGCTGCGCGCCTCGGTCAGAATGGCATAAAGCTTGGCCGGATCGACATTCGCCCGCAGCTTGGCGCAGACCCCGGCATCGCGCATGGTGCGGCTGACCAGCGCTAGCGCCTTCAGATGTTCGACGCCCGAATCCTTGGGCGCGAACAGACCAAACACCAAATCGACCGGCTGGCGATCCACGCTGTCATAATCCAGCGGCTTTTCCAGGCGCAGAAAGACACCGACTATGCCTTTCAATTCCTCCAGCCGGGCGTGCGGCAGGGCGATGCCATGGCCCACACCGGTGGGGCCAAGGCTTTCGCGTTCCTGCAACCCGTCAATGGCGATGGCCGAGTTCAGCTTGTAGGCCTGCCCCGCCATTTCGCCCAATTCCTGAAACAGGCGCTTCTTGCTGGTCAATTGGCTGACGACCCGGACGGCCTGCGGGTTCAGGATTTTGGTCAGTTCCATCAGGGTCGTCGTCCTATCCGCGCCCGCAGGCGCGTCACTTGCTGTTGCGCGGGTCGATCCAGCCGATATTGCCGTCATCCCGGCGATATACGACGTTCACGCCCCCATGTCCCTCATTTCGGAAGACAAGCATTTTCTGCCCGCCCAGTTCCAGCTGCATCACCGCTTCGCCGACGGTGATCGAAGGGATCTTCGTCTCCATCTCGGCGATCACGACAGGCAGCAGTTCACCGGTTTCCCCGTCATCCGCCTCTTCGGTCGGGGCGAGGATATAGGAGGAACCGCCGTCGAATTCAACAGGCCCTGAACGCCGATTGTGATGGTCGCGCAGGCGGCGCTTGTGACGGCGCATCTGCTTGTCCAGCCTTTCGCGACAGGCTTCAAAAGCGGCATAGATTTCAGAGGCATGGCCCTTGGCGGTTGCCGTCAGGCCGGTGGACAGGTGAACGGTCGATTCACAATGATACTCATGCGCGGCCTTCGAGAAGACGATCACGGCATCGGTGGGGCGTTGAGCGTATTTTTCGATCACTTCGCCCAGTTCGGCCTTCACATGGGTCTGAAGCGCCTCACCGATGTCGAGTTGTTTCCCGCTGATCTGATAACGCATGGCTCCTCCTTCGCGAAAACAGCAAGGCACATCCTGCATCATGCAGGATTACCCGCTGATGAATTTTACATGGGGCCACCACAGGTTCGGCACCAGACCTGACGGGGCAGAAACCTGCCGCGCGGGGCCGAAAAACTGGGGCGGTTATCGCACGCATCACAGGTATTTGGCGGCAGGTCGGGGGGGCTTGTCAACAGCTTCGTGACGTTCGGATGACAAGCCGCATGCCAGGGGCGAATCCCTGCCGGTCAGCCGCCCGATGGCGGGCATCCTGCCGCCAAGGCGATCAGCTCATGCGGAAATTCTGGCCCAGATAAACCCGGCGCACGGTTTCGTCGCGGACGATTTCTTCGGTGGTTCCGCTCATCAGCACATGGCCGTCATGCAGGATATAGGCGCGATCCACGATTTCCAGCGTTTCGCGGACATTGTGGTCGGTGATCAGAACACCCAGACCACGGCCCTTCAGATCCTGCACCAGATGACGGATTTCGCCGACGGCGATCGGGTCCACCCCGGCAAAGGGTTCATCCAGCAGCAGATATTTCGGATCGGCAGCCAGACAGCGCGCAATCTCCACCCGCCGCCTTTCGCCGCCCGACAGCGCCAGCGCCGGTGCACGGCGCAGATGGGTGATGGAGAAATCTGTCAGCAACTCTTCCAGCCGTTCGCGGCGCTTGTGGCTGTCGGATACAGTGATTTCCAGCACGGCAAGGATATTGTCCTCGACCGAAAGCCCCCGGAAGATTGACGCTTCCTGCGGCAAATAGCCCACCCCCAGCCGAGCCCGGCGATACATCGGCAGGGCGGTCACATCCTTGCCATCCAGCAGGACTTGCCCGCCTTCGGGCGTCACAAGCCCGGCGATGGCATAGAAACAGGTGGTCTTGCCCGATCCGTTCGGCCCCAGCAGCGCAACCACTTCGCCCCGCTGCAGGTTCATGGTCACATCGCGGATGACCGGGCGTTTCTTGTAGCTTTTGCGCAGACCGCGGACGCTCAGCCCGGCCGATCCTTCGGTGACCGACAGATCGGGCATCAATTGCCCCCCGGCACGAAGACGGTGGAAACGCGGCCTTCCATCACGCCGGTTCCGGCCTTCAGGTCAATGATCAGCTTTTGCCCGGAAATGGCGCTGCTGCCCTGGGTCAGCAGGACGTTTCCGGTCATCACCACATTGCCGCTGTCAATGGTATAGACCGCCTCGCGCGCTTCGGCGGCATTGCCTGCGTTGGCCAGCGTTACCCCGCCACTGGCATGCAGCCGCGCGATGCGCTTGCCATCCGTAGCATATTCAACCCGCACCGTGCCCGCGGACAGGCGCAATTCGCCCTGACCCACCAGCACATTGCCGCTGAACGTGGCCGTGCCATCGGCCTGATTGACGGCAAGACTGTCTGCCTCCACCTCGACTGGCAGCGATGTGTCCTGTTTCAGCCCGCCAAAGGCGATCTTGGCCTGCTGCGCCGCCACCACCCCCGGGACAAGGGCCAGCAACAGGATCAGGGCGGGGGTAAAACGGAACATGAAAAAGGCCTCGGTCAGGGCTTGCCGGGTTCGTATATCAGGCGAACCCGTTCGTTGAAAACCAGAAGATACTCTCCCGGCGCATCAAGATTTTCGCTCAGCACCATCCGGCCTGCGCTGATCCGTCCGGGCGGGCCGAATCCATCCACCGGGCCTGTGCTTTCGGCTCCGGTCCGGTCCAGCGCCAGCGAGATGGCGTCGGTCCGCATCTCGTAGCCTGCCGATGTGGCCAGCAGAACGCCGCTCTCCAGCACCAGATGCCCGGTATCGCCCAGCATGCGGGCGGCACCTGCCGTTACCGTGGTGCGGGCCCCATCCGGCGTGGCCAAGGTCGCCTGCGCCTTCAGCGCCGAGGCCCCGGTCGGCCCAGCAGGGCGCGCTTCATCGGCGGTGAAGGTGATCTTTGCCCCGTCGGCGGTTACACCGGCATAGGCGGGTGCGGTCATGCGCGGCTCGCGCAACCGATCTGCCAGTTCTGCCTCGGTATAGGGAATGGCCTGACCGGGATCGATGGTGCGCGCGACCAGAAACAGCGTGGACAACAGCGCAAGCGCCAAGAGCGGCAACGCCACCTTCAGCCAGCCAACCAGCCGCGTATGCCCATCGCCCGCCATGTGTCAGACCACACCGGCGCGCAGGCAGTCGTGAATATGGATCAGCCCCACCGCATGATCCGAACCCTGCGGGTCCACCACGAAAAGCGAGGTGATCTTACGCTCCTGCATGACTGCCACCGCTTTTTCCGCCAGCGCATCGGGGCTGATGGTGCGGGGATTGCGCGTCATCACTTGTGCCGCCGTCAGCGACAGCAGGCCCTGCATGTGGCGGCGCAAGTCGCCGTCGGTGATGATCCCGGCCAGCCCGCCGCCCGCCTGCGTCACGCCGACCACGCCAAAGCCCTTTTGCGTCATCGACAGCAAGGTTTCGGTCATCGGGGTTGTATCGGGTACCAGCGGCAGGTCGGTATGCATCAATTGCCGCACGGTCGCCAGCCGTGCGCCCAGCTTGCCGCCCGGATGAAACACCCGGAAATGTTCGGGCGTGAATTGCCGGTGCTCCATCAGTGCGATGGCCAGCGCGTCGCCCAGTGCCAGTGTCATGGTGGTGGAGCTGGTGGGCACGATGCCGGTTTCGCAGGCTTCGGGTGCGGGCGGCAGAAGGATTGCCACATCCGATTGCCGCAGCAGGGTCGATCCGGCCCGCCCGGCCACCCCGATCAGCGGAATCGCAAAGCGCCGGGTATGGGCGATGATATCGGCCAGTTCCGGGGTCTCGCCGGAATTGGACAGCACCAGCGCCACATCGGCGGCCGTCACCATGCCCAGATCGCCATGGCTGGCTTCGCCCGGATGCACATATTGTGCGGGCGTCCCGGTCGAGGCGAAGGTGGCCGCAATCTTGCGGGCGATATGGCCCGATTTGCCCATGCCACAGACAATCACGCGCCCCTGGGCCCCCAGAATGGCGGTTACGGCTGCGTTGAAACTGTCGCCCAGATGTTCGGCCAACAGGTCCAGCGCTTCGGCTTCGCGCCGGATCACCCGCCGCCCGATGGCCAGAAAATCAGTGGTGGAAGAGGTCATTGGGTTCCTCCCAGCCCAGCAGGTCCAGCTCGGCCCGTGTGGGCAGGAAATCAAAGCAGCGTTGTGCCAGATCCATCCGCCCTTCGCGCAGCAACCGTTCCTCCAGCGCCGATTTCAGCTTGTGCAGATACAGCACGTCGGATGCGGCATATTCCTTCTGCGCCTCGGTCAGATCGGCGGCACCCCAGTCGCTGGTCTGCTGCTGCTTGCTGACATCGACACCGACCAGTTCCTGCAGCAGATATTTCAGGCCATGCCGGTCGGTGAAGGTGCGGATCAGCTTCGATGCGATCTTGGTACACCAGACCGGGGCGGTCACCACGCCAAAGGCCTTTTGCAGGGCCGCGATGTCGAAGCGCCCGAAATGGAACAGCTTGACCACCGCCGGATCGGTCAGCAAGCGTTCCAGATTGGGTGCCCGGGTCTGGCCACGGTCGATCTGAACCAGGTGGGCATGGCCGTCGCCTGCCGACAATTGCACCACGCAAAGCCGGTCGCGGCGCGGGTCCAGACCCATCGTCTCGGTGTCGATGGCGACCACCGGGCCGAGGTCGAGCCCCTCGGGCAGGTCATTGCGGTGCAGATAGATGGTCAAGGAAGCCTCCGTACATGCGCTTGCGCCGGGATACGCCTGCCCGCCGCGCGGGTCAACGGCGGCAGGGCCTAGCCATGCGGGATCAGCACTTTGGCGCGCAAGTCTGCAATAAGATCGGGCACCGGGAACAGCGCGGCCAGTTCGGAAAGCTGGATTTCGACAGAGCCCAGCATGGCAACTCGGCTGGCATATTCGGCGGCGCGAGCATCATCGCCCGCCATGCGGGCAGCCGCCAGCGCCAGCACCGTGCCACGCCGATCCCCTGCCGCCAGAATGAGCCGCGCCTCGCGCGCCAAGGCTTCGGCATCGTTCCGCCGCAGGGCGTCGAGGGCCAGTGGCAGGCGATACCATCCGGGAACCGCGCTGAATTCGGCGATCACCCCCCGGATTTCGGCCACGCCCCGCGACCAATCGCCATCCAGACAATCCTGCCAGCCCAGCTTGACCACGATTTCCAGATCCGACGGGTTCAGCCGGGCGGCCATGCGCAAGGCCTGCCGTGCCGCCGGGCCATCGCCCAAGGCCGAAAGAATCGAGCCGAGCGCCTCGTGGGTTTCGGCATCGGTCGGCGCAAGGCTGATGGCGCGATGGGCTGCGGCGAGCGCGCGGTCGATCCGGTCATCATCGGGCCTGCCCCCTTCTGCCGTCCAGTCCAGAAAGAGCATGAAGGCTTGCGCCGACCATAGTGCCCCGACCGGGCTTCCTGCTGTGGTCAGGCGGTCAAGGCAGGTGCGGGCCAGCGCAGCTTCGTGCCGATCCTTGCTGCGATCATAGGCCTGCCAGCGCAATTCGCACAAAAAGGCGGAAGGTGCGGCACCGCGCCATTCCTGACCGGCCCGAGCCAGTTGCGCGCGCCCATCGGCATCGATCACCCCGCCCGGGCCGGCCAATTGCCCCATGACCCCGCGCAACGCCTGATAAAAGCTGTCGGCCAGGCCCACGCCATCATGGTCCAACCGCTGCTGGCCTGACCAGATTGCCGCACCATCCGAAAGGCGGGTCAAGGTCATGGTCAGAAGGGCATCCTCTCCGGCCGCCTCGATCCGCGACCGCAGCGCATAATCCGCCGCCTGATGGCGGCGTTGTGGCTGCCCCCAGGGTGGCAGCACCCGGAAACTGTGAAATCGCGACAGTTCGGCCACAAGCTGCGCCTCGATCCCTTCAGGCAGAAAACCGAGCGGTCCTTCCGGCAATGCGGCCTGCACGGGATCGACCCGCAGCAAGGGATAGTCGGCAAGCTGGGTCCGTGGCAGGATCAGTGCCGCGATGGCTAGCACAGCCAGCAGCGCCAGAGCGGCAATCCGTAACATGGGGTTGCGGTTGGGCGCGGTACGCGCCTGCGGTTTCGGGCGGCGGCGGATCTGCAGTCCGTTACCGCCTTTGGGCAGGCTGATCTCTATGGGATCATCGCGTCCCGGTCCTTCGGCCCAGGCCTGCAGCACCTTGCGCAGCCGACCGGTTTCCACGCGCACGATGGAATCTTGTGCCGGATCAAAACCGGTGCCCCGCCCGAGCACGTCCACGCCGATGGCATAGGCCTTGGGTGGCTGGTCCGGCCCGTGGCGATGCCAGTGATCGATCAGATAGGTCAGCAGCGCATCGGCACGGCTTCCCGGAGCGAGCCCCGCAGCTGCGCGCATTCGGGCCAAGGCCGCCGCCGTTTCTGCCGGGGTGACCGGATTGCCCTGTGATTCAATCTCTGTCACCGCCGCCTCGCTTGCCCCAGAGGGCAGCTTAAACGATGGCAATGGCCGGACAAGCCCGGAAGAGGGGTACTCCCAGGTCAGCAAGGATTGTGGCCCACGCCCCGGTCCCCAGCCGGGGCGCGGGCCTGCCCTATAGCGCGGCGGTAGTGGTCGCCGCGGCGCAGCCGCGCCCGGTCAATCGCCGGGGGCCGCGTCTGGGGCGTTCAAATCCGCTGATCGGCACTCCTCGGTGGGTTCGGCAGCTGAGAGCAGCCGGATGGCATCCTCCAGCAGGGTGCCCAGCGATTCGAGCAGACGCTGTTGCGTTTCGGGCTCTGCCCGGCACTGCAGGAAACCGATGACCAACTCGCGCCCGCCTGGCGTCGGGCCCTGCCAGATCGTGACGACAAGGTCTGATCGCATGGGCTCGACTGCGCTTTCTCCCTCCTGTTCCTCGCTCGCCATGAACCGCCTCTCGTACCCTGAACCACAGGGTCGAATTGCGCTGCAGGGCCGGGTTCGGGAAGGTACGTACGCGCACGCTCGGGGTGAATTCGCGTTTCTTCTGGTGCTGCGGAAACCAAAAGGCCCGGTCCTTTGCGGGACCGGGCCTTTGGATTGGTGCCCAGAAGAGGACTCGAACCTCCACGCCTTGCGGCACTGGTACCTGAAA
>NZ_JBALHR010000018.1:0-61891 GCF_036964905.1 Gemmobacter denitrificans
CCCTACCTCCCGTCATCATGTTCTTCACAATGCAAAAACACTTCATCGCAGGACTAACCCTCGGAGCCGTCAAGTGAACCACCCCAGAAAGGGAACAGGCATGATCTTTGATACCCGGCCCTGCCTGCATGGCGAAGGTCCGCTCTGGCATCCGCTGCGCGACCAGTTGTTCTGGTTCGATGTGATGGGCCAAAGCCTCATGTCGCGCGACAAGGACGGGCCGCAGCTCTGGCGCTTTCCCGAAATGGTGTCGGCGGCGGGCTGGGTCAGCCGTGATGTGCTGCTGATCGCCGGGGAGCGCGACCTGTTCCTGTTCGACCTGAACACAGAACAGACCGAGACACTGGTGGAGCTTGAGGCAGACAACCGCGTGACCCGGTCGAATGATGGTCGGGCCGATCCGCAGGGCGGGTTCTGGATCGGCACCATGGGCAAGCGGGCCGAACCGGGGGCGGGGGCGATCTACCGCTGGTATCGCGGTGAATTGCGCTGCCTCTATCCGGGGCTGACCATTCCCAATGCGATCTGCTTCACCCCGGATGGGCGGACGGCACAATTCACCGATACTGTCACCCGCAAGGTCTTGCGCGTGGGGCTGGATGCCGAGGGCTGGCCGTTGGGTGAACCCGAGACCTGGCTTGATCTTGGCCCCGAAGGATTGAATCCCGATGGCGCGGTGATCGATGCGCAGGGGGTGATGTGGCTGGCCGAATGGGGTGCGGGCCGGGTTTCGGCCTATGCGCCCGATGGGCAAAGGCTGCGCAGCCTTGAATTCGATGCGCCGCATACCTCTTGCCCGGCCTTTGGCGGCGATACGCTGTATTGCACCACTTCGTTGCAGGACATGGATGCTGCCGCCCGCGCGGCCTTTCCCGCAGCGGGGCAAACCTTCATGGCTACCGGCACCGCGCCGGGGCAAAAAGAACATCAGGTGATCCTGTGAAACGCACCCTTGGCGTCTGCTATTACCCCGAACACTGGCCCGAAGCGCAATGGGCCGAAGATGCCGCACGCATGGCCGACTTGGGCCTGACATGGGTCAGGATCGGCGAATTTGCCTGGTCGCGGCTGGAGCCCCAACCCGGGCAGCTGACATTCGACTGGCTGGATCGGGCGATTGCCACGCTGGGCGCGGCGGGCTTGAAGGTGGTTCTGGGCACACCCACTGCCACGCCGCCCCGCTGGATGCTGGACCGCCATCCCGACATGCTGGCCCATGACCGCGAGGGTCGCCCGCGTGGCTTCGGGTCGCGGCGCCATTATGATTTCGCGCATGAGGGCTATCGCCGCGAATCTGCGCGCATCGTCACGCTGCTCGCGGAACGCTATGGCCGCAATCCGCATGTTGCAGCCTGGCAGACCGACAATGAATATGCCTGCCACGATACGGTTCTGTCCTATTCGCCCGTGGCGCTGGCCGCCTTTCGCAACTGGCTGGCGCAGCGCTATCAATCGCCTGATGCGCTGAACCGGGCCTGGGGCAATGTCTTCTGGTCGATGGACTATGCCAGCTTTGACGACATCGGCCTGCCCAACCTGACGGTGACCGAGGCGAACCCGGCGCATCAGATGGCCTTTCGCCGCTTTGCCAGCGATATGGTGGTTGCGTTCAACCGGCTGCAGGTAGAGATCATCCGCCGTCATTCCGATGCGCCCATCGCCCATAACTATATGGGAATGATTACAGATTTCGACCATTTCACTGTCGGTGCCGATCTGGACATCGCGTCATGGGATGCCTATCCGCTGGGCTTTCTGTCAGACCGGCTGCCTGCCAGCGCCGATCACAAGCGTCGGTTTGTCCGGCAGGGTGACCCGGATTTTCAGGCCTTTCACCATGATCTGTACCGTGCCGTCGGGCGGGGCCGCTGGTGGATCATGGAACAGCAGCCCGGTCCGGTGAACTGGGCGCCCTGGAATCCTGATCCGCTGCCCGGCATGGCCCGTCTTTGGGCGTGGGAGGCCTTTGCCCATGGGGCCGAGGCGGTGTGCTATTTCCGCTGGCGACAGGCGCCTTTTGCGCAGGAACAGATGCATGCGGGGCTTTTGCGCCCTGACAGCCAGCCTGCCCCCGCCCATGACGAGGCAGCCGATGTGGCCCGTGAATTGGCCGCGATGCCGGATCAGGGCACGGCGCAGGCCGATGTGGCGCTGGTTTTCGATTATGCCAGCGCATGGGCCTGGGAAATCCAGCCGCAGGGCCGCGATTTCAGCTATTTCCGGCTGGTGTTCGAAACCTATTGCGCGCTGCGGCGGCTGGGGCTGAACATCGACATCCTGCCACCCGACGCGGCCGATCTGTCGGCCTATCGCATTGTGCTGGCCCCTGGCGTGGCGGTTCTGTCGCCCAGCTTGCTGTCGGCGCTTGGCCGTTATCAGGGGCTGGCGCTGATCGGTCCGCGCAGCAATGCCAAGACAGAGGAATTTGCGACACCGGTGCCGCTGCCGCCCAATCTGCCGGGGCTGCAGGCCGTTGTGGCGCGGGTGGAAAGCCTGCCGCCCGATGTGCCGGTGCCACTGGAAGGCGGTGGCACGCTGCGGCATTGGCGCGAAAAGGTGGAAACCGGGGCCGAGGTGCTGCGCCGTTGCGAT
Organism: Gemmobacter denitrificans; assembly: GCF_036964905.1. NCBI lineage: Bacteria > Pseudomonadati > Pseudomonadota > Alphaproteobacteria > Rhodobacterales > Paracoccaceae > Gemmobacter > Gemmobacter denitrificans. The sequence continues at coordinate 2,593 of NZ_JBALHR010000018.1, forward strand.
GATGGCTGGCCTGCGCTGATCCGGTCGGGCGGGATGCATTATCTGGCGGGCTGGGCCGACCCTGATACGCTGACCGATCTGCTGGACAGCCTATGCCAATCGGCGGGGATCGAGACTGATCGCCTGCCCGAAGGGTTGCGGCTGCGCGACAGCCAGAGCCATCGGTTCCTGTTCAATTACAACGCGGTTCCGGTGGAATGGGGTGGCCAGACCATCCCGCCTGCGGGCGTGGTCTGGCACAAGCTCTGATCAGGTCCGGGGCATCAGCAGCTTCAGGGCGCGACGGATCAGTTCGGCGGTATCGGCCTCGGGCTGTTCGCTGGCAACGGTGGCCACGGCCTGTACCGCATCCGATTGGCTGTAGCCCAGATTGACCAGCGCCGACAGCGCATCGGCGCTATGTGCCGCCCGGCTGGGGGCGGCGAGCTCCGGGCCGGCCTTGGCCCGTGCGGCGCGCGGTGCGGGGGCGGGTGCAGGGTCATCCGGCACATCGATCACCGGTGCCGCATCCAGCCGGGCCCCCATCGCCATCACGCCCGCAGCCTTGCCCTTCAGCTCCAGCACCACGCGTTGCGCGATCTTCGGCCCGATCCCGGGGGCGGCCTGAATGGCGCGCACATCGCCCAGCGTGATGGCACGGCCCGCGCCTTCCGGTCCCAGGGTGCCCAGAATGGCCATGGCCGCCTTGGCACCCACGCCCTGAACCGTGGTCAGCAACCGGTGCCATTCCTTTTCCAGCATGGTGGGAAAGCCGAACAATTGCAGCAGGTCTTCGCGCACCACCAGTTCGGTATAAAGCGCGCAGGCCTCGCCCACCCCGGGCAGGGCGGCAAGCGTACGGTCATTCACATAGACAATGTAGCCCACGCCGCGCACGTCGATCAGCACATGGTCTGGCCCGCGCCAGTCAATCCGCCCGGAAATCTTGCCAATCATCCCGCCGCCCTCTGCAAGGCGGCCTGCAGACGGCTGCCCGATTGCCAATGATGCGCATGGCAGATGGCAATCGCAAGCGCATCGGCCGCATCCGGCCCCGCGATCTGCACGCCCGGCAGATGCAGGCGCACCATGTGATCGATCTGTTGCTTGGCCGCGTGGCCCACGCCGACCACGGTCTTTTTCACCGCATTGGGCGCATATTCCCCGACGGTCAGCCCGAATTGCGCCGGAACCAGCAGGGCAATGCCGCGCGCTTGCCCCAGCTTCAATGTGGCCACAGCATCCTTGTTGACGAATGTGTGTTCCACCGCGGCCGTTTCGGGCTGATAGGTGCGGATCACCTCGGTCAGTTGGGTATGCAGGCTGCACAGACGCAGCGCCAGATCGCCGTCACCATTCCCGGGGGCCGAGTGGCAGATGCCATTGGCCACGTGGCTTAACCGGGTGCCGCGCACCTCGATCACGCCCCATCCAAGGTTGCGCAACCCCGGATCGATTCCGATCACCCGCATGCCTGCCTCATTTGTTCTGGTTTTGGTCAGGCTAGCACGAAAGGGGAACACCGGTCACGTCGAAAAAAAATCGCTTGCATGGTGCCGCTGGCGGATTATGCAGGTGCAGCAATCGCGGCATTTCGGCGCGCGAATCCGACATCTCGGGCGGGATTGTTTCCGAAATCCTTGAAAATTTGTCAAAATTAAGGCGCGGAGCCATGCGGATTCTGCATGCGCGACATGCTTTGGCGTCAGTTGTTTTGCACATGCAGCAAGAATATGTATCAGCGCGAAGGCAAGGTTGCCTTTGCAGTGAGCAGTTTTGAAACGAGGAACACGCCATGGCCGCTTATGACACGACCCGCACGGCGCCCTTTGGCGCCATCTCCACCTACCGCTTCATCCAGTTCGTGAGCGGCATCTTTGGCGGTCTTGCCGCCTGGAACGATGCCCGCGTGACCCGCAACGCACTGGCCAAGCTGTCGGACCGCGAGCTTGACGATATCGGGCTGTGCCGCGGTGACATCGATCTGATCGGCGCTGGCCGTCTCTGATCTGTCGCCCGCAGCAGGGGGTTCGCGCCCCCGCTTCGTGACGCAAAAGGCCGCACCCGAAAGGGGGGCGGCCTTTCTGTTTGTGCATGGCGTTGCCGGGCGCGCAGCGGCTGCTGTCTCAGTCGCAAATGGCAAAAGCGGGCACCCGCAAGGGCCCCGCTTTCCGCTGCGATCACGCTGTGGTCAGTTCAGATAGGTGCGGATCTGCGCTGACAGCCAAAGGGTGACAGGATCGACCTGCATGATCATGCCGCCAAAGCGTTCAAACCCGTCAGCTGCCTGCATCCGCGCAACCCTGTCGCGATAGGCGGTATCGCCAACCTGATGATGCATGGCCGCCTTCAGCCCGATCAGGCAGGCAGCCATCACCAGCAACGGCCCCATCAGGCGCAGGCGACGAGGTGCAGGTTTGGTATAGTAAGACCGGCCGAGCGTGCCTTCCGCTTCAAAGCCATAGCCTTTGGCGCGCGCCTTTTCGACACGCGCAACCCGTTCGTAAAACTCAGTAAGGTCCTGATCGGCCATATCACACAAAACTCCCGGATACGGCCCCCACCGTGCGACCATGATCGGGCGTAAATAAGGCAGAAATAGGGCAAATGACCTGAAATCAGTCTTTTCTGAGGAGAAGCGCCGTCCATTCGCCCAAATCTTCGCGGCCTTCCAGCGTGAAGCCCTGCGCTTCATAGGCCGCGATGATCGATTCCGCCTGCACCACCAGCAGCCCGGACAGAATCGCCCGCCCACCCTGACCGACATGGGCCGCCATCGGGGCCGCCAGTTCGATCAGCGGACCCTTCAGGATATTGGCGAAGACCAGATCATAGGGGGCCGCCTCGGCCAGACGCGGATGCTGGAACCCGGCGGCCTCCAGACATTCGACGCGGCCCTGCAACCCGTTGATCTCTACATTTGCCTCCGCCACATCCACCGCGACTCGGTCAATATCTGACGCGATGACCTGCGCGTCAGGCAGAACTGCAGCGGCGGCCATGGCCAGCACCGCAGTGCCGCAGCCGATATCGGCCACATTGGCGGGCCGGAACCCGGCTTCGAACAGCCGGTCAAAGGCGCGCAGACAGCCCAGCGTGGTGCCATGGTGGCCGGTGCCAAAAGCCACTGTCGCCTCGATCTGCAGGGCGACGCGATCCGCTGGCACCTTGTCGGCATCATGGCTGCCATAGACGAAGAAGCGCCCGGCCTCGACCGGTGCCAGTTCGCGCCGCACCTTGGCCACCCAGTCGATTTCCGGCAGTTCCGACAGGGCGAAGGGTTTGGCCTCGAAGGCAAGCGCCAGAACCTCCAGCATCACCTCATTCGGCTTTTCGACGAAATAGGCACCCACTTCCCACAGGCCTGAATCGTCCTCGATTTCGAAAACGCCAACACCGACGGGCGCGGGATCAAGCTTTTCCAGCGCCTCGCCAAGGGCCTCGGCTGCGTCTTCCCCCATCAGGGTTGTCAGGGCGGAATAGGTGGTCATTGCGCGGTCTCCGTCGCAGGGTCAGGGTCGCGATAGCCCCGGCTTGCGCGCGGGTCAAGCCGCGACCGGGGCCGCCGCCTTGACGAAGGATCAGACCTGAACGCCCAGACCGATCGGGCAGGTGACCCCTGTGCCGCCCAGACCGCAATAGCCATCGGGATTCTTGGCCAGATATTGCTGGTGATAGTCTTCGGCGAAATAGAAGGTCGGGGCGGGCAATATCTCGGTCGTGATCGTGCCACGCCCGGCCTTGGTCAGCGCATGCTGATACGCAACTTTCGACGCGGCGGCCATTTCGGCCTGTTCGGGCGTATAGGTGTAGATGCCCGACCGGTAAGTGGAGCCAATGTCATTGCCCTGCCGCATACCCTGCGTCGGATCGTGGTTTTCCCAGAAGGTCCGCAGCAGATCGGCATAGGAAATCACCGCCGGGTCAAAGATGATCCGCACGACTTCGTTATGCCCGGTCGCCTGGGTGCAGGTTTCCTTGTAGGTCGGGTTCGGCGTATAACCACCGGCATAGCCGACCATGGTCAGCCATACGCCCGGCAGGCCCCAGAACTTGCGCTCCACCCCCCAGAAACAGCCCATGCCGAACATCGCTTCGGCCATGCCCGCAGGCACAGGCGATTTCAACGGCAGGCCGGACAGGAAATGTGTCTCGGCGGTGGGGATCGGTTCGGGGCGGCCCGGCAGGGCGGCCTCGGGCGTGATCATTTTCATCTTGTCTGCGGAAAACATGCCAAACATCTGCCTCTCCTCATCCATGCCGCCAATATAGGCGTGGGCGCTGCAAGGTCCAATCACTCTGCCGGGATTGCAGCCCATCCCGACCGGTTGCCCAACCGGGTTTCATTGCCCGGCCCCGGGTGGCGCGGCACCAGAAGCGCCAGAAGGAAGGAAACCCCGGCCATGCCCGCCGCCAGCGCAAAGACCGAAGACGGCGCCGTAACCCAGAGATACCCCAGCAGCGCAGGCAGGAACACCGCCGCGATGTGGTTGATGGTGAAGGCCACGGCCGCCGTGGGGGCCATATCAGCCGGATCGCCGATCTTCTGGATATAGGTCTTCTGGCTGAAGGCCATCGCGAAGAACATGTTGTCGATGACATAAAGGGCCGAGGCGACGCCAATCCCCCAGTCATACCAATACAGCCCACCATAGGCGAGAAAGACGAAGAACAGCCCGCCATATTCGATCAGCATGGCGGTCTGTTCACCGAACCGCGACACCAGCCGACCAAGAACTGGCCCGATCACCATGTTCGACACAAAGGTGATGAGCATGAGCGCCGTCACCTCTTCGACGCCAAAGCCGAATTTTTCCACCATCATGAAGGCGGCAAAAACGACGAAAATCTGGCGCCTCGCCCCGGCCATGATCTGCAGTGCATAATACAGCCAATAGCGGCGGCGCAGCACGATGGATTTGCGCTGCGGATGCGGGGCCTCGAAGCGGGGATAGGCGATCAGGCAGAACAGGGCGATCAGTACACACAGCCCGCCCGAGGCCATATAGACCGTGTTATAGGACAGACCGAGGCTTTTCCACGTCAGCACGATGCAGCCATAGGCCAGAAGCGATGCGCCCGAACCGGCGGCCACCAGCCAGCCAAGGGTGCGCGGGGCCCGGCTGCGGTCGATCCATTGCAGTTGCAGCGATTGATTGACCGTTTCGTAATAGTGAAACCCGATGGAGGACAGCAAGGTCACCAGCATGATGCCGGTCAGGCCCGGAAACCAGGCGGTCACGGCAGTGGACGCACCCAGCAGGACCAGCATCCAGCCCGCCACGGCCTGTTCGCGAAACAGCAGCAGAATGGCCAGCACCGCAACGGCCAGCAGGCCCGGAATTTCCCGCACCGTATGCAGCCAGCCGATCTGCACGCCGGTAAATCCCGCCATTTCGATGACGAAATTGTTCAGCAGGGCCGACCATGTGGAAAAGGCCAGCGGCATGGCCACGGCCATCAGGAACAGCAGGCTGACAGGTTGACGCCACAGCGGCAGGCGGGCCGCTTCGGCAAGGGGCAGGGTGCGGGGGTTTTGGCGGGTCATGACGCGGTTTTACGCCCGGGCAAAGGCGGGGGCGAGGGGCTGAATTGTGGCGGGCACAATATTGGTGGGGGTGTTCGTTGCCCTGCGGGCTCTGGACAGCCCGATGCCCGGCATGGCCTAGTGGCGTAACCCAGCACCGGACCACCCATGGCCTTTACCCTGCGCCAGCTTCAGTTCTTTGTGGCCGCCGCCGAGGCGGGCAGCGTGACCGGTGCCGCGCGGGTCCTGTCGATTTCGCAATCTTCGGTCACCGAGGCGATTCGCGCGCTGGAAGAGGATTTGGGCGTCACGCTGTTTGACCGGCAGGCGCGCGGGCTGTTGATCACTCACAAGGGCAGCGCCTTTCTGCGCCATGCGCGGCAGATCCTGTCGGATGTGGCGGCTGCACGCACAGCCTTTCGGGACGAGGCCGATCAGACCACCGGGCGGTTGTCGCTGGGTGTGACGTCGCTGGTGGCAGGCTATGTGCTGTCGGACATTCTGCAACGGTTTCGCCGGGCCTTTCCGCTGGTCGAGTTGAATGTGATCGAGGATAGCGGCGAGTATCTGCAGCACCTGCTGATCGGTGGCGAATTGGATGTGGCGGTGCTGCTGACCTCTTCGGTGCGCGACCGGATGGCGCTGCATGTCGAAACGCTGCTGGTGTCGCCCTACCGGCTGTGGTTGCCGCTTGGGCATCCGTTGGCCTTGCAAGAGGCCATCGCACTGGAAGAACTTGCCGGTCGCCCGATGATTCAGCTGATGGTGGACGAGATCGAGGAATCGACCCGCCGCCTGACAGCCGCCCTGCCGGTGAAGCCGGAAATCGCCTTCCGCACCCGCAGTGTCGAGGCGGTGCGGTCGCTGGTCGCCACCGGGGCCGGGTTGGCGATCCTGCCAAGCCTTGTCTATCGTCCGTGGTCGCTGGAGGGCGACCGGATCGAGATCCGCGATGTTTCGGGCGATCTGCCGACAGTGCAGGTCGGTCTGGCCTGGCGGCGCGGGGCACCGCTGTCTGGACCGGCGCTGAACTTCGTGCGATCCGCCCAGACGGCGATCCCGACGCGGTAGTCCATCGGTTTTTCCGATACCACCCATCCCCCTTTTGCGTTTGCGAAAGCTGCGCGCTGGTTCCACCCTGTCGCCAGACCGGAAAACCGGCATCCCGCGCCCATGTGCGCGCTTTTCAGGGAGCATCCAGAATGACACCAACACTGAAACTGGCCTGCACGACCGCGCTGGCGCTGACCACCGGCCTGACGCCCGCCTTTGCCCAGATGACCGCCGTCGGCCCGGGCGAGGGCGCCTTGTCCATCGTGGCCTGGGCGGGTTATGTCGAACGCGGCGAAACCGACCCGAAGTTTGATTGGGTGACCAAGTTCGAAACGGCCACCGGCTGCAAGGTCAGCGTCAAGACCGCCAATACCAGCGACGAAATGGTGGCGCTGATGAACGAGGGCGGGTTCGACCTGGTCACCGCCAGCGGCGATGCCTCGTTGCGGTTGATCGCGGGCGGACGGGTACAGGAAATCAACACCGCCCTGGTGCCGTCATGGTCCACCATCGACCCGCGCCTACAGGATGCGCCCTGGCATACCGTGGATGGCAAGCATTACGGCGTTCCCTATATGTGGGGGCCCAATGTGTTGATGTACAACACCACTGTGTTCAAGGAGCCGCCGACCAGCTGGAACGTGGTCTTTGAAAAGATGGACCTGCCGGATGGCGCATCGAATGAAGGCCGGGTGCAGGCCTATGATGGCCCGATCCATATTGCCGATGCCGCCCAGTATCTGATGTTCCACAAGCCGGAACTGGGCATCACCGACCCCTATGAACTGAACGATGACCAATACAAGGCCGCGCTCGATCTGCTGCGGGTGCAGCGCACGCTGACCAGCCGCTATTGGCACGACGCCTTTATCCAGATTGACGACTTCAAGAATGAAGGTGTCGTGGCATCCGGGTCTTGGCCGTTTCAGGTCAATCTGCTGAAGGCCGATGGGCAGCCGGTGGCCAGCGTGATCCCGCAGGAAGGCGCGACCGGCTGGGCCGATACGACCATGCTGCATGTGGACAGCAAGAACCCGAATTGCGCCTATATGTGGTTCGAACACCAGCTGTCATCCAACCTGCAATCCGACCTGTCGGTCTGGTTCGGCGCGGTGCCTTCGGTTCCGGCCGCCTGCAGCGACGGGCGCGGGATGCAGACGGCGGAAGGCTGCGATGCCAATGGCCTGAAGGATTTCGACAAGATCCGCTTCTGGCGCACGCCTGTGTCGAATTGCAGCCAGGGTGAAGGGGTCTGCGTGCCCTATTACCGCTGGGTCAGCGATTACATCGGGGTGATCGGCGGCCGCTGATCGGCCCCGACCCTTGCCAAATCCTCTCCCTCTGCCCGGCAGGGGGAGCGATCTTCCATCACTGCCGCCTTCAACATGGGCGCGCGGGATGGGTTTCGTTTCATTCCCGCAGGAAGCCCCATGACCGCTGCCGTCGAATTCCAGTCTGTCACCCGCCATTTCGGCCCCGCCTCTGCCCCGGTTCGGGCGGTGGACGGGGTGGATCTGACCATTGCCGAGGGCAGTTTCTTTGCCATGCTTGGCCCTTCGGGATCAGGCAAGACCACCTGCCTGCGGCTGATTTCGGGCTTTGAAAAGCCGACATCAGGGTCCATCCGCATCTTTGGTCAGGATGTGGGCGATATCCCCCCGAACCGGCGCAATGTGAACACGGTCTTTCAGGATTACGCGCTGTTTCCGCATATGAACGTGCGGGACAACGTGGCTTATGGGTTGATGGTCAAGGGCGTTGACCGGCGCAGCCGCAACGACCGGGCCGAAGAGATGCTCGGGCTGGTGAAACTTGCCGGCTATGGCGACCGCAAGCCGGGCCAATTGTCGGGCGGGCAGCGGCAGCGGGTGGCGTTGGCGCGCGCGCTGGTGAATGAACCCCGCGTCTTGCTGCTGGACGAACCGCTGGGCGCGCTGGACCTGAAGCTGCGCGAGGCGATGCAGGACGAATTGAAGGCCCTGCAGAAACGGCTGGGCCTGACCTTTGTCTTTGTCACCCATGATCAGCACGAGGCGTTGTCGATGGCCGACAATCTGGCTGTGTTCAACGAAGGCCGCATTGCCCAGATCGGCACGCCCGAACAGGTTTATGCCCGGCCCCGCACCCGGTTTGTGGCCGATTTCGTGGGGTCTTCCAATGTCTTGCCACCCGAAGTGACCCAGGCCTTCGGCGGCCCTGCCGCCTGGTCCAGCCTGCGGCCCGAAGCCCTGCGCATCACCCCGGCTGATGGTGTGGCCCTGACGGGCACCGTGGCCGCCAGCCGCTATCTGGGGGCGGGATCGCGCATCACGCTGCACAGCCATGGGTCGGAAATCGCGGCCTTCCTGCCTGCGGGCCAGCCCCTGCCGGAACCCGGCGCGACTGTCGGTCTGGCCTTCGATCCCGCCGCGCTGCATGTGATGGAGGAGGCATGACCTCCGCCGCCAATGCCGCCGCCATCCTGCCCGAACGCGGGCTGGCCGACCGGCTGACCGCCCTGTTCTGGCGCCGACCGCGCCTCTTGCTGATCCTGATGCTCAGCCCGCCGTTGATCTGGCTGGGTCTGGTCTATCTGGGGTCGTTGCTGGCGCTGCTGCTGCAAAGCTTTTACGCAATTGACGAATTTTCCGGCGTGGTGAAGCCGGAACTGACGCTGAAAACCTATGCCGAACTGTTCCGGGCGCAGAATCTGGACATCATCCTGCGCACCCTTGGCATGTCGGCTGCCGTCACGCTGGGTTGCGCGCTGATTGCCTTTCCCATCGCCTATTATGCCGCCCGCTTTGCCCGGGGCCGCTGGAAGGCGCTGTTCTATCTGGGGGTCATGCTGCCCTTGTGGTCATCCTATCTGGTGAAGGTCTATGCGTGGAAGCTGATCCTTGCCAAAGAGGGCATCGTCACCTGGGCCGCCGAAGGCGCGGGCCTGTCGATGATCCTGAATGCGGTGCTGGCCATTCCGGGCCTGGGTGGCAATTCGCTGTCCACCTCGCCGCTGGGCACCTTCATCGTCTTCGTCTATGTCTGGCTGCCCTACATGATCCTGCCGATGCAGGCGGCGCTTGAACGCGTGCCGGTGTCGATGCTGGAAGCCAGCGCCGATCTGGGCGCATCGCGCGGGCAGACCTTCCGCACCGTTGTGCTGCCACTGGCCCTGCCGGGCGTCATTGCCGGATCGATCTTCACCTTTTCGCTGACCATGGGCGATTACATCATTCCGCAGATCGTGGGCACCTCGGCCCGGTTCATCGGCCTTGCGGTGTACCAGTTGCAGGGCACGGCCGGAAACATCCCGCTGGCCGCTGCCTTTGCGGTGGTGCCGATCCTGATCATGCTGGTTTATCTGTGGATTGCCAAACGGATGGGGGCTTTCGATGCACTCTGACCGCGCGTCTTTCGGCCTTCGGATCGCGGCAGGGCTTGGGCTTTTGTTCCTGCATCTGCCGATCCTGCTGATCTTCCTTTACGCCTTCACGACCGAGGAAAAGAGCTATCAGTTCCCGCCGCCGGGGCTGACCGCGAAATGGTTCGGCGTGGCCTGGGACCGGGCGGATATCTGGCCGCCGCTCTGGCTGTCCTTGCAGGTGGCGGCGATTGCCACGGTGATCGCCATGATCCTGGGCACGCTGGTGGCTGCGGCCATGGCGCAATCGCGGTTCTTCGGGCGCGAACAGATCAGCCTGCTGATCCTGCTGCCGATCGCGCTGCCCGGTGTGATCACCGGCATGGCGCTGCGTTCGGCGTTTTCGGTGATGGATATTCCCTATTCGGTCTGGACCATCATTCTGGGCCACGCGACCTTTTGCATCGTCATCGTCTATAACAATGCGGTGGCGCGGTTCCGCCGCCTGTCGGGGGGTATTCTGGAAGCCTCGGCCGATCTGGGCGCCAACGGTTTTCAGACCTTCCGCCATGTGCTGCTGCCCAATCTGGGATCGGCCCTGCTGGCGGGCGGGATGCTGGCCTTCGCCCTGTCGTTTGACGAGGTGATCGTGACCACCTTCACTGCCGGCCGGCAAAGCACCTTGCCGATCTGGATGCTGCAGGAACTGGTTCGCCCGCGGCAGCGGCCCGTCACCAATGTGGTGGCCATCGTGGTCTTTGCCGTGACCTTCCTGCCGATCCTTGCCGCCTATTACCTGACCCGCGACGGCGACCAGACCGCCGGTGCGGGCAAATGAAAGGGAGAGAAATGACCCAGATCGATACCGACTTGCTGATCGGTGCGCGCTTCGAAGCCGGGACCGAAACGCCCGAGCCGATCTTGAACCCGCGCACCGGCGCGCTGATCCTGAACGTGGCCGAAGCCTCGACCGCACAGGTGGATGCGGCGGTGGCCGCCGCGCGCAAGGCCTTTGATGGCTGGAGCCGCACCACGCCCGGCGAAAGATCGGCCCGGTTGCTGCGCATCGCCGACCGGATCGAGGCGGAGGCGGCAGGCTTTGCCGCGCTGGAGGCGCTGAATTGCGGCAAGCCGATCAATGCCGCCACCAATGACGAAATTCCCGCGATCGTGGATTGCTTCCGCTTTTTCGCCGGGGCCGTGCGGACCCAGCACGGGCAGGTGGCGGGGGAATATCTGCCGGGCCATACCAGCATGATCCGCCGCGATGCGGTGGGTGTGATCGCCAGCATCGCGCCGTGGAACTATCCGCTGATGATGATGGCGTGGAAACTGTGTCCGGCCATCGGTGCGGGCAATACGGTGGTGTTCAAGCCCAGCGAACAAACCCCGCTGACCGCGTTGAAACTGGCGCGCATCCTGGCCGAAGAACTGCCCGAAGGCGTGGTGAACGTGATCACCGGACGGGGGCAGACGGTGGGCAACTATCTGATCCACCATCCGGGCGTGGACATGATCAGCCTGACCGGCGATGTGGCAACCGGGCGCAAGATGCTGGATGCCGCGGCCCGCACGGTCAAACGCACCCATCTGGAACTGGGCGGCAAGGCCCCGGTGCTGGTCTTCGATGATGCCGATGTGGCCGAAGTGGTCGAAGGGCTGCGGGCCTTCGGCTATTACAATGCAGGGCAGGATTGCACCGCCGCTTGCCGTATCTATGCGGGCAAGAAGGTGTATGATTCGCTGGTGGCCGATCTGACCTCGGCCGTGTCCAGCATCCAATTGGCCAATGCCGATGATGCGACCAACGAAATCGGCCCGCTGATCAGCCTGCGCCAGCGCGACCGGGTGGCCAGTTTCGTGAACCGGGCCCGCGAATTGAACCATGTTGAAATCACCACGGGCGGCGCGGTGATGGAGGACGGGTTCTATTACCGCCCTACGGTGATCGCCGGGGCACGTCAGGGCGACGAGATCGTGCAGCGCGAGGTCTTTGGCCCGGTTGTTTCGATCACGCCCTTTGATGACGTGGATCAGGCGGTCGCCTGGGCGAATGACAGCGATTATGGTCTGGCCAGCAGCGTCTGGACGCGGGATGTGGGCCGGGCGATGGCGACGGCGGCACGGCTGCGCTATGGCTGCACCTGGATCAACACCCATTTCATGCTGGTCAATGAAATGCCGCATGGCGGGTTGAAGCAATCGGGTTACGGCAAGGATATGTCGGCCTATGCGCTGGAAGATTACAGCGTGGTCCGGCATGTGATGATCAAGCACGGCTGATCCGTGCCATCCGGCACCGCCCCCATCTGGCGGGCGGTGTCAGTTCAGCTGAAACTGCAGCGGATAGCGCCCGTCTTCGAAATCGCCGAACAGATCGTGCAGATCGGGGTGATCGACCGGCTCGCCGGTATCATCGGGCACAAGGTTCTGTTCTGAGACATAGGCGACGTAATAGCTTTGGTCGTTTTCGGCCAGCAGGTGATAGAAGGGCTGGTCGCGATCCGGGCGGCTGTCCTCGGGGATGGCGGCATACCATTCTTCGGTATTGGAGAACATCGCATCGACATCAAACACGACACCACGAAACGGATGCTTGCGATGGCGCAGCACCTGTCCCAGATGGTATTTTGCTTGTGTCTTTAACATCGCACCAGTCCCCCAACCTGTTTACTACAGCTTCAGAAGTTTCTCGTCCACCAGACAAGGCTGATTCGAGGGAAACAGTCTGTCGGTTCGAATCTGACAGTTGGCGCCAATTCTCGCGGAGAAATGACACAAAACCCCCGTGCGGCCCATTTCCCCCCGGGGGGATTTGCCCTATCCTTGCTGCAAAACAAGACACGAGAGGGGCAGATGAGCAGACTTCTCCGTGCGTCGATCCTGTTGTTGCTATTGGCCTCTTGCGGGGGTGGTGGCAGGTTCTCGGCGCCGCGCGACCTTGATGATGCCTGCGCGATCCTGCGCGAGCGTCCGGAATATTACAGCGCGATGAAGCGCACCGAACGCCGCTGGGGCGTGCCGGTGCCCGTGCAGATGGCGACGATCCATCAGGAAAGCAAGTTCATCGGCAATGCGCGCACACCGCACCGTTTTGCCCTGGGCATCATTCCGATGGGGCGGCAAAGCACGGCCTATGGCTATAGCCAGGCGCTGGATGGCACCTGGGAGGAATACCAGAAGGAAACCGGCAACCGTAGGGCCCGGCGCGACCGGATCGACGATGCGACCGATTTCATGGGCTGGTACATGCATGGCAGCGAACAGCGGCTGGGCATTTCAAAATGGGATGCCCGCAGCCAGTATCTGGCCTATCACGAAGGCCGGACCGGGTTTGCCAATGGCAGCTATAATGCGAAAAGCTGGTTGCTGGATGTTTCGGCGCGGGTGCAATCGCGCGCCGAAACCTATGCCGCCCAGCTTTCGGCCTGCGGACGGGGCTGATCAGCCCCGCCGTTCGATTTCAAGCGTGATGTCGAACAGATCGGGGCGGAATCGTTTGCCCTTTTCCATCTCGCCCAGAATGACCGTGGTCTGATTGCCGGAATCATCGGTGATGACCCATTGCCGCAATTCGACCGGGTTGGCGGTGAACACCATTTCGATCGTGCCATATTCCGGATGTTCGGGGTCTTGCGCGGTAACGCGGGTGGTATTGCCATCCTCCCGATGGCCGACAACCATCCGGGCGCGTGCCAGATCGACCTGCTTGGCCAGAATCAGGCTGAGCGGGGTTTTCGACAGCGGATATTGTTCGGGCGGCTGGTTCGATTTGGCATCGAAAATCGCCACATTGCCCGATGTCGCCAGAACGAGCGACTTGTCGGGCGGGGCATATTCAAAGCGCACGCGGCCCGGGCGGCTGATGAAGATCGTTCCGGTGCTGATCGAGCCATCGGCGTTCACCTGGGTGAACCCGGCTTCAACGGTGGTCAGAGCGTTCAGATAGGCAGAGAGCGCCTGCAGCGACACCTTTTCCGCCTGGGCGGGCAGAGACAGCAACAGCAGGACAAGCGGGGCCAGGGCGGCGCGAAGCGTTTTCATGCCGCCAATATAACCAACGGCGCCGATGCTTGCACCCATTGCCGTTTCACGATGCGGTCAACCGGCAAAAGCCTGCGCGTTCAAGCGGCCCCCTGTTGCGGTTCAACGGCCGCTTTGGCCACGGCCCCCGTCTGGCCTGCTGCCTGCCCGGTCACCGGGCGAACATCCGGTGGGCTGAAATCGATCAACGCCTCGCAAATTGCGGTCTTGCGCAGCGGTTTGGTCAGGTAACGGTCCATCCCGGCGGAAAGGATCGCGGCATCGTCACCTTCCATCGCATGTGCTGTCAGTGCGATGATCGGCACATGGCTGCGGCCCGCCTCGATCCGGCGGATCGCCTGCGTGGCCTGACGCCCGTCCATTTCCGGCATGGAAATATCCATGAAGATCAGATCGGGCTGCAGGCTTTGATACAGTTCCACCGCCTCGCGCCCGTTCTGGGCGAAGGTCAGATCGATATCGAGGTCCTTCACCATCTTGCGGAACACAAGCTGGTTGGTGCGATTGTCTTCGGCGGCCAGAACCCGCAGCGCACGGTGGGCCTGTTCGCCACGGGGCGCGGCCTGTGCCAGTTGATCGGCTGGCGGGGCAGACAGGCCTTGCAGCCGCCGGTACAGATCGGACCGCAACAGGGGCTTTTGCAGAAAGCCCGTCACATGGCCGACGGCGTCCAGTTCGCGACCCATGGCCGGATTGGCCGAAAGCAGCAGGATCGGCAGATCGATCCCCTGCCCGCGCAGCGTCGTCGCCAGACCCAGACCATCAGGATCAGACAGATCCTGATCCGCGATGATCACATCGAAACCCCGATCCTGTTCCAGCAATGCCAGCGCTTCGGCAGAGGTGCGCGCCAGCACGGCCTCTACGCCGCAGGTGGTCAGCTGCCGTTCCAGAATGGTGCGGTTGATGAATTGTTCATCGACCACAAGCGCCCGTTTCAGATCGACCGGTGCAGGGTGATCTTCGCCCAGTTCGGCGACCGGCAGCGACAGGCGGAACCCGAAGCACGACCCCCGGCCCAGTTCGCTGTCCACCCAGACTGCGCCGCCCATATGTTCGATCAAGCGGCGGGAAATCGCGAGCCCAAGCCCCGTGCCCTCGAATTTGCGGTTACTGGCGCTTTCGACCTGATTGAACTCGCCAAAGATGTGATCCAGATTTTCAGGCGCAATGCCGATGCCGGTATCTTCCACCGTGACATGCAGTTGCTGCGCGCCTGAACCCGTTTCCAGCCCCACCACGCGGATCAGCACATGGCCCTTGTCGGTAAACTTGACCGCATTGCCGATCAGATTGGTCAGTACCTGCCGCAACCGGCCCGGATCGCCGACAAAGCGGGTGGGCAGGAACATGTCGTAATCAATCAGCATGTCCACACCCTTTGCCCGTGCGCGGGGCTGCAGCAGCATGGAGACTTCGTGAATCACCCGTTCCAGATCAAAGGGTTCCGGATGCAGGGTCAGGCGTTCCGCCTCGATCTTGGAATAATCGAGAATGTCATTGATGATGACCAGCAGCGCCTCGCCCGATGACCGGATCGTGTCGGCAAACAACCGCTGCTCTTCGGAAAGCGGGCTGTCGCACAGCAATTCGGCCATGCCCACCACCCCGTTCATCGGCGTGCGGATCTCGTGGCTCATATTGGCCAGGAAGGCCGATTTCGCGCGAACGGCGGCTTCGGCGGTCTCCCGCGCGGCCTCCAGCGCGGCCTGCTGTTCGCGTTCGCGCGTGATATCGACCCGCAGGCCCACCCGGCCCCCATCCGGGGTTTCCTGATCGATCACCCGTAGCCATCGCCCATCGCCCAGATGCTGTTCGAAATCGGCTGTCTTGCGGCTGCGCTGGCGCAGGCGTTCCTCGATCCATTCTTCTTCGCGACCCTCGGCCTCAGCATATTGGCCGCGTTCCAGACCATAGCGCAGGATCGATTCGAACGTGGCGCCGGGCACCATGGCAGGGGCGCTTTCGGCATAGATGTCGCGATAGCGTTGGTTGCAGACCATCAGCCGGTCCTCTCTGTCATAAAGTACGAATCCATCCGGAATGGCCTCGATCGCCGCCCAGATACGCATCTGTTCCGTGATATCGACGGCAAGGCAGACCATGTCGCCATCACGGGCGCGGCGATCCACCAGCCTGACCCAGGTCCCGGTCACGAATTGCAGCACCATGGGTTCAATCGGATCATCATCCCACCGGGCCAGCATCTGCGCACACCATTCCGCCGGTTCCTTGTCGCCGATATCGATCAGGCCGTTTTCGGCGGCTTCGGTCAGGATGGCGGCATAATCCATGCCAGGGGCGATGGTGTCGGCCTCGAACAAGGCGCGAAAGGCGCTGTTTGCCGCGACAAGGCGGTTGGCAGAATCGAATACGGCAAAGCCGTCGCGGATGGTGTTGATCGAATCCCACAACCGCCGTTCCGCCATCACCGCCGTGGTATGTGCCCGTTCCAGATCGTTGAGAAAGCGGGTGTTCTGGCCTTTCAGCGCCTCGGCCTCGGACAGGGCGGATTTCACCACCTGGCGCTGTTCGACGATCTGTTCCGACAGGGCCCTGGCATGCATGCCCAGCTTTTCGTTGGCGGCATAAAGCTCCCGGCTTTTCTGCTCCAGCAGCCGTTCCGCTGCCAGTCGCGCGCGCCGTTCGATTGCCAGCCGTTCCGCCAGATCCATGCTGCCTGAAGCCCCGAGTCACCGTCACAGGGGCCAAGCTGAGGCAACAAGATGAAACAAGGTTTAACGGGAACATTTCCATCTGATCTTGTGCTGGCAATTGCAGAATGGCGCAGGGCGTGGCAGCATCCGGCCATCCGTTTTCTGGAGGAATTTCGATGCGTGGCTTTCGTCTGGCGGCCCTTGTGGGCTGCGTTCTGGTTGGCCTTGGTCTGGGGGCAGGGGCGCAGGCGCAGGAAACCGTGCCCGCAAAGCGATTTGTGCTGAGCCAGGATGCCGATCTGCCCGGGGGCGATCTGTCCACCCAGCTTGATACCACCATCGAGGCTTGCGCGCGGGCCTGTCTGGCCGACGCCCGCTGCACACATTTCACCTTCAACAGCCGCAATGGATCGTGCTTCCCCAAGGCCAATCCGGGGGCCGAGGCCTTTTATCAGGGGGCATTTTCGGCCCGTCTGGTGATGAATGACCCAAAGATCGTGGCCGCAGCTGCCGATCGCAGGGCCGAACTGACCATGCTGCATGACGGCGATTTCGCGGCGGCGCTGGATCAGGCCAAGGGGCTGGCCAACCGCCACACCAGCGGGAACTGGACAGCCGACGAACATCTGCAATCGGCCCGCCAGATGGAGGCAGAGGGCAGCTATCTTGCCGCGTCAGATTTTGCGGGCGCAGCGGTCAATGCCTCGGACAAGGCGGATGTCTGGGTTGAATATGCGCGGCTGCTGATGTCGGCCGCCACCGCCAATCAGGGCGATCAGAACGATCTGCGCGCCCGCGCTGTCATGGCGGCGACCAATGGCTATTTGCGCGCGCCCAATGCCGCGCAGCGCCACAATGCGCTGGTGCAACTGGCGCTTGGTCTGGAAGCGACGGGCCGCGGATCAGAAATGGTCAAGGCGCTGCGGCTGGCGCAGGCCCAGCAAAGCCGCGACGATACCGAGGCCTTGCTGGCGGATGCGTCCGGAAAATATGGCTTCCGCGTGCTGGAAACCGATGTGCAGGCCGACAATGCCCGCCCGCGCATCTGTGTGAACCTGTCCGAAGATCTGGCGAATACCGGGGTGGATTATGCGCCCTTCGTGCAACTGCCGGACACGGGCCTGACGGTCGCGCCGGGCGGCTGGAGGCAATTGTGCATCGAAGGCGTTCAGCATGGCAGCCGCTATCAGTTCACTCTGCGCGAAGGTCTGCCTGCGGCGGATGGGCAGACCCTCGCGAAATCCGTGCAGCTTTCGGCCTATGTGCGCGACCGTGCGCCGGGCGTGCGCTTCCCGGGCCGCGCCTATGTGCTGCCCAAATCCGACAATGCCGCCCTGCCGGTGCAGACGGTCAACACCGAAAAGCTGAACCTGACGCTGTATCGGGTTTCCGATCGCAACCTGCTGCGGTCGATTCAGAACAGCTATTTCGGTGCGCCGATGGCCGAATATCAGGAAGGTGCCTTTGCGGGCGAAGTGGGCGAGGAATTGTGGAAAGGCACGGCAGACGTGGTGCAGGAGGTGAACAAGGATGTCACCACCCGTCTGTCGATGACAGAAGCGATCAGCGGCCTGCCCGCGGGAATCTATGCCCTGCGCGCAGCCGTGCCGGGGGTGGACCCCTATGCCGTGCCTGCGGCCTGGCAATGGTTCGTGATCTCTGATCTGGGCATGACCACGTTGTCGGGGGTGGACGGGCTGCATGTCATCGTCCGCAGTCTGGCAACTGCCGATGCCAAGCCGGGCGTGACGGTCGAAGTGATCAGCCGTGCCAATGCGGTGCTGGCGACGGCCACGACCGACGATCAGGGCTATGCCCGGTTTGATGCCGGGCTGACGCGCGGCACGGCAGGGGCGGCACCTGCCATGGTGGTGGTGCGCGAAGGTGAGGGCGACATTGCCTTCCTGTCGCT
Source organism: Gemmobacter denitrificans (assembly GCF_036964905.1). Classification (NCBI taxonomy): domain Bacteria; kingdom Pseudomonadati; phylum Pseudomonadota; class Alphaproteobacteria; order Rhodobacterales; family Paracoccaceae; genus Gemmobacter; species Gemmobacter denitrificans. Next base: position 21,105 of record NZ_JBALHR010000018.1, read on the forward strand.
GACCGATCCCGAATTTGATCTGTCGGATCGCGGGGTTGAAGGCCGCGAAGCCGCGCCGCCGATTGATGTGTTCCTGACCACCGATCGCGGGGCCTATCGCGCTGGCGAAACCGTTTATGCCACCGCGCTGACCCGCGATGCGCAGGCGGGGGCCATCGAAGGCCTGCCCCTGATTGCCGTGCTGAAACGCCCGGACGGGGTGGAATATGCCCGCCAGCAGGTGGCGGATGGCGGCAAGGGCGGGCATGTCTTTGCCCTGCCGATTGCCGGATCAGCCCCGCGCGGTGTCTGGCGTCTGGAAGTTCTGGCCGATCCCCAAGCGCCCGCGCTGACGGCGCAAACCTTCCTTGTCGAAGATTTCCTGCCCGAGCGGATCGACTATACGTTGAAACTGGCCGATACGCCGCTGTCGCTGGGCGATGTGGCCGAATTGCAGGTGGATGCCAAATATCTGTTCGGCGCGCCCGGGGCCGATCTGGCCATTGAAGGCGAGGTGCTGCTGCGTGCGGCCAAAGGGCTGCCTGGCTTCCCCGACTATGTCTTCGGTCGCCATGATGCGCCCTTTGATGCCCGCCTGCAGCCCATCGAAAGCGGCGCGCGCACCGATGCCGCAGGTCAGGCCACGGTGTTTGCAGCCTTGCCCGAAGCCGACGATCCGGGCCGCCCGCTGGAGGCGCGCGTGACCCTGCGCATCGCCGAAGGGTCGGGCCGCCCGGTCGAGCGCAAGGTCGAACAGATCCTTGCGCCATCCTCTGACATGATCGGCATCAAGCCCCTGTTCGATGGGGTCGTGCCCGAAAACGGCGAGGCACGGTTCCAGCTGATCGGGGTCGGGGCGGGTGCGGCACCCGTGCCGATGCAGGTCGCGTGGGAACTGACCCGGGTGCAGACCGATTGGCAATGGTATCAGTATTCCGGCAACTGGATGTGGGAGCCGGTCACCACCCGCACCCGCATTGCCGAAGGCCGTGCCGACCTGGGCACCGATCCGATGCAGATTTCCGCCCCGGTGCAATGGGGCGAATATGAACTCGCCGTCAGCCGCGTGGACGGCACACCCGCCGAAAGCTCCACCCTGTTTTATGCGGGTTGGTATGCCCCGGCGGATGCGACCGAAAGCCCGGACACGCTGGAGCTTTCGCTCGACAAACCGGCCTATCGCCCGGGCGAGACCGCCCGGCTGCGTCTGGTGCCGCGCGCGGCGGGCAAGGCGCTGGTCATGGTGATGTCGAACCGGCTGGTGTCGATGCAGGCGGTTGATGTGGCCGAAGGTGAGAACCTGATTGACCTGCCGGTCACCGATGACTGGGGTGCAGGCGTTTATGTGACCGCATCAGTCCTGCGACCGATGGATGTGGCGGCAGGGCGCAACCCGGCGCGGGCGCTTGGTCTGGCCCATGCGGCGATTGATCCGGGCGCGGCCCGCCTGAATGTCGTGGTGCAAGCTCCGTCAGAGGCCGCGCCGCGCGGCCCGCTGGAGATCGCGGTCAAGGTGGATGGCGTGGCCGAAGGCGATACGGCTTTTGTTACCCTTGCGGCGGTGGATGTGGGCATTCTGAACCTGACCGGGTTCAAATCCCCCGATCCGGCGGCGCATTACTTTGGCCAGCGCAAGCTGGGAATGGGTATTCGCGATGTCTATGGCCGCTTGATCGACGGGCTGAACGGGGCCGAAGGGCAGGTGCGTTCGGGCGGCGATGCCGGGGCGCAGGCCCGCCTGCAGGCCCCCCCGCCGACAGAAGAGCTTGTGGCCTATTTCACCGGTCCGGTGCAGGTGGGTGCCGATGGCATGGCCCGCGCCAGCTTTGATCTGCCATCCTTCAATGGCACGGTGAAGGTGATGGCGGTCGCCTGGTCGGGCAAGGGCGTCGGACAGGCCGAGGCCGAGGTTCTGGTGCGCGATCCGGTGGTGGTGACAGCATCCCTGCCGCGCTTCATGGCACCGGGCGATGAAAGCCGGTTGCTGCTGGAAATCGTTCATGCCACCGGCCCGGCGGGCCGCATGGCGCTGGCCGTCGCGGGCGAAGGCGTCACCCTTGGCGCCGCGCCAACCGAAATTGATCTGGGCGAAAAGCAGAAGGTCACGCTGTCGGTGCCGGTTACTGCGGCGGCGGCCGGGTTGCACAAGATCACCGTCACACTGACAACGCCGGATGGCAAGTCGCTGCTCAAGACCCTGGCCCTGCCGGTGCAATCGGGCGAGCCCGAGATTGCGCGCATCTCGCGCCTTGATCTGGAGCCGGGCCAGACCTTCAGCTTTGATGCCAGTGTCTTTGCCGGTCTGACGGCGGGCACGGGTCAGGCCACGCTGGCCATCGGCCCGATTGCGCGGCTGAATGCGCCGGGCGTGCTGGCCGCGCTGGACCGCTATCCCTATGGCTGCACCGAGCAGATCACCTCGCGCGCGCTGCCGCTGGTTTATTTCGATCAGGTGGCCCAGGCGATGCAATTGAAAGGGGCCGATAACATCAGCCTGCGCATCAGCCAGGCCGTGACCGAAGTTCTGCAGAACCAGAACAGCGAAGGGGCCTTCGGCCTGTGGTCGGCTCCCGATTATGCCGGGGGCGACCTGTGGCTGGATGCCTATGTGACCGACTTCCTGTCGCGGGCACGGGCGCAGGGGCATCAGGTGCCCGATCTGGCCTTCCGCAACGCGCTGGACAATCTGCGCAATCAGGTCAACTACCACAGCGATTTCGACAATGGCGGCGAGGCCTTGGCCTATGCCCTGCTGGTGCTGGCGCGCGAAGGGGCGGCGGCGGTGGGCGATCTGCGCTATTATGCCGATGTGAAGGGTGATGCCTTCGCCACGGCCCTGGCACAGGCCCAATTGGGCGCGGCGCTGGCGGCCTATGGCGATCCGGGCCGGGCGGATCAGATGTTCCGCAAGGCCATGGCGCGGCTGGATGCCGAGCCGCCCAGCACGGAACAGATCTATCGTGCCGATTACGGAACCGACCAGCGCGATGCGGCGGCGGTTCTGACGCTGGCCGTTGAATCCGGGTCCGAGGCGGTGAACCGCGATGAGTTGGTGAACCGCATCGCCACGGAAGGTGCGCTTTCCACGCAGGAAAGCGTCTGGACCTTGTTGGCCACAAATGCGCTGATCGATGGTGCGGGCGCGGATGTCACGCTGAATGGCCTGCCGGTCACGGGTCCGCTGGTGCGGGTGGCGACTGATGCCTCGGCCCCGGTCGCGGTGCAGAACAATGGCGCCAAGACCCAGTTGACCGTCACCACCTATGGCGTGCCGTCGGAACCGGTTGCTGCAGGGGGCAACGGCTATGCCATTACCCGCAGCTACTTTACGCTGGATGGCCAGCCTGCCGATGCGACACAGGTGAAGGTGGGAACCCGGCTGGTCACCGTGCTGGAAGTCACGCCCTTTGGCCGGGGTGAAGCGCGGTTGATGGTGGCCGATCCGCTGCCTGCCGGATTCGAGATCGACAACCCGAACCTGATCGGTGGCGGCGCGATTTCGGCGCTGGATTGGCTGGGGCTGGAAACCGATGCCCAGCACAGCGAATTCCGGCAGGACCGGTTCCTGACGGCGATTGATCGGTATGACAACGCGCCCTTCAAGCTGGCCTATGTGGTGCGCGCGGTTTCACCGGGGGTGTTCACCCATCCTTCGGCCTCGGTCGAGGATATGTATCGCCCGGATTACCGTGCCCAGAGCGGGACGGGCCGGGTCACGATTGCCGAGTGATGCCGGGCCGTTTGCTTGGCACCCTGGTCGCTGCCCTTTGGGTGGCGGCCTTTGCCATGGATCGCGGGCGCGATTGGGTTGCTGCAACGGAAATCCCGGCCCTGTCGCTGCCCGTATCGGTCGAGGTGGTGGATCGCAATGGCATCCTGCTGCGGGCCTATACCGTGGCCGACGGGCGCTGGCGCATGGGCGTGGCGCTGGCAGAGGTGGACCCCCGCTATATCGCCATGTTGGTGGGGTATGAGGACAAGAGGTTCTGGTCGCATCCCGGGGTGGATTGGCGGTCGATGCTGCGGGCCATGGGGCAGGCGCTGCGGCATGGCCGTGTCGTGTCGGGCGGATCGACGCTGACCATGCAGGTGGCCCGGCTGCTGGAGGAAAGCGGCACCGGCAAGATGGATGGCAAGCTGCGCCAGATCCGGCTGGCGCTGGCGCTGGAACAGCGGCTGACCAAGGAACAGATCCTGCAGCTTTACCTGCATCTTGCCCCCTTTGGTGGCAATCTTGAAGGCGTGCGGGCTGCGTCTCTGGCCTATTTCGGCAAGGAACCGCGTCGCCTGACACCGGCCGAAGCCGCGCTTCTGGTGGCCATTCCGCAGGCTCCGGAAAGCCGCCGCCCGGATCGCCACCCGGCGCGCGCGACCGATGCGCGGGGCCGCGTGCTGGCCCGTGCCCTGGGTAATGGCGTCATCACCGAAGAGGAAGCCCGCGCCACGCAGGGTGAGGTGGTCCCCGCAGCGCGCAAACCCGTGCCCATGCTGGCGGCGCATCTGGCCGACCGGGTGGTGAAGGCGCAGCCATCAATCCCGCGCCATCAGGTGACACTGGAAGCCGGGCTGCAAAAGGCGCTGGAGGCGCTGGCGAAAGAGGCGGTGGCGGGCAAGGGCGATCAGATGCAGATCGCCATTCTGGCCGCCGATCACCAGTCGGGCGAAGTTCTGGCCTCGGTCGGATCGGCGGGCTTTACCGAAGATCAGCGGCAAGGCTTTGTCGATATGACCCGGGCCTTGCGATCCCCGGGCAGCACGCTGAAACCCTTGGTCTATGCGCTGGCTTTTGATGAAGGGCTGGCCCATCCCGAAACGCTGATCGATGACAAGCCGGTGCAGTTCGGCACCTATGCGCCGCAGAATTTCGACAAGATCTATCGGGGCACCATCCGGCTGCGCGAGGCGCTGCAACTGTCGCTGAACATACCCGTGGTCCGCATGACCGAGGCGCTTGGCCCGGCCAAGCTGATTGCCGCCATGCGCCGCGCGGGCATGCAGCCCGAACTCAAGGGCGATGAACCCGGTCTGGCGATCAGTCTGGGCGGTGTTGGCGTCACGCTGGAGGATATGGTGCAGCTCTACGCGGCGCTGGCCCGGGGTGGGGTGGCCTTGCCGCTGCGCCATGACGGAGCGGCGGGCGAAGGCGCAGATGCGGGGCAAAGGGTGGTTTCGGCGGTGGCGGCCTGGCAGGTGGCGGATATCCTGTCGGGGTTGGCCCCGCCGCCCGGTGCGCCGGAAAACCGTCTGGCCTACAAGACCGGCACCAGTTACGGCCACCGCGATGCCTGGGCCATCGGCTTTGACGGGCGGCATGTGGTGGGGGTCTGGATGGGGCGGGCCGATGGCACGCCGGTTCCGGGGGCCTTTGGTGCCGATACGGCAGCACCGGTGCTGTTTCAGGCGATGGGCCGGATCAGCCGCAGCCTGACCCCGCTGCCGCCCCCGCCGCCCGCCACCCTTCTGGTATCCAATGCCGACCTGCCGCAGCCGTTGCAGCGGTTCCGGTCGCGCAATGCCGCGTTCCAGGCGGCAGATGCGCCGGTGCTGGCCTTCCCGCCCGACGGGGCCGAGGTTGAACGGCTGAACGGGCGCGTGCTGGTCAAATTGCGGGGGGGCACGGCACCCTTCACGGTGATGGCCGACGGGCTGCCGCTGAAAACCAACCTGACCACCCGCGAAACCCTGCTGGAGATGGCCGGCGCAGGCTTTGTCACGCTGAGCGTGATTGATGCGGCGGGCCTTTCGGCCCGCGCGCGGCTGATCATCAGGTGATCCGGGGTCAGAGACGTTCGATCGCCAACGCGATGCCCTGACCACCGCCGATGCACATGGTGGCGATGGCGCGGCGTGCGCCGGTGCGTTCCAGCTCGTACATTGCCTTGACGGTGATGATCGCGCCGGTCGCCCCGACCGGATGGCCAAGCGCGATGGCCCCGCCATTGGGGTTCACCTTTGCCGGGTCCAGCCCAAGGGTTTTGGATACGGCCAGCGCCTGCGCGGCAAAGGCCTCGTTCGATTCGATCACGTCGAAATCGGCCAGGGTCAGGCCTGTGCGCTGCAGCAGAAGTTCCACCGCCGGGATCGGGCCGATGCCCATGACCTGCGGGCGCACCCCGGCCACAGCATAGCCCAGAATGCGCGCGCGCGGCGTCAGCCCCGCCCGGGTGGCGGCATCTGCACGCGCCAGCACCAGCGCGCCCGCACCGTCATTGATGCCCGAGGCATTGCCCGCCGTGACCGTGCCATCCTTCTGGAACACCGGTTTCAGCCCGGCCAAAGCCTCGGCGCTGGTGGGTTTGGGATGTTCGTCGGTGTCAAACACCACGGTGCCCTTGCGCCCCTGGATTTCCAGCGGGGCGATCTGATCGCGGAAATACCCGGCCTCGATGGCGCGGGCCGCCCTGGCCTGGCTTTCCAGCGCGAAAGCATCCTGATCGGCGCGGCTGATGCCATATTCGGCGGCCACATTTTCCGCCGTGATGCCCATATGGCCGGTGCCGAAGGGGCAGGTCAGCGCGCCGGTCATCATGTCCACCGCACGGGTATCGCCCATCTTCTGGCCCCAGCGGGCCGTGGTCAGCGCCATGGGCGAACGGCTCATGCATTCGGCACCGCCCGCCAGCGCGAAATCGGCATCGCCCAGCAACAGCGATTGCGTGGCCGAGACGATGGCCTGGATACCCGATCCGCACAGCCGGTTGACGTTCATCGCCGGGGTGGTTTCGGGCACGCCCGCCTGCATGGCGGCAACGCGCGACAGATACATGTCACGCGGTTCGGTATTGATGACATGCCCAAAGACCGTGGTGCCGATCTGCGCGCCTTCAACCCCGGCCCGTGCCAATGCGGCGCGGGCGGCATGGGTGGCCAGATCAATCGGCGCGATGCCGGCAAGGCTGCCGCCAAAGCCGCCGATGGCCGTGCGCGCGCCGGAAAGGATGACAATGTCGGTCATGATGTGCCCCGCTGAAAACCTGCCCGATGATGGCGCTGTTGCGGGCGGCACTGCCAGCCTTACGTTGCGTTACAAGGGCGCGGGCCAGCCGTTGACTTTGCCACGCGGGCGGATGATGCAAGGCGGGCCAAACCAGAGGTATGCGATGCAGTTTTCCCGGGCCGACCGTCTGCTCCTGCTGGCCGTTGCGGCGGCGACCTTCATGCTGATGGGGGCGGTGCAGGCGATTTACGGCCCTGCGCTTGCGGGCCTGTCGCGCGAAGAGGGCCTGAGCCTTGCGGCGGTGTCATCCCTGATTTCCGTGCATTGGGTGGGCTGCTTTGCCGGGGTGGCGCTGATGTATCTGCTGGGCGACCGGGTGGTGCCGCGCCTGCTGTTGCTGGTTCTGGCAGCGGGGGCCGCCTTGCTGGGCTGGGGGGCCAGTTGGGAAATGACATTGGCCGGGGCTGCGTTGACGGGCCTTGGTCAGGGCTGTGTGTCCGTCTTGTTGAACCCGCGTATCCTTGCGGTTTTTGGCCCGCGCGGTCCGGCGATGCTCAGCCTGATGCATGCGGGCTTCGGGCTGGGGGCCATCGTGGCACCGCTGGTTTTTGTCGTGCTGGATGGTGCGTTCCGCCCGATCTGGCTGGCACTGGCTGTGGTTCTGCTGGGGGTGGCGGCAATTGCGCGCGATACCGGGCGCGTGGCGGCCGAGACCAAGACGGCGGGGTTTCGCCCGGATTGGGCGATCCTTGGCTTTGGCGTGGTGGGCATCGCGCTGGAGGCCGTGCTGATCGGGCTGGGCCCGGCGGCGCTTGTCCGGGCCGGTTCGACCGAATCCGAGGCGGCGCAATGGCTCAGCGGCTTTTTCGTCGCCTTTCTTGGTTTTCGTATCGTGCTGATCTTCGCGGCGCATCTGATTGCGCCTTTCCGGCTCTATACCCTGTCGGTGGCCGGGATCGCGGTCTGCATGGCCGGTGCCCTGGTGACCGGGCCGGGCTGGTGGTTCGTTCTGGCGGGCGGTTTTGCCGGGATGATCTTTCCGGGCTATTTCGTCGAAGCCATCGCCCGCATGGGGCATGACCCGCGGGTGTCGCCGCTGGTCGTGGCGGCCGGATTGATGGGGGGGATCTTCGCGCCCCCGCTTTTGGCCGGGCTGGTGCAGGGCATGGGGCCGCGCGGGTTCTTTGTTCTGGTGGCAGGTTTGTCGGCTGGGGTGCTGCTGGCGGCGCTGTTGCGCCTGATGCAGCGTAACGCATACCGGCAGGGGGCCTGACGCGAGGCCCCCTTGTCAGCCTTAAAGGAAACGGCGATCCGTGGCCGTCATGTCGCGCAGGGCATGCCCGCCTGACAGCAGCTTCCACAAATGCACCATTGTCATCATGTCATCTGCGGTGCCCGAGGCGGCGCGGCTGTGATCGCGCAGTTTCAGGACGCGGATTCCATCAATCATTTCGGTCTTCATTCTGGCACTTCCCATGTTGTCGGTTCGTGCCCCCACGCGGAAAGACTGCCGCGCTGCCCTTAACGGGGCCTTAGCAGCCTGTGGCGGGAATGTGGCGCTTGGTGCGGGCTTTTCGCATTTTCCGGCTTGCGGGGCAGATCCTGTCAGGCCGGGCGTAACGGTTCGCGCCCCTGATCGGTCAGCACAAAGATATCTTGTCCCTCTACCGCGATGGCGGTCAGCGGGCCCCCATAGGCGGCGGAACTGTCGATGTTCACGCGGTTGCCGTAATGGGTGGCGCTGTCCAGCGCGGTATGACCATGGATCACCAGGGCGCCATGATCGCGGTTGTCCGACAGGAAAGGTTCGCGGATCCAGATCAGATCGGTTTCGGTCTGACGATGGAAGGGGATGCCGGGGCGGAAACCCGCATGAACATAAACGCAATCGCCCAGCCAGTGCTGCGTGGGGCGGGCTTCCAGCCAGTCGATCATGTCGGGGGGAACGGCGGCCTGCGCCTCGGCATGAACCGGCGCAACAGGCCTGTCGCCTGCGGCACGAACACCGAACGAAGCCAGTGTTGCCGCACCGCCGATCTTGGGGTGGAGCCAGGACAGATCAGCCCGCAAACCGGGTGTGGGTGCCGCCGGATCGCGCAGGAACCGGGTGAACAGATCATCATGGTTGCCCTTGAGCGTGATCCAATCCGCGCCGTGCGCCTCGGCCTCCATCAGAAAGCGGATGACGCCCTGGCTGTCGGGCCCGCGATCGACCAGATCGCCCAGATGGATCACCGGGGCCGGGCCGTGGCGGGCGATATCGGCGGCGATGCGGTCATGGGCGCGGCGCAGCAGATCAAGGTGGCCGTGGATGTCACCGATGGCATAGGCGCGCATGTGTGGGCCTTTCGCGGGGGAGGCGGGACGGGCCGGGGTTCACAGTCCCTGACCGCTGTGGAGTATTTGGGCAGGGTTCAAAGGGCAAGTATGGATGGAACCGGGCCGGAGGATCGCTCCGGCCCGGTTCTGTGACGTCAGACCACGTCGAATTGCAGCGGCTTGACCTGCTGGAACATGCCGGTCGATTCCAGCGTTTCGACAACCTTGGGGTCGATGGCCTGATCAAGATACAACAGCGCAATCGCATCCTGCCCCACGCCCGACCGGCCAAGGGTGAAGTTGGCGATGTTCACGCCATTCTTGCCCATGGTCATACCCAACAGGCCGATAATGCCCGGCACGTCTTCGTTCGTGGTATAGAGCATATGCGCGCCCACTTCGGCGTCGATATTGATGCCCTTGATCTGGATGAAGCGCGGCTTGCCATCGGCAAAGCAGGTGCCCGCCACCGAGCGTTCGCGTTTGTCAGTGACCATGGTGACCTTGATATAGGCATCAAAGGCGCCGGTCTTGTCCTGCTTGGTGGTCGAGACCTGAATGCCCTTGTCCTTGGCCACGATGGGGGCCGAAACAAGGTTCACATCCGGGTTATGGGCCTTCAGCACGCCTGCGATCACCGATTGGTTCAGTGCGGCCAGGTTCATGTCGGCCACGCGGCCATCATAGAGGATGTTGATCGCCTTGATCGGCTCGTCGGTCATCTGGCCGATGAAGGCCCCCAGATGGCCCGCCAGCTTGATCCACGGCCCCATCACGGCGGCCTGTTCGGCGGTCACGTTGGGCATGTTCAGCGCGTTCTGCACCGCACCGGTCAGCAGGTAGTCCGACATCTGCTCGGCCACCTGCAGCGCCACATTTTCCTGCGCTTCGGTGGTGGAGGCGCCCAGATGCGGGGTCACCACGACATTGGGGTGGTTGAACAGCACGTTCTCGGTGGCCGGTTCCACCTCGAACACGTCCAGCGCCGCACCTGCCACATGGCCGCTATCCAGCGCATCTTTCAGCGCGACCTCGTCGATCAAGCCGCCACGGGCGCAGTTGATGATGCGCACGCCCTTCTTGGTTTTCGCGAGGTTCTCGCGCGACAGGATGTTGCGGGTCTTGTCGGTCAGCGGCACGTGCAGCGTGATGAAATCGGCGCGGGCCAGCAACTCGTCCAGCTCCACCTTGGTCACGCCCAGTTGCTTGGCGCGCTCTTCGCTCAGGAAGGGGTCATAGGCCACAACCTTCATGCGCAGGCCCACCGCGCGGTCGCAGACGATGCCGCCGATATTGCCCGCGCCGATCACGCCGAGGGTCTTGTTGAACAGCTCAACCCCCATGAACTTCGATTTCTCCCACTTCCCGGCATGGGTGGAAACCGAAGCCTCTGGCAGTTGCCGGGCGATGGCGAACATCATGGCGATGGCATGTTCGGCGGTGGTGACCGAGTTGCCGAAAGGCGTGTTCATGACGATCACGCCCTTTTTCGACGCGGCCGGAATATCGACGTTATCCACACCGATCCCGGCGCGGCCCACCACCTTCAGGTTGGTGGCATTTTCCAGCAGCTTTTCGGTGACCTTGGTGGCCGAGCGGATGGCGAGACCATCATATTGGCCGATGATTTCAGCCAGCTTTTCCTTGTCCTTGCCGAGCTTCGGCATGTAATCGACCTCGACGCCACGGTCGCGGAAGATCTGGACGGCGGTTTCGGAAAGTTCGTCAGAAACGAGAACGCGGAGGGCCATGGGCTATCCTTTGCGAATGTCTGTTCACAATGATGCGCGTAGGCCGCGCATCGCGGGGAAGGGGGACTGGGTGCGCAGGGGCCGCGCACCGCAAATGGGGATCAAAGCGCCGCGATCTCGGCGTTGAAGGCGTATTCGATCCAGGGCATCAGGGCCGCTACATCGGATTGTTCCACCGTGGCGCCGCACCAGATGCGCAGGCCCGGAGGGGCATCGCGATAAGCGCCAGCATCCAGAGCGACGCCGTCTTTCTCCAGCCGCTTGGCCACGTTCTTGGCGAAGGTGGCGCCATCGGTGATGCGCGGATCGGTGAATTTCAGGCAAACGCTGGTGCAAGAGGCGATCTCGGGCCGTGCCGCCAGATTGGCGATCCAGTCCTTGCCCGCGATGTAATCGGCGATTGTCCTGGCATTCGCTTCAGACCGCGCGATCAGGCCCTGCAACCCGCCGATGGATTTCGCCCATTTCAGCGCAACAAGGTAATCTTCCACACACAGCATCGACGGCGTGTTGATGGTTTCGCCCAGGAAAATGCCTTCGGAAATCTTGCCCTTGGAGGTCAGGCGGAAGATCTTCGGCAGGGGCCAGACGGGGGTGTAGCTTTCCAGCCGCTCGACCGCGCGGGGCGACAGGATCAGCACGCCATGGCCACCCTCACCGCCCAGCACCTTCTGCCAGGAGAAGGTGGTGACATCGAGCTTGTCCCAAGGCAGATTCATCGCGAAGGCGGCGCTGGTCGCGTCACAAATCGTCAGGCCTGCGCGGTCGGCGGGGATCTCATCGCCATTGGGCAGGCGGCAGCCCGAGGTGGTGCCGTTCCAGGTGAACACCACGTCGGAGTCGAAATCGACGGTGGCGAAATCCACGATCTCACCATAGGGCGCGATCTGCACCTTGGCGTCGAGCTTGAGCTGTTTCACCACATCGGTGACCCAGCCTTCGCCGAAGGATTCCCAGGCCAGCATTTCCACCGGGCGCGCACCCAGCAGGCTCCACATCGCCATTTCCACGGCGCCAGTATCCGAGGCGGGCACGATGCCGATGCGGTAATCCGCAGGCACGCCCAGAATTTCGCGAGTGAGGTCGATCGCCTCTTTCAGCTTCGCCTTGCCCACAGCGGCACGGTGCGAGCGGCCCAAAGGCGCATCAGCAAGCATGTCGAGGGAGAAGCCGGGGATCTTGGCGCAAGGGCCAGAGGAAAAGCGCGGGTTTGCCGGGCGCAGTGCCGGGGCGATCAGATCAGCCATGGTATCCTTCCAGATAAACGCCCCTCGGTGGGGAGGGGTTTCCCGCCGCCGTGGGTAAGGGGAATCACCGGATGGCGCAAGGGGAAATGTCGTTTCCGATAGGAAATCGGTCGTCTTTGACCCGTCGATCACAGGATCAGTATGGCGCGGAAATCGTTTACATTGGTCAGCGTGGGGCCAGTAACGATCTGCGCGCCACATTGGGCAAAGAAACCGTGGGCATCATTGCGCGCCAAAGCGGTGGCGGCCCCGGCCAGCGGCGTATCAGGGCCGATCAGGGCACCGGCCACCTCGGCGGCCCCATCCACGCCATCGGTATCGCAGGCCAGCGCGTGAATGCCGGGGGCATTTTGCAGCGCCAGTGCCAGCGCCAGGCAGAATTCGGCATTGGGGCCACCGATCCCGTCACCACGCCGTGTGACCGTCAATTCCCCACCCGACAGCAGCAACAGCGGTGCGGCATCCCGGCTGCGCCCTGCGGCCAGAGCCAGGGCCTGCGCGCCCATCCTGGCCGCCACATCGCGCGCCTCACCCTCCAGCGCGTCGCCCAGCAGGGTGACCGTGCAACCTGCCGCCTCGGCCATCCGGGCCGCCGCAGAAAGCGATTGGGCTGGGGCGGCGATGACACGGTTTTCGACATGCGACAGGCGCGGGTCATCGGGGGCAAGCACCCGGACGGGTTCGGCCAGCGCCGCCAGAACCGAGGGCGGGGCCACGATCTGCCATTGGTCAAGGATGGCGCGGGCCTCCGCTGGCGTCGTGCCATCGCCGACGGTGGGGCCTGACCCGATGAAGGCAGGATCATCGCCCGGCACATCGGAAATCATCAGAGCCAGCATGCGGGCGGGATAGGCGGCAGCGGCCAGTTGGCCACCCTTCACCCGGCTCAGATGCTTGCGCAGGGTGTTCATGGTCTGAATGGGCGCCCCCGAGGCCAGCAAGGCCGCGTTCACCGCCTGCTTCTCGGCCAGAGTGATCCCGGGTGCCGGGGCACAAAGCAGAGAGGATGCGCCGCCGGAAATCAGCGCCAGCACGAAATCATCGGGGCCAAGACCTGCCAGAAGATCCAGCATCCGCGCGGTTGCAGCCAACCCGGCGCTGTCGGGCACCGGATGGGCCGCTTCGACAATCTCGATCCCCGCGCAGGGGCGGCCATAGCCATAGCGCGTGATGACCAGCCCTTCGCAGGGGCCCCAGATGGTTTCGACCGCTTCGGCCATGCGGGCGCTGGCCTTGCCCGCGCCAACCACCACCACCCGGCCCGGTGGCCGGGGCGGCAGATGCGCGGCCAGATTGCGCATCGGATCGGCCACGGCCACAGCGCGATCGAACAGGGCGCGCAGAAAGGCGGCCGGGGCGGTGATCGGGTCGGGCGTGGTCATGCGGCTCTCCGGGGTGGTTGGGGGCAGCGAAGCGCAATGCAGCCTCGCTGTCCAGCCTAGAGCGCGCGGGCGATCACCAGTTTCTGGATATCGGTGGTGCCTTCGTAAATCTGACAGACCCGCACGTCGCGATAAATCCGTTCCAGCGGATAATCCGCCAGATAACCATAGCCACCCAGCGTCTGGATTGCAGCCGAACACACCTGTTCCGCAGTTTCCGAGGCGAAAAGCTTGGCCATGGATGCTTCGGTCAGGCAGGGTTGGCCCGCCTCGCGCAGGCTGGCGGCATGCAGCACCAACTGTCGTGCAGCCTCAAGCCGGGTGGCCATATCGGCCAGCCGGAAGGCCACCGCCTGATGCTGCATGATCGGCTGGCCAAAGGCGATACGGTCCTTGGCATAGGCGGTGGCGGTTTCCAGCGCCGCGCGGGCCATGCCGACAGATTGCGCCGCAATGCCGATCCGCCCGCCTTCCAGATTGGCCAAGGCGATGCGGTAACCATCACCTTCGGCCCCCAGACGGTTTTCGACCGGAATCCGCATGTCGTTGAACGACAGGGCACAGGTGTCAGACGAATGCTGGCCCAGCTTGCGCTCCACCGATACCACGGTATAGCCCGGCGTATCGGTCGGCACGATGAAGGCCGAAATGCCCTTCTTGCCCGCTGCGGGATCGGTAACCGCAAAGACGATCACCACCGCCGCGTTCTGGCCCGAGGTGATGAACTGCTTGGCCCCGGTGATCACATAGTGATCGCCATCGCGCACCGCCCTTGTACGCAGCGCCGAGGCATCCGATCCGGCCTGCGGTTCGGTCAGTGCGAAGGCCCCGATCCACTCGCCCGCCGCCATGCGGGGCAGGAAGCGGCGCTTCTGATCTTCTGTGCCAAAGCGCAGGATCGGCGCACATCCGACCGAGGAATGGACCGATACGATGGTCGATGCCGCGCCATCGGCGGCGGCGATTTCTTCCAGCGCCAGCGCATAGGCCACCGCACCGATGCCCGCGCCGCCATAGTCATCGGGCACCACCATCCCCATGAAGCCAAGCGCGCCCAGTTCGGCCAGTTCTGCGCGTGGAAAGCGGGCCTCGCGATCCCGGTCTGCCGCGCCGGGGGCCAGCCGATCCTGCGCAAAGGCGCGCACCGTATCGCGGATCAGCTGCTGCTCTTCGGTCAGGATCATCACAGCACCCGTTCGATGGCGATGGCCGTGGCCTCGCCCCCGCCAATGCACAGCGACGCCATGCCCCGCGCCAGCCCATAGCTGTGCAGCGCGGCCAGCAGCGTGACCATGATCCGCGCGCCCGACGCGCCGATGGGATGGCCAAGCGCACAGGCCCCGCCATGCACATTCACCTTGTCCTGCGGCAGGTCCAGATCGCGCATGGCGGCCATGGCGACAACGGCAAAGGCCTCGTTGATTTCGAACAGGTCGATGTCCTTCAGCGCCCAGCCAGTCTTGTCGGCCAGTTTGCGCATCGCGCCGATCGGGGCGGTGGGAAACAGGTTCGGCTCGGCTGCATGGGTGGCATGTCCGATGATCCGCGCCAGCGGGGTCAGCCCACGCGCCTCGGCCTGCGACTGGCGCATCAGCACCAGCGCCGCCGCCCCGTCCGAGATCGAGGATGAATTGGCCGCCGTGACCGTTCCATCCTTGCGGAAAGCCGGTTTCAGGCCGGGGATCTTGTCGGGCCGCGCCTTGCCGGGCTGTTCATCCACCGCGATGCGGGTGGTGGAACGCGCGGTGGTCAGGGTAACCGGGGCAATTTCGCCCGCGAAATGGCCATTGGCGATAGCCCCCTGCGCCCGTGCCAGCGATTGCAGCGCATAGGCATCCTGGGCTTCGCGGCTGAAAGCATAGCTTTGGGCGCAATCTTCGGCAAAGGTGCCCATCAGGCGGCCCTTGTCATAGGCATCTTCCAGACCATCCAGAAACATGTGGTCCAGCACCTGCCCGTGCCCCATGCGATAGCCGCCGCGCGCCTTGGGCAGCAGATAGGGGGCGTTCGACATGCTTTCCATGCCACCCGCGACCATGATGTCTGCCGCCCCGGCCAGGATCAGGTCATAGGCCAGCATGGCGGCCTTCATCCCCGATCCGCACATCTTGTTGATGGTGGTGCAGCCTGCCGAAAGCGGCAGGCCCGCCTTCAGCGCCGCCTGACGGGCGGGGGCCTGCCCCTGCCCTGCGGGCAGCACACAGCCCATGATGACCTCTTCCACCGCGTCAGACGGCAGGGCAGAGCGGGCCAATGCCTCGGCAATTGCCACGGCCCCCAGTTCGGAGGCCGTCAGCGGGGCCAGATCGCCCTGAAACCCACCCATCGGGGTGCGGGCCATGCCGGTGATGACGATAGGGTCTTTCATATGGGCATCCTTTACCGGGGGGCCATGCGCAGCGCGCCATCCAGCCGGATGACCTCGCCGTTCAGCATCTGGTTTTCAACGATATGGCGCACCAGCGCCGCATATTCGGCTGGCTGCCCCAGACGCGGCGGAAAGGGGACCGAGGCGCCAAGGCTGTCCTGCACATCCTGCGGCAGCCCCGCCATCATCGGCGTGGCAAAGATGCCCGGCGCGATAGTGACCACGCGAATCCCGTGGCGGGCCAGTTCGCGGGCGGCGGGCAGGGTCAGCGATGCAACCCCGCCTTTTGAAGCGGCATAGGCTGCCTGTCCGATCTGGCCATCAAACGCGGCGATGGATGCGGTGTTGACAATCACCCCACGCTGGCCGCTGGCATCTGCCGCCTGCCGGGCCATGGCTTCGGACGCCAGACGCAGGATGTTGAAGGTGCCGATCAGGTTGATGCTGACAGCGCGGGCAAAGCGGTCCAGATCATGCGCGCCGTCACGGCCCAGGATCTTTTCGCCCGGGGCCACGCCGGCACAGTTCACTGCGACATCTATCCGACCAAAGCTGGCAAGCGTGGCGGCGATGGCGGCCTGACCTTCGCTGGCGCTGGTCACATCGCACCGGGTGAAGCGCGCCTGTTCGCCCAGCTCTGCGGCCATGGCTTGCCCGGCATCTGCATTCACATCCAGAAGCATGACCCGCGCGCCTGCGCCGGTTGCCATGCGGGCCACTGCGGCCCCAAGCCCCGATCCGCCCCCGGTGACCAGAAAAACGTGGTTCGACAGGTCCATGCGCCCCTCCCTGCAAGACTGCGGCAGGATAACGTGGCCCCTATTGCAAACAATGACGATACTGCGCAGCATGCGTGATCGGATTTGCAAGGATATGCCATGGAACGCCGGATGATCGCGCCGGGCTTTGTGACCGATGCGGCGGATTGCCTGAAAGCGGCGGGGCATGATCCCGCGCCGCTGCTGGCGGGTTTGGGCATCGCGTCGGGGCAGGCGGTCGGGCATCTGGTCTATGGGCAGATGTGGCGGGCGATGGCGGCGGCGATGCAGGACGAGTTCTTTGGCCTTGCCGCCCGCCCCATGCGCCCGGGAAGCTTTGTGCTGATGGCGCAGGCCGCGCTGCCTGCCGGGCGGTTGGATCGGGCCTTGCGCCGGGCTGTCAGTTTTCTGCGGGTGGTGCTGGATGATCCGGCGGGCGAGTTGCGGGTCGTGGGGGGCGAGGCCGAGATCGTGCTGCGCGATGCCGGGCCGCTGCGCCCGGCCTTTGCCTATCGCACCTACTGGTTGGTGCTGATGGGCCTGGCCTGTTGGCTGGTCGGGCGGCGCATCCCCTTGATCCGCGTGGATTTCGCCTGCGCCGCCCCGGAAAACCGCAGCGAATACGGGCAGTTCTTCGGTGCGCCGGTGCAATTTGGTCAACCGGTCAGCCGGCTGCGCTTTGACGCGCGCTATCTGGCGCTGCCTGTCGTGCGGGATGAGGCGGCCCTGGCCGGGTTCCTGCGCGGTGCCCCGGCCAATTTTCTGTTGGGCTACCGGCAGTATCATGGTCTGGCGGCGCGGGTAACGGCGCGGCTGCGCAGCCTGCCCATGGCGGATTGGCCGGGCCCCGAGGCGCTGGCGGCAGAGCTGGGTCTGGCCCCGGCCACGCTGCGCCGAAGGCTCAAGGCCGAAGGGCAAAGCTTTGCCGCCATCCGTGACCGGCTGCGACTGACCCGCGCGCAGGATTTGTTGGCGGGTTCACCGCTAAGCGTGGCAGGGGTGGCAGCCGAGTTGGGCTATAGCGAGCCAAGCGCCTTTCACCGTGCCTTTCTGGGCTGGACCGGCCTGCCCCCGGGGGCCTGGCGCGATCAGGCCAGAAAGAATCTGCGGCTGCGGGGTGAAGGTGCCTTGGGTTGATCGTGCCGGTCGTACGAAATGGACCGGTTGCATTGCGCGTGTCGGATCATCGAAACGGCCCGAAAAATTGCTGCGTTGATGCGGCGAAAGGCCTTGGCACAGGGCAGGTTCACGAAACGTCAACCTTTTTCGGCTGAGACTGAGAAGGTCGAAAGGAGGACGCGATGCCCGACTTGACCCCCGCCGAAGAACTTGCGCTGATCCGTGCTGAAATGCTGCGCCTGAAGGCCCGCGAAGAAACGCTGCTCCGCTTGGTGCCGGATCTGCCGCGCCGGGCGGGCTGGCCGATCCAGCGGATCGTTCCGGCTGAACAGGTACAGCCCGGCCTGCATTGATCTGTCGGGCGTGTGAGCTGGTCGCGCGTGTTGCGATCCGGGTCCGCCTACAAGGGAAGACCCGTCGGCGGCCCCAAATCCGTGCTCTGGTTGCCAACATCCGACGATCCGAAACATGGCCCACCATGCAAATGGGTGATTTTTTCGCTCAGGAATAGCGAAACCTCGGGCTCACCCTCTTGTGCGACAGTCCAATCTGTCGCTATGGCTTCGTAACCGCCCCGCCTTCAGGCGCGGTCGGATCGCCGCCAGCCCGGACACCCCTCCCTTCGTCGTGTCCAGCCAGTCAGGCGCCATCGCTTCAACGCATTGGCAAAGGTTGGCCACCATGACCCCCTCCCAGATCAGGGCCCTTCGGGCCGAATATCCGCAATCCCGCGCCCGCGATTTCGCACAGGCCCATGGCCTGACCGAAGCCGCGCTGGTGGCGGCCTATACCGGGCTGCATGTCACCCGTATCGATGCGCGCCCGCTGGTGCTGGTGCCCCGCCTTGCCGCTCTGGGCGATGTGATGGCGCTGACGCGCAACGCATCGGCCGTCCATGAACGGCGCGGGGTCTATGACGGGTTCAAGGGATCGGAAACCGTGGGCATGGTGCTGGGCGAAGAAATCGACCTGCGCATCTTCCCGGCGCATTGGCACAGCGCCTTTGCCGTGGCCGAACCCGATGGCGATACCGTGAAGTGCAGCCTGCAGGTCTTTGATGCTCATGGCGAGGCGGTTCACAAGGTCGTCCTGAAACCCGAAAGCGATGTCGCGGCGTTTGACGCGCTGGTGGCCGATTTGCGGCTGGACGATCAGGCGCAGGAAGAACCCACCAGCCCCGCCCCCGCCCCCGAAGGGGCCAAGGCCGATCCGGCGCGGCGCGACGCCCTGCTGGCCGATTGGGACCGGATGACCGACACGCATCAGTTCTTTGGGCTGGTGAAGAAACACAAGGCCAACCGGTTGGGCGCCTATCGGCTGGCCGGGGCACCCCATGCGCGGATGCTGGAGCTGGATGCCGTGACACGGGCGCTGGAGCTTTCGGCCGAGGGTGGCTTTCCGATCATGATCTTTGTCGGCAATCGGGGCTGCATCCAGATACATTCCGGCCCGGTGCAGAAGATCGTGCCGATGGGGACATGGATCAACGTGCTGGACCCACGCTTCAATCTGCATCTGCGCAGCGATCACATTGCCGAGGTCTGGCTGGTGGAAAAGCCCACGCGTCGCGGCCCTGCCGTGTCGATCGAGGCCTTTGATGCCGCGGGGGAATTGATCCTGCAGATGTTCCCCAAGCGTGCCAGCGAAGAAAGCCCCGAAGGCGTGGACGAATGGAACGCTATGGCGCGGGGTCTGGCCGGACTCATGGCCGAGGCGGCAGAATGATCCGCGCGGCGCTGCTGGCCATTGTGCTGGCTGGCCCGGCGGGGGCCGAGGGCAGCAGCGATGCTGCGGCCCGGGTCATCGGTCTGGGCGGCACGGTGACGGAAATCGTGGTGGCCCTGGGCGCGGGCGACCGGCTGGTCGGGCGCGATACCACCTCTGGCTATCCCCCATCGGTGCTGGCCTTGCCGGATGTGGGCTATCTGCGGCAATTGTCGGCAGAAGGCGTGCTGTCGCTGTCGCCCGATCTGATGATCGCCGAGGCCGATGCAGGCCCGCCCGAGGTGGTGGCGCAGTTGCAGGCCACGGGGCTGGGCTATGTGACCCTGCCGCAAGACTGGTCGGCAGATGGGGTTGCGGCCCGCATCACCACCGTTGGCGCGGCCTTGGGGCGCGAGGCCGAGGCGGCAAGGCTGGCCCATGAAGTTTCGGCCCGGCTGGCAGAGACGGAGGCCAAGGCACAGGCCCTGCCCGCCCCGCGAAAGCGGGCGATGTTCGTGCTGTCCTTGCAGGGGGGGCGGATCATGGCGGCGGGGCAGGGCACGGCAGCCGATGCAGTGATCACCATGGCCGGGGCGGAAAATGCGCTGCAGGGCTTTGAGGGCTACAAACCCGTCAGCGACGAGGCCGTGCAAGCCGCCGCGCCCGATGTCGTCTTGATGATGGATCGCCCGGCGGCGGAGGTGCTGTCGCTGCCTGCCTTTGCCGGATCGCCCGCCGCGCAAAACGGCGCGCTGTTGCAGATGGATGGCCTGCGGCTTTTGGGCTTTGGCCCCCGCCTGCCGGATGCCTTGGCCGATCTGCAGGCCGCGCTTTCCGGGGGCTGAGATGGTTGCGCTGTCCCCCCCCGCCCGCGCTGTGCCGCTGCCCGGGCTGACGTTTGTGCTGTGGCTTGTGCTGGTGGCGGCGGCGCTTCTGGCGCTGACAGTCGGCCCTTCGGGCGTTTCGCTGCACAACATGCTGGCCGATCTGCTGGCCGGGCGCGAGATCGCGCTGCGCGATTGGGTGGTACTGACCGGCATCCGCCTGCCGCGCCTGCTGGCGGGGATGCTGGTCGGGGCGGGGCTGGCAGTGTCGGGCGCGGTGATGCAGGGATTGTTTCGCAACCCGCTGGCCGATCCGTCGGTGGTGGGGGTCACGATGGGGGCCGGGCTGGGGGCGGTCGCCGCCATCGTTCTGGGCGGGTCGCTGCCCATCGCTGTGGGCGCGGTACTGGGCACGCATCTGGTGCCGGTCGCGGCCTTTCTGGGCGGTTGGGCCGTGGTGCTGATCCTGTCGGCCCTGTCGCGCCGGGGCGGGCAGGTGTCCATTGCCACCATGCTTCTGGCCGGGATTGCGCTGACTGCGCTGGCCGGGGCGCTGACCGGGCTTCTGGTGCAGGCAGCGGATGATGCGCAACTGCGCGATATCACCTTCTGGAACCTTGGATCGCTGTCAGGCATCGGGTGGGACCGGATCGCGCTGGTCGCGCCGTTGATCCTGCCGGTCGTGCTGCTGGCGCCGCGTTTGGGGCAGGGCTTGAACGCCATGGCCCTGGGCGAGGCGGCTGCCCTGCATATGGGGATCGCGGTGGACCGGCTGAAGCGTCAGGCAGTGCTGGCAGTGGCGCTGGCCACGGGCGGCGCGGTGGCCATGGCCGGTGCCATCGGGTTTGTCGGCATCATCGTGCCACATCTGCTGCGGCTGGTATCCGGCCCTGATCACCGACCTCTGCTGCCACGGGCGGCGGTGCTGGGGGCGGCGGTGCTGACGCTGGCCGATGTGCTGGCGCGGATCGCGGTGCTGCCCGCCGAACTGCCCATCGGCATTGTCACCGCCTGTCTGGGGGCGCCGGTTTTCCTCTGGGTCTTGTTGCGCCGGGCGGGGCTGGGCGATGCTTGAAGCCCGGGGTCTGCATTTGCGCCATGGTCCGCGCAGCCTGGTCCGTGATCTGCAGGTCAGCGCCCGACCCGGGCAAGTGACGGCGATCGTCGGCCCGAATGGCGCGGGCAAGACCACTCTGTTGCGGTCGCTGACGGGCGAGCTGGACATGGGCGGCACGGTCACGCTGAACGGCTTGCCCGTGCGGGGCACCCCGCCCGCGCGGATGGCCGCGATGCGGGCGGTGATGCCACAGTCGGTGCGGCTGGCCTTTGCCTTTACCGTGGCCGAGGTGGTGCGAATGGGGGCGGAAGCCGGGTTGAGTGCCACCACGCCCGGCCTGACCGAGGCTGCCTTGCAGGCTGTTGGCCTGCCGGGTTTCGGCCCGCGCGTCGTATCCACCCTGTCGGGGGGCGAACAGGCGCGGGTGCAACTGGCCCGCGCACTGGCGCAGGTCTGGCAGCCGGTTGGCCCTTCGGGGTCGCATTGGCTCATGCTGGATGAACCTGTGGCCAGTCTGGATATCGGGCAGCAATTGCAGGTGATGCGGCTTGCCCGCAGCTTTGCCGACCGGGGCGGCGGCGTGATCGCCGTGCTGCATGACCTGAACCTGACGGCGATGTTTGCCGATCATGTGCTGCTTCTGTCGCCTGCAGGTGCACAGCAGGGCCCTGCGGCGCAAGTGTTGACCGATACCGCGCTGAGCGCGGCCTATGCCTGCCCCCTCCGACTGGGCCGCGCCCCGGCAGAAGGGCTGTTTCTTCTGCCGCAGATGGCAGGTTATGAAATTCCGAATCCAGTTGACAGATTTTGTCAGAAATCTTAATTCCACCCTACGACATGCGCCCGCCCTTCCGCCAGTCAGCATGAGAACCTTGCCCCGAGCGGGCATTTCCCGCGGCCAAGCCGCCCTGTGACTGACTGGACTCCAGCATGACCCAAACGCTTTCCATCGATGCGTCGGCCCTTTCGGGCATCAATCTGCAAACCCATATCGCCACGGCCCTGTCGGGTTTTGCGGCGGCCTCCATGACCTTCTGGGGCGGAGATCCTGACTCTGCCTTTGGCGGCACCTATTACATGAACGGCGATCAGGTTCTGGCCCGCTATTCAGAAGCCGGTGACGGCGGAAATGTGCAGACCGACAGTGTCGCGCTGATTGGTGGCGAAGATCTGGCCTATGACTTCATCCACAACGGGGCCAGCTTTGGCCATGGCATTTCGGGCAGCATCGACAGCCTGACCTTCGGCACCTGGACCGATGCCACCACCGGAACGCAGGGGACCGGGGACGAAGGCCTGATTGCCGGGCTGGATGAAGGGCTGGTGATCGAAGGCTTTGGTCTTTCGGCTGCGCCGGGCGCGGGCAGCGATGTTGCCGTGAACAAGGTGCATGCCCTGTACACCGCACTGCGCACCATGGATGCGGCGGCGATCTATGATCTGATTTCGGGCTATGCGATCGAATTCACCGGGTCAGCCGGTGCCGATACGGTGCGCGGCTATGCGGCGGATGACGTTCTGCTGGGTGGCGCAGGGGCGGATCGCCTGCACGGCATGGCCGGGGATGACCTGCTGCTGGGAGGGCACGGCGCCGACATCTTGCGCGGCTACAAGGGGGCCGATGATCTGCGCGGCGGTGCCGGGGCGGATACTCTGGTCGGCGGCGGTGGCGCGGATGTGCTGACCGGGGGCAGCGGGGCCGATGTCTTCGTCTTCTCCACCGCGCGTGGCACAGATACCGTGACCGATTTCGATGTGACGCAAGACCTGCTGGATCTGACTGCGCTTGGGGCCGATGGCTTGGCCGATCTGACTGTCACCGAAACGGAAACCGGCGTCGATCTGGTGCTGGGTCAGATCACCATCGCGCTGAACGGCGTCGCGGCAGCCGATCTGACTGACGATCTGTTCCTGTTCTGACACACCGATCCCATGGGGCAGCCTGCACCGGGCTGCCCCGATCCCGAGCGGAGCCTGCCTGATGCGCCAGACCCTGATCCCGTTCCTGACCGCCACGACCCTTGTCGCCCAGCCGATTGCCGCGCAGGAAGGTGTGGTTGAGTTTGACCCGATCCTGTTGACGCGGGTGTTGGCCGCAGCGCCGGGTCAGACCCGCCTGACCCCCGAAGGCCCATCTGCCGGGGCAGGGCTGGACCGGCAGTTGCGCGAGGTCGCGGGGGTCACCACGCAGGGGGGCACGCTGGCCGAACCCGAAACAGCCATCAATATCCGCGGCCTGCAGGATCATGGCCGGGTTGCCGTCACGGTCGATGGGATGCGGCAGAACTTTGCCCGTTCGGGCCATGGAGCCAATGGGTCTTTCACACTGGACCCCGACATGCTGCGCGAGGTGACGGTAACGCGCGGCCCCGGTCAGGCGGCGGGGGCGATTGCCGGGGCCGTGGCGCTGCGCATGGTCAGCGCCGAGGATCTGCTGCAGGACGATGCGCCGCAGGGGGGCGAGTTGCGCCTGCGCGGTGGCACCCTGTCAGCCGCGCCCAGCCTGCATGCCGCCTGGGCCTGGCAATGGGAGAACGGGCTTGATCTGATGCTGGCCGGGACCCGGTTCGAAACGGAGCAAACCTACAGGGCAGGGAACGGGGAGAACGTCCATGCGGGTCAACTGGGCCGCAGCGGTCTGGCCCGGATCGGCTGGGATCTGGGCGACGAGGCTGGCAGGTTGCAGCTCTCGGCCGGGCGTCAGGACCGGGACTACATCACCGGCCGTTCGGCCGGCACACCGCGCGATACCGACCTGATCACCCGCAATCTGGCGCTGGATTATCGCCGCGATGCGGGCGATTGGCCGATGGAAGCCACGCTGTATCGCAGCACGACGCGGCTGGCACAGGCCAGCCTTGATCCGACGACCCTGCTGCCCACCGGCGCAACGCGCAGCTATACGACCGAAACCACCGGATTGCGTTTGCAGGCTAGCCATATGGCCGAGGCCTTCGGGCTTCTGCATGATCTGACGCTGGGCGTTGAAGCCTTTCGCGATGTGGTCACCCCCGAAGATGCAGGCGGGCGCAGCCTGACGGCAGGCGGAACCCGGACGCTCTGGTCGCTGTCGGTCGCGGATCGGCTGGAACTGGAGCGCGCGACGGTAACCGCCAGTCTGGCCTTGGGGCAATTCCGGGTGAGCAGCCCCGATGGCGGCGGTTCGGGTGCGGTTGTGGCGCCCCGTCTGGCGCTGGAATTGCCGCTGTCGGATCGGTTTACCCTGCTGGCAGCGGCCGGTTTTGGCCATCGCCCGCCCTCGCTGAACGAGGCGCTGGTGAATGGCCAGCACCCCGAACCGGCCGATTTCGATGTGCGGCCCAATCCGAACCTGCGGCCCGAAAAGGCGCGTTCTGCCGAAATCGGGCTGCGTTACGCGGTGGAAGGGGCCTTTGCCGCCGATGACAGCCTGACAATCACGGCAACCGCGTTCCGCAATGATGTGCGCGATTACATCGGCATGACGCGGGTGGGCGGTGTGTTCAATGGTTATATGCAATATCAGAACATCGGCCATGTCCGCATCGAGGGTGTGGAACTGGAGGCGCGCTATGACAGCGACCGGCTGTTCGCCACCTTGACCGGCCAGCATCTGAACGGCACCGATCTCGCCACCGGGGCCGAGTTGAGCCGCGTGGCCCCCGACCGGCTGGTTCTGACCGGCGGCTGGCGCAGCGCCGATCACGCGCGCGAAATCGGCGCGCGGCTGACCATGGTCGGGGCCAAGACCAGCGGTGATTTTCAATCCGGCAACTGGAAGACACTTGATCTGTTTCTGACGCAGGATGTTGGCCGGTCTGCAGAATTCACACTCTCGCTGAACAACCTGTTCGACGAGACCTATACCCCGCATCTCGAACTCCAGCCTGCGCCAGGGTTCAACGCTGAAGCCCAGTTGTCCCTGCGATTCTGACCGCAGGAAGGAGACCGACATGACCCTGAAGATCACCCTGACTGCCGATCCGACCACCGGGGCCGGCGTGGATTTCAACGCCGGGCTGGAAAGCTATTTCGACGGGTTCACCCCGTTTGAAATGCCCTGGTTTCTGGAACCCACGGGCAGCACGGAAACCACCCAGATCCTGCATCTGGATACGCCCACAGCCGGGACTGAGGCGGAAACCCGTGTCGTGATGCTGGAAGGTCAGGATTTCCTGTACACCTTCTCAAACCATTCGGTCAGCGGCACAATCCAGACGATCCGGCTGGCAACCCTTGGTGCGGGCTGGGATGCGGCGGCCGAAGACCTGGCGCTGGATGGCGGGTTGCTGACCGCTCAGCAGGACTGGATCACCATCGAAGGGCTGAACATCGTGAACCCGGCGGGTGAAAAGGGCGCGGTGCATGACATCGTGTCGGGTCTGATGGGCGGCGGGCTGAACGGCACGGCGGCGGACCCTGATCCGATCCTGAGGCATCTGTTTGCCGAAGGGCATGATGTGACCGGCAGCAGCGGCAATGACCGCTACAGCGGAACCGGCTTTGCCGATACGGTGCAGGGGGGCGCAGGGCGCGATACGCTGGCGGGCGGTGCCGGGGCTGATCGGCTGTTGGGCGGTTCCGGTGCCGATGTGCTGACAGGCGGCGGGGGCAAGGATCACCTGTCGGGCGATGCGGGGGCTGACCGGCTGACGGGCGGGCTGGGCGCGGATGTGCTGACGGGCGGTGGCGGTGCCGACCGGTTCATCTTCACCTCGGCCAAGGCGGCGGCGGGAGACCGGATCACCGATTTCACAGCGGCGCAGGGCGACCGGATCGTGCTGACGCAGATCGATGCCGACAGCAGCCTGCGCGGCAATCAGGCCTTCACCTTTGTGGGTGATGCGGCCTTTTCGGGGGATGCGGGCGAATTGCGGGCCGTGGCCTTTGCGGGCGGGCTGCGGGTTCTGGGTGATCTGGATGGCGACGGGCAGGCCGATTTCCGGTTCACGGTCAGCGGTGCCACCACGCTTGGGGCCGAGGATTTTCTGTTCTGACCCCCTGGCCGGATGCGGGGCCTGTCAGCCCCGCATCTGCGCCGCCAATGCCCGCAACGCGCCCGACAGGATGGTGACATCAATCCCCACCCCAAGGAAATTTGCCCCCGCCTTGCGACATTCGGCGATGAAGCCGGCTTCGGTGGCCAGCACCCCGGCTGCCTTGCCCGACGCGCGGATACGGGTCAGCGCATCGAACACCGCCGCCCGCACGTCGGGATGTGCCGCATGTCCCAGATGGCCCATGTCGGCGGCCAGATCGGCCGGGCCGATGAACACGCCATCCACCCCCGGCAGGGCCAGGATGGCATCCAGCGCGGCAAGCCCCTTCACGCTTTCCACCTGCAGAATCAGGCAGATCTGATCATTTGCCGTGGTCAGGTAATCGGGGATCGCCCCAAAGCGCGAGGCCCGCGCAAGGCTGGACCCGACACCGCGAAATCCCTCGGGCGCATAGCGGGTGGCGCGATAAATGCGTTCGGCCTGTTCGGCACTGTCCACCATCGGGATCAGCAGGCTTTGCGCGCCGATATCCAGCGCCTGCTTGATCTTGACCGGGTCGTCATCGGGCAGACGGATCACCGGCGCGGGGCCCCGGCCATCAATCACCGCCAGTTGTGCCGACAGCGACGGAATATCATTCGGCGCATGTTCCCCGTCGATCAGCAGCCAGTCGAACCCTGCCGTGGCCGCGATTTCGGCGGTGTAGGGATCGGCAAGGCCCAGCCAGATGCCATGCAGAACCTCATCCCCGGACAGGCGTTGCTTCAGGATGTTCAGGGGCGCGGGCATATCGGACCTCAGAAATTCAGGGTTACGCGGCCGAAGGGGCCGAAATCGGCGTCAAAGCGGCTGCCGGGCGGGGCCTCGATCGGGCGGATGAAGCTGCCCGACAGCAGGATTTCGCCCGCCGCGATGCCCTGACCATACGCGGCCAGCCGATGCACAAGCCAGAGGATTCCGGTCACCGGATCATTCAGCACCCCGGCACCCAGACCGGTTTCCTCGACCACCCCGTCACGGGCCACAATCGCCCCGATCCAGCGCAGATCAAAGGCATCGACGGCGTGGCGCTGCGGGCCCAGCACAAGGCCTGCATTGGCGGCATTGTCGCTGACCGTATCCTGAATGACCCGCGCCCGCCCCGTGGCCGGATCGACGCGCAAGATGCGGGTATCCAGGATTTCAAGACTGGGGGCGACATGGTCGGTGGCTGCCAGAACATCGGCCCGCGTCACGCCCATGCCCTGCAGCGGGGCCTTCATCACAAATGCGATTTCGGCCTCGATCCGCGGCTGGATGAATCGCCCGGGCGGGATCGTTGCCCCATCGGCAAAGAGCATATCTTCCAGCAGTACCCCCGAATCCGGGGTGGTGATGTTCAGCGCCTGCTGCATGGCGCGGCTGGTCAGCCCGATCTTCCATCCGATGCGCCGTCTGCCCTTGCGCGCAACCAGCGCCGCCTGCACGGCATAGGCGTCATCCAGCGTCATGGATGTGTATTGCAGCGACAAGAGCCCACATTGGCGGCCGGTCTGTTCGGCCTGAAACAGCGCTTCGGCGGCGGCCTCGATCTGATCCGGGGTCATTCGTCGGCCACCTCGTTGCGCAGGGTGCCGATGCCAGGCACGGTGATTTCGACCACATCGCCCGGGCGCAGCCAGATCGGCGGATCAAAGCGCGCACCCGCGCCGGTGGGTGTGCCGGTCACGATGATGTCGCCCGGAGCCAGCGTGGTGAAGGTGGAGATATAGGCGATCTGCCGCGCGATCGGGAACAGCATCCGCCCGGTGCGATCCTGCTGGCGCATCTCGCCGTTCACCCGCGTGGTGATTTCGACATCGGATATCTGCGACGGATCGGAATAGGGCACCAGCCAGGGCCCGAGCGCGCCCGACGCATCCCAGTTCTTGCCCTGCGTCACGTTGAATTTCGCATGGCGCACCCAATCGCGGATCGTGCCTTCGTTGCACAGGGTCAGCCCGGCGATATGGCTCAGCGCCTGGGCCTCTGCGATCCGGCGACCGCCCTTGCCGATGACGATGGCAATTTCGCCTTCGTAATCCAGTTGCGGGCTTTCGGGCGGTCGGATCAGCGGCTGGCCCGCGCCGGTAAAGCTGCGGGCAAAGCGCGGGAACAAGGACATGTTCGGCGGTGCGTCCTGCCCATCCTTGTATTCGGCGTTGCGGTCGGGAAAGTTCACGCCGACGCAGATGATCTTTTCCGGGTCCGGCACCGGAATGTCATGGGTGAACGTGCCATCCGGGTGGCTCGCGGCGCGACCGGCGCCCGCGGCCAGAACCTCGCCCATGGCCCCGGCGGTGATCACGTTGCGCAGGGTTTTCCACTGCGGAAATTCGGGGCTGAGCGCCAGAACCCCGCCCGGCGCGGTCACGCCCCAGAATTGCTGCCCCGTGGCAGTGAAGGTGACAAGGTTCATCTCAGGCTCCTGCCAATTCGCAGATCACCCGATGGGCGGTGATCATGTCGTCTTCGGTCATGTCGAACTGCCCGGCCTGAAAGCGGATCACGACGCCATCGGCCACCCGGGTCTGGGTCAGATAGATGCGGCCATCGTCATTGATCCGGTTGATGAAGGTGATCTGCGCTGCATCGTCGCCCCCGCGCAGGCGGAAGGTGAACAGCGACAGAACCGGATCGGTGACAATGTCAAACCGGGGATCATGGCGCAGCTTGTCAGCCAGCGCGACCGACCAGCGCACATGGTTGCGGATGCGTCCGCGCAGGCCTTCCAGCCCGTAATGGCGCAAAACGAACCACAGTTTCAGCGCCCGGAACCGCCGCCCCAGCGGGATCGACCATTCGGAATAGTTGATGATGCCATCGGCACCATGGGTTTTCAGGTATTCCGGGCGGATGGCCAGCGTCTGCACCAGACTGTCGGGGTCGCGCAGGAAATGCGCGGCGCAGTCGAACTGCACGCCCAGCCATTTATGCGGGTTGAACACGACCGAATCCGCGCCTTCGATCCCGGCCCAAAGACTGCGGAATTCCGGGCAGATCATGGCCGCACCAGCCCAGGCGGCATCGACATGGGTGTAAAGCCCGTGCTGCCGCGCGACCTCCACCGTGGCCGCGATGTCGTCACAGGCCCCAGTGCCGGTGCCCCCCGTGCAGGCAATCACCCCGCAGGGCAGATGCCCCGCGGCAAGATCGGCACGGATCGCGGCATCCAGTGCGGCGGCATCCATCGCGCGCATTGGCCCCTGCGTGGGGACGCGCACCAGATTTTCGGCCCCGATCCCGGCGATCCAGATGGCCCGGTCGATCGAGCTATGCACTTCGCCCGAACAATAGACCCGCAGGCGCGGCTGGCCGGTCAGCCCCTGACGGTTGCCCGCCCAGTTCAGCGCACGTTCGCGCATCACCAGCACCGCCGCCAGCGTGGCGGAAGAGGCGCTGTCCTGAATCACCCCCTTGAAGCCTTCGGGCAGGCCGATGGATTGACGCAACCAATCCATCATCACGGTTTCCATCTCGGTCGCGGCGGGCGAGGTTTGCCACAGCATGCATTGGGCGGCGACGGTGGTCGCCAGAAACTCTGCCAGCATCGAAGGTGGCGTGGCATTGGCAGGGAAATAGGCAAAGAAGCGCGGGTGCTGCCAATGGGTCATGCCCGGCATCACGATGCGTTCGAAATCCGCGAAGATGGTTTCCATCGCTTCGGGCTGTTCGGGCGGCTGCACGGGCAGGGCAGCGGCAACTTCACCCGGCCGGGTACTGGCGCGGACCGGGCGGTCGCGCAGGCCCAGATGATATTGCGCCCCCCAGTCGGCAATGCGGGCCCCCCAGCGGGCGAAGGTGTTCCAGTCCATCAGGCGATGCCCCCAAGGCAAAGGTATTTCAGTTCCAGATAGTCATCCATCCCATGCCGCGATCCTTCGCGTCCAAGGCCCGAGGATTTGACGCCACCAAACGGGGCCTCGGCGGTGCTGACCAGCCCGGTATTCACCCCGACCATGCCATATTCCAGCGCTTCGGCCACCCGGAAGCTGCGCGCAAGATCGCGGGTGAACAGATAGGAGGCCAGCCCGAATTCGGTATCGTTTGCGGCGGCGATCACCTCGGCTTCGGTGTCAAAGCGGAACAGCGGGGCCACAGGGCCAAAGGTTTCTTCGCGGGCAATTGCCATCCGGGCAGTCACGCCGGTCAGGATCGTGGGTTCCCAGAAAGTGCCACCAAGCGCATGGGGTTTGCCGCCCAGAATGACCGTGGCACCCTTGGCTGTCGCATCGGCGATATGTTCGGCCACCTTGGCCACGGCGGCGCCGTCGATCAGCGGGCCGAAAGTGACGCCGGCATCTATGCCATTGCCGGTTTTCAGCGTGGCCAGCCGTGCTGCCAATTGCGCCGCGAAAGCGTCATGGATGCCGGATTGCACATAGATCCGGTTTGCACAAACGCAGGTCTGCCCGTTGTTGCGGAACTTGGCGATGATCGCACCTTCGACCGCCGCATCCAGATCGGCGTCATCAAAGACGATGAAGGGCGCATTGCCGCCCAGCTCCAGCCCCAGTTTCTTGATGGTGGGTGCGCATTGGGCGTAAAGCTGTGCGCCGACTTCGGTGCTGCCGGTGAAGGTCAGCTTGCGCACCACCGGGCTTGCCGTCAGCACGGCCCCCAGACTGCGGGCCGATCCGGTCAGCACCGAAAACAGGCCCGCCGGCAGGCCGGCGCGTTCCGCCAGTACAGCCAGGGCGATGGCGCTGAACGGGGTCTGGCTGGCAGGTTTCAGCACCATGGCGCAGCCCGCGGCGAAGGCTGGCCCCGCCTTGCGGGTGATCATGGCATTGGGAAAGTTCCATGGCGTGATTGCCGCCACAACGCCGATGGGCTGTTTCAGCACCAATATGCGTTTGTCGGGGGCATGGCCTGGCACGATGTCGCCATAGGCGCGGCGGGCCTCTTCGGCGAACCAGTCGATGAAGCTGGCACCATAGGCAATCTCGCCTCTGGCCTCGGCCAAGGGTTTGCCCTGTTCGGCGGTCAGGATGGCCGCCAGATCGTCCTGATGCGCCATGACCAGATCATACCAGCGCCGCAGTACCTGCCCGCGATCCCGTGCCGTTCGGGCCGCCCAGGCCTTCTGGGCCTGCGCTGCTGCGTCGATGGCAGTTGTGGCTGCTGCGGGCGGCAGGTCGGGCACATGGCCGATCAGCGCGCCCGTGGCCGGATTGCGCACGGCGATGCCGTGCCCGTCTGCCGCGATCCACTCTGTTCCGACCAGGGCCGCCTGCCGCAACAGGCCAGGGTCATTCAGCGTCAGCATCGGATTTCCTTTGCGTTCAGGGGGCGATGATCGGTTGGGCCTTCAGGTCGCTGTCGAGCAACGCGGCCCCGTCGAATACCGATCCCAGTTCGAACCAGCTGCGCGGCGCGGGGGCACCCCAGAGGGTCTGGCGTTGCGGGTCTTTCAGATCCCATCTGATCGGCTCCAGATCGGGATCGCAGGTCTGATAGTCAGAACAGTAAATCTCGGTCCGGTGCCCGTCCCGGTCGCGGATGTAAAGAAAGAAGGCGTTGGAGATGCCATGCCGCCCCGGCCCGCGTTCGATATTGTCCAGATAGCCCGTGGTGGCCATCAGATCGAGCAGGTCGATGATATTGAGCGGGGTC
This sequence comes from Gemmobacter denitrificans, assembly GCF_036964905.1. Classification (NCBI taxonomy): domain Bacteria; kingdom Pseudomonadati; phylum Pseudomonadota; class Alphaproteobacteria; order Rhodobacterales; family Paracoccaceae; genus Gemmobacter; species Gemmobacter denitrificans. Next base: position 53,163 of record NZ_JBALHR010000018.1, read on the forward strand.
GGCACCCAAAAGGCGGTGTGATGCAGGCGCGGCCCGGTGCCATTGGTAAAGGCGATGTCATGCACGCCACCCTTGCGGTGCATCCAGGCCGCCCAGGTGCGGCCGGTTTCTTCGTCCGCCGTGTATTCGGTGACGCGAAAGCCCATTTCGCCGTAGAACTCCACCGCCGCATCGACATTGGACGAGAACAGGTTGAAATGGTCGATCCGCAGCGGCTTGACCCCGCGATACAGGTTGTACTGCTGATGAATGGGCGGCAGCCGGTCCATGCTGGCGTAAAACTCCAGCGGCACGCCCCAGGGATCGCGCGTGGCCAGAACCCGGCCCATGAACGGGCGTTCGATCCAGTGAACCGGCAGGCCCTTGGCGTGGAACCAGTGTTCGGCGCGGTTCAGATCCTCTTCGGCCCAGACCTTGAACCCCAGCACCCCGACCGAAGGCACATCGGCCTTGCGCAGGATCAGGCAGTGATGCCCGCGTTCCTCCATCGCGCGCAGATACAGGCTGTGTGTATCTTCATGCGTGACCTGCAGGCCCAGCGTATCGACGTAATACCCGCGCGACCATGCCAGATCGGTCACACGCAATTCGGTATGGGACAGGCGAAGAATGTTGAAGGGCGGGAACAGATTGGGGGCGGGAATGGGCATCAGGTCCTCATTGAATGGGAAAGATGACGTTCGTCTGCCCGGTGCCGGACGACGGGAAGTAGGGGGTCACGACTTCGCATCGGGCGGTGTACTGGTCCCAGCCAAGCGCCCCATACAGCATGGCGGTGTCATGCATTGAACCCTCGCCGCAGCAGAACTGGGCATATTCGGGCAGCATTTTCAGGAAGGTTGCATGGTCGCCGCGTTGCCACATGTCGAGAACGTGGAGGTCCATCTGGCGGTTGAATTCGCTGGAAATGGTGAATGTGCCATTGTTTGCGGCGTAATCCCTGTTTGGCCAGATCTTGTGCGAAAGAGAGCCCGATGCGATCAGCAGCACCTTGCTGTTGCTGGCCTCCACCGCCTTGCGGATCGCCTGCCCGATCACGCGGCTTTCGTCATGGCTATGGACGGTGCACCAGGCGGCAATCGAGACCACCTTCATCTTGTGCGCCCGGCTCATGAACCGCATCGGGACGAGCGTGCCATATTCCATTTCGAGACTGTCAAGATGATGGGCAAGCGTATGTACCCCCAGCCCCCTGGCCGCTTCGGAGATGGCATCCCCAAGTTCGGGGTTCCCATCATAGCTGTAGGGCATGTTCTGGATGAACTGGGGAAATTCGTTCGAGGTGAACAAACCTTCGAAACGGGTATTCGCGTTGATGTGGAAGCCCGCATTGATCACCCAATGCGTGTCGCAGATGATCACTGTATCGGCCCCAAGCGCCTTGGCGCGCCGGGCGATTTCAAGGTGGCCGTCGATGGCAGCTTGCCGCTTTCCGTGGATCGGGCCTTCCTGTTCGGACATCAGCATCGTCGGGACATGCGTGCATTTCGCCGCTAGAACGATCTCTCCCAAGGTTTCCTCCCTTTGAGTGATGTGGAAAGGTGGGGGTCAGACGCCCAGCCGCTGTATCTTGTGCTGGCCAAGCGCGAAGGCCACGTTCTTGGTTTCCATGTAGAATTCGAACGACCAGTCGCCGCCGTCGCGCCCGATGCCCGATGCCTTGACCCCGCCGAAAGGCGTGGGCAGGTGGCGGACGTTTTCGCTGTTGACCCAGATCATCCCGGCCTCCAGCTCGTCGGACACCCTCAGCGCGCGCGTCAGGTCATTGGTCCAGACATAGCCGGTCAGACCATAGGCCACGCCATTGGCGATCTGCAGCGCCTCGGCCTCGGTCGTGAAGCGGATCGAGGTCAGGAAGGGGCCGAAAACCTCTTCCTGCGCGATGCGCATGTCGGGGGTGGCATCGGTGAACAGGGTGGGGCGGATGAACCAGCCCTTGTCGCCCTGCCGCATGCCGCCCGCCGCCAGTGTCGCGCCATCGGCCTTGCCGATGTCCACATAAGAGGTGACCTTGTCGAAATGGGTCTGGTGAATCAGCGGCCCGATTTCGGTTTGCGGGTCCAGCGGATGCCCGACGCGGATGGTGTTCACCCGCTGGGTCAGTGCCGCATGGAAGCGATCCGCGATGCTGTCCTGCACCAGCAGGCGGCTGGAAGATGTGCAGCGTTCCCCGTTCAGCGAATAGATCATGAAGATTACCGCATCCAGCGCGCGATCCAGATCGGCATCCTCGAACACGATGACAGGGTTCTTGCCGCCCAGTTCGAAATGCACCCGTTTCAGCGTTTCCGATCCCTGCCGCATGATCATGCTTCCGGTGCGGCTTTCGCCGACAAAGGCAATGGCCTTGATATCCGTGTGTTCGGTCAGCGCCCGGCCCGCGCCTTCGCCCATGCCGTTGACAAGGTTCAACACGCCGGGGGGCAGGCCGGCCTCGTGGCAGATCTCGGCAAGGATGCGGGCAGACAGGGGGCTGAATTCCGCGGGCTTGTGAACCACGGTGCAGCCCGCCGCGAGCGCCGGGGCGATCTTCCAAGTGGACAGCATGAAGGGCGTGTTCCACGGCGTGATCACGCCAACCGGCCCGATCGGGCTGCGCGAGGTGACGTTCAGATGGTCCTTGGTGGGCAGGCTTTGGCCATCCCGCGCACCGGGGGCAAGATCGGCGAAGAAGCGGAAATTCTCGGCCCCGCGCAGGGCGGCCTTGGACATGAAACGCCAAGCCTGACCGGTATCCCAGCATTCGCACAAGGCGATTTCTTCGGCCCGTTCTTCGATCAGGTCGGCAATCCGGTGCAGGATCGCCTTGCGCCGGTCGCCGGGCAGGGCCGCCCATGCCGGAAACGCTGCCTTGGCCGCCTTGGCCGCCGCATCAATGGTGGCCGCATCGCCAAGCGCGACCCGGGCAATCAGGCTTTCATCCACCGGTGACCGGGTTTCGAACCATTGATCCCCGGCCACATCGGCCCCGGCGATCAGGTTCAGGATGCCCTTGTCGCGAAACCGCGCCAGATGGGTTTCAAGCCGGGCCAGATGGGTGGCAAGATCGGTCATTCGCAATCTCCCAGATAGCGGCGGATGGAGGAGGTCTTGGGCGACAGCGCAGGGTCGATGTCGCGCATTTCGAAGCTGAGCATGAAACTGCTGCTGGCCAGCACATCGGCGCAAAAGCGTTCTGCCGCCGCAAAGATATGGGCGGTGGCTTGTGCCTTGGCCTCGGTCGTGCGTCCGCCGCGCAGACGCAGCGAAATGTCAAGAAAGGCGTGATCGGGATGGCCATCGGCAATCACCACATGGGTGCAGGCCGTGGCCCGAACCCGGATGCCCGCCAGTGGCAGGATACCGGTTTCCACCGCCGCATCGCGCAAGGTGCGGCACAGACCCGCAAGATCGAGGCGGCTTTCAAGGTTCGGGGAATAGTCGATCTGGATATGCGGCATCGTGGCCCTCCTGATACTTGCTTTGTTAAGTAAATTGATTGCAGTGTCAACAAATTTCTGCGGCGGGCTTGAGAGGGGCAGCGTTCCGCGCAATAGTCAGGCAATGACCGATGACCCCCCAATCCTGCGCCAGACCCGCCGATCGCTGCCCATCGCCCTGTTGCGGGCGCGCGAAAGCGTCATGGGGCCGATCCGCGAAATGCTGGCGACGTCAGGGGTGAATGAACAGAAATGGCGCGTTTTGCGTGTCTTGCAGGAACAGGGTCCGCTGGAGCTGAGCCAGGTCGCCACGGAGGCCTGCCTGCTGCTGTCCAGCCTGACGCGCATGGTGCGCCCGATGGAGGAAGAGGGGTTGATCGCCCGTCGCACCCCGCCCGAAGACCGGCGCAAGACGATCATCGCCATCACGCCGGCGGGCGAGGCGCTGGTGCGCGCCCACTCCGCCGAAAGTGCGGCCCTGTTTGCCCGGATCGAACAGGAGTTCGGGGCCGAGCGGCTGGAACTGCTGCTTGATCTGCTGGGCGATCTTCAGTCGCTGGATTTGCGTGGGCGTAAATAGGCCCGCACGCGGCGCTCTGTCAGTGCCAGTCGGGTTTGCGCTTTTCGATGAAAGCCTGCACGCCTTCGGCGGTATCGCGCATCATCATGTTTTCGGCCATCACGGCGGCGGTATGGGCATAGGCCGCCGAGAGATCCATCGGCAGTTGGTCATAGAAGGCGCGTTTGCCGATCTTGACTGCCGCCGTCAGCTTGGCCGCGACGGTCTGCGCCAGTGCCAGCGTGCTGTCTGACAGATCGGCCGGTGCGGCGATGCGGTTGACAAGGCCAAGGTCACGCGCGCGCGCAGCATCGATGAATTCGCCGGTGGTCAGCATTTCGAACGCCTGCTTGCGCGGGATGTTGCGGGTCAGGGCCACCATGGGGGTGGAACAGAACAGGCCGATATTCACCCCGTTCACGCCAAAGCGCGTGCCCTCTGCCGCGACGGCCATGTCGCAACTGGCGACAAGCTGGCACCCTGCCGCGGTGGCGATACCATGCACCTCGGCGATCACGGGCTGGGGCAGGGCGGGGATCATCTGCATCATCGCGCCGCAACGGGTAAAGAGATCAAGGAAATAGGCGGCGCCCTTGTCGGGTGCCGTGCGGGCGGCCTGCATTTCCTTCAGATCATGCCCGGCGCAGAAGGCCTTGCCCGCGCCGCGCAGGATGACCACGCGGGTCTCACGGTCATCGGCCAGCGCGCCAAGGCTGCCGGTCAGCGCCGCCAGCATGGCATCGGACAGGGCGTTCAGGCTGGACGGGCTGTTCAGCGTCAGCCGGGTGACGGGGCCGAGACGTTCGGTCACGATCAGGTCGGTCATCTTGTCATTCCTCCGCTTTGGCGAAAGGGTAGCGGGGCAGATGGGGAAGGGAAAGCCAATGATCGTGATGGATGCACCGGCGCTGCGCGCTTTTCTGGCTGCGGAATTTCCGCAGGTGGCCAGCGAATTCGCCATCGAAGAGGTCGGCGAGGAGCTTGTGGTGCGGCTGCATGTCTCGGATCGCCATTTGCGGCCCGGTGGCACCGTATCGGGGCCGACCATGTTCGCGCTGGCCGATGTGGCGATCTATCTGGCGGTTCTGGCGCGGCTGGGGCCAGTCGCACTGGCGGTGACCACCAATTGCAGCATCGACTTTCTGCGCAAGCCCGAGGCGGGACGCGACCTTATTGCGCGCGCGCGTCTCCTGAAACTGGGGCGGCAACTGGCGGTGGGTGATGTGTTGATCTGGTCAGAGGGCGGCAGCGACCCGGTTGCCCGGGCCGGGTTGACCTATGCCATTCCGCCAAAGCGGTAGCGGGGCGCCTGTCAGCCCTTGCTGCGGGTGAAGCGGCCTTCGATCGTTGCGCCGCTTTCGATGCTGAGCATGCTGTAGGTCAGATCGGCCCGGACCAATGCCGTGCTGCGCAGGGCAAGGGTGACGCAGACAGCCTGACCTTCCAGTTTGCCGCGAATGTCGATGGTTTCCGCCATGATCGCGCCCTTCACGCGGCCATCGGGGCCAAGCACCAGCGTACGCGCGGTGATCTTGCCTTCCACTTCGCCCATGATTTCCACGGTGCCGTCCGAGGTGATGTCGCCATGGATGCGAACGTCCTGAGCGATCAGCGAACGTCCTGCGGGGGCGGCGGGGCGGGTGGATTCGGCGGGAAGGGACATGGCAGAGTTCCTGAAAGGGGTTGCGGCGATAGAAGGCGCAGCGCGGCGTTCGGGTCAAGCGGGAAAGCCTGCATCCGGGCGATTTCCGCCGCTGGCCGGGCAGCTGCTGTGCGCCATGTCGTTTTCGGACGTGACAAATGCCCCCGGCGGTGCTTGCTTGGAACGTGATCAAATTGCCATGGGGCTGCCATGACCGATCCGCTCTTCTTGCCGGTATCAGGGTTCGATCTGCCGCGTTTTGCCGGGGTGCCGACCTTCATGCGCCTGCCGCATGTGCCGCTGGACCATCCGCGCATCGGCGAGGTGCAGGTGGGGCTGATCGGGGCGCCCTGGGATGGTGGCACGACCAACCGCCCCGGCCCGCGCCATGGGCCACGGCAATTGCGCGATGCCTCGACCATGATCCGCGCGCAGAACGGCATCACCGGCACCCATCCCTTCGAACGGGTGCGCTGTGCCGATCTGGGGGATGTGGGGCCGAACCCGGCTGATGTGATGGACAGCCTGGCCCGGATGGAGCGGTTTTACACGCAGGTGCGTGACAAGGGAATCGTGCCGCTGACAGCCGGGGGGGACCATCTGTGCAGCCTGCCTATCCTGCGCGCGCTGGCGAAGGATCGCCCGCTGGGCATGATTCATTTCGACAGCCATACTGATCTGTTCCACAGCTATTTCGGTGGCACGATGTACACCCATGGCACGCCCTTCCGGCGCGCGGTGGAAGAAGGGTTGCTTGATCCCGCGCGGGTCACGATGATCGGCATTCGCGGCACGGCCTATGACAGCGAGGACCGCGATTTTGCCCGCGCGGTGGGTATTCGGGTCATTCCGATCGAGGAATTCCATGCCCGTGGCCCCGAGGATGTAATGGCCGAAGCGCGCGCCCGCGCAGGCGCGGGGGATACCTATGTCAGCTATGACATCGATTTCGTCGATCCGGCCTTTGCCCCGGGGACCGGCACGCCCGAAGTGGGCGGCCCCAACAGCTGGCAGGCGCTCCAGGTCGCGCAGGGGCTGCGGGGGGTAAAGATCGTCGGGGCCGACCTTGTGGAAGTGTCGCCGCCCTTTGATCCGTCGGGCGCGACGGCTTTTCTGGGGGTCTCGATCATGTTCGAGATGCTTTGCGCCATCGCAGAAGGTTTGGCGGGGTAAGGGGGCGCTGCCCCCATCGCGCGATGCGCGACACCCCCGGGATATTTGGACCAGAATAAAGGAGCGGCCATGCACGCCGATATGATCATCACCAATGGCAAGGTCCTGACCATGGATGCCGGGCGGCCAAGGGCCGAGGCCGTGGCAATTCGCGATGGCCGGATTCAGGCGGTGGGCACATCGGCAGGGATCGCCCGCCTGGCGGGGCCGGAGACGCGGGTGGTGGATGTGGGCGGGCGCACGGTGCTGCCGGGCTTCGTGGAAAGCCATCTGCATCTGGTGCTGGGGGGGGCAGAGCTGACCCAGCTGCATATCGGCGGGCTGCATGGCCTGGACAATCTGAAAGCGGCCTTCGCGCCCTATGCCGCCGCCAATCCCGATGCGCCGTTGCTGATGGCGCAGGGGGCGGAATACGGCTTGCTGGATCATCCGCTGACCCGGCACGATCTGGATCAGGTAATCGCTGACCGGCCCATTGCGCTGATGGCGCCGGATCATCACACTGTTTGGGCCAATACGGCGGCGTTGCAGTCAGCCGGCCTGTTGCATGGTGCAGAGATGCCCCACGGGCATGAGGTGGTGATGGCTGCCGACGGCACCGCCACGGGCGAGCTGCGCGAGTTCGAGGCCTTTGGCCCGGTGATCGCGCTTGGCGGTGAACAACGGCTGCATCTTGGGATCGCTACCGGGGGTGAGCCCGACCCCTGGCCCGATGCGGAACAGCGTGCGATGGACAAGGACAAGATCGCGCGCGGTCTGGCACATTGCGCGGCGCATGGAATCACCAGCATGGTGAACATGGATGGCAACCGCTACACGCTGACCCTGCTTGCCGAAATGGAGGCCGAGGGGCGGTTGACGGCACGAGTCAAGGTGCCCTTCCACTTCAAGCCACATATGGACCTGTCAGAGCTGGACCGGGCCGAGGCGATGGCGCGCGACTTTGACAGCGACTTCGTGAAGAGCGGTTTCGTGAAGATGTTCATGGACGGGGTGGTGGACAGCCGCACGGCCTTCATGCTGAACGATTACCCCGGCACGCCGGGGCACCGCAGCGAACCGCTGTTCGAGCCGGAGCGGTTCAAGACCATCTGCCGTGAAATCGACGCGCGGGGATTGCAGATTGCGGTCCATGCGATCGGCGATGGGGCCGTGCGCACGACGATCGACGGCTATGAAGCTGCCGGTCAGGCCAATGGGTTCCGCGACATGCGCCACCGGATCGAACATATCGAACTGATCGATCCCGCGGATGTGCCACGGCTGGGGGCGCTTGGCATCACGGCCAGTGTCCAGCCACCCCATCCGCCTGGGGTGATGGATTTCCCTCTTTCGACGATGAGTAGTGTGTTTCACCGTGTCCGTTGGCGGGATGCGTATTTGTGGAGGACGCTGAAGGATCATGGTGCGATGGTTGCTTATGCGAGCGACTGGCCTGTGACGGATGTGAGTGTTCTGCGTGGTTTGCAGGGTGCGCTGACGCGGGTACCGTTTGGGGCTGACTGTTCGGATGAGCGACTGGGTCTTGAGGAGTCGTTGCATGCGTACACTTCTGGCGGAGCGTTTGCGGCGCATCTGGACGGGCTTTGCGGGCGTTTGGTTTCTGGTTTGGCTGGGGATGTTGTTGTGATTGACGGGGATGTCGAATCTGTAGCGCCGTGTGAGCTTGGTCGGACCGGGATATTTCTGACGATTGTGGGGGGTCGGGTTGTTTTTGGGTCGGGGGATTCGGGCTGATTCTGGGGTCTTGGGTTTGGTCTGGAGGGGTTGAGGGTTTGGTCGTTACAAATTTTGCATATGGAATGTTCAACAAAACAAGGGGTTGGTCTGGGTGTTGTGCAGAAATTTGAGGGTTGGGTTCATTTTTGGTCTTGCGGGTATTTGTTGATGGGCCTAGATACCGGCTCACCGAAACGGCGGGGACGCTGGAGAGGGG
>NZ_JBALHR010000019.1:0-57795 GCF_036964905.1 Gemmobacter denitrificans
ACAACAGCCGCAATCACAACAAACACAAACAACATCATGATCTTCGAAAACAACTCAGACGGAAGAAGACTCAGGTAAGCGAAGATAAGGACGGCTTTCGTCCGAGGCGGCGCACATGTTCCCCACCCGACAGAAGGTTCCCTGTCTGCGTCTGACACGCCCCCCCAGCGCGAACGCTGGATCGACGGTCAGCTATGTGTGACAAAGCGGAACTAGGTTGGACGAAGCGGTCCTTCCATGAGCACAACGGGCAATAATATTCCCGCCCCCATCGGAACGCGTATCATGTCCAGACGATCCAGCCCCATGCTCTTATAGAATGGTTCAGCATTGAGACTGGATAATGCCTGAATCCGAACCGCCCCATCTGCACGGGCATCGTTGCTCAATCGCTCGAAAATTGCCCTCCCTATGCCAGTTCCGGATCGGTCAGGATCAACTGCAAAATGTCTTGCATGAACAAGACCGTCTACGATGGCGCCGCCCCCGGGCGGGGTAAGACTCCACCCTCCACATCCGACAATAGAGCCAATATTTTCCGCGACATAGAAAGTCCCAGAAGCCACAAGATCAGGATTTGCCCGAGTCATTGCTGGCAGGGCGAGGGCAAGCACATCTGATGCATAGGCTGGCTTCATGAGGGTCGGATAAGAGCGCCCAAGCAGGGCAGAAATCCCCTGCTCATCCTTAGCGGTGGCTACGCGCACAAGCATGATTTGCCTCCAATTGTCGCGTCTTAGGTCCGACTGTCACACAAGGAATGTCATCTATGTGGACCTAAGCAGATATTGTCGTAACTTGCTCTGAGCATATAGACTATCCTAAGCCTGAAGGGGTGTAGCTGCTTGAAACATGTCTTAGTTTTTGACTGCGAGTTCCTGACGGCCGAAGGTTCAGCGTCACGCTTCTGGTGCGGGCCGCATGATCCAGATCCAGTTGTAGCCCAGATCGGCGTGGCAAAAATCGGTCTGGAGGGGGATTTCCCTCTTCTGGATACCTTGCGAATATATATCAAACCCCGTGACCGACATGGAGCCCGGTTTGGGCTCGACCCATTTTTCTCGAGGCTGACGGGCATTACGGAGGATGACCTTCAAGAAAGAGGAATTTCCCTCAAAAACACGCTTGAGCACGTTCAGGAGTTCGCTTCTGGCGCAAGGCTCTGGTCATGGGGAAAAGATGAATTCAACATGGTCGCGATCAGCTGCTATGTGCAGGGATTTGCGCCGCCCATTCCAGCCACGCAGTTCGGCAACGCTTGTGGCCTCTTGCTGAAGGCAGGGATGCCATATGAAGATATCATGAATACCCGCAGCAATGGACTGGCCGACTACTTCAAGATCAAGCATCCCCCCCTTCAGAGGCATGATGCCCTGGATGATGCCCTCTCAGTTGCCTATGTCCTGCAGTCCCTTCTTCAACAGCAGAAACTGGGGCCATCAGATATGGCATAGTTCCCTTTGTCTTATTGATCCATAGTCCGCTTTGGGCTGAGGCTGTGTGGAAACCGGTCTCTGTGGTAGACTTTCGCAGGTCAGGCGGAGGCGGGCATGGCGGGTTTCATCGAGGGCGTTGATCGTGGCCAGTCGGTGCTTTTCCCGGATCGGCTGGAGGATTGGATTGGTGAAGACAGCCTTGTCCGCGTCGTGGATCTCTTTGTCGAAGAACTGGATCTGCAGCATCTTGGTTTCGCCCGCTCTGCCCCTGCGAGAACTGGACGTCCTGGCTATCATTCTTCTGTGCTGCTCAAGCTGTTCATCTACGGCTACCTGAACCGCATCCCGTCGAGCCGCAGGCTGGAGCGCGAGGCAGGGCGCAATGTCGAGGTCATGTGGCTGACTGGCAAGCTCGTGCCGGATCACAAGACCATCGCGGACTTCCGGCGCGACAACGGCTCGGGCATCCGCAAAGCCTGCGCGCAGTTCGTCGAACTCTGCCGCCGGATTGGCACGCTGAAGGGCGATTGCATCGCCATCGACGGCAGCAAGTTCAGGGCCGTGAACAACCGCGACAGGAACTTCACCAAGGGCAAGATCGCCAGCCGCGTCGCCCATCTCGAAGCCGATGTCGAACGCTACATCACCGAGATGGTCCGCATCGACCAGCAGGAGGAAGGCGAGGCAAGGGCTGGAAAGGTCGAGCATCTGGCCCGCCGCTATGGCCGCATCCGACAGGAGATCGCGCGGTTCAAGGAGATGGACAAGGCTTTGGCCGACGCGCCGGACGGCCAGATCTCCCTGACCGACCCCGACGCCCGCGCGATGGCGACCAGCGCCCGGCACAGCGGCTTGGTCGGTTACAATGTGCAGAGTGCTGTCGATGCCGAGACGCATCTCATCGTCGCGCATGAGATCACCAATCAGGGCTTCAACCGCGAGCAGCTCAGCCCGATGGCCATCGCGGCCAAGGCTGCCCTTGGGCGGGACGAGTTGCATGCCATCGCCGACAAGGTCTATTTCAGCGGGCCAGAGCTCCTGGCCTGCCATGAGGCAGGGATCACCACGACAGTGCCGCGGCCCGCGACCTCGGGCAATGCGACCAAGGGCAGTATGTGAAGGCGGACTTCGTCTACGACGCCGAACGGGACGTCTATGTTTGCCCGGCAGGCGAAGACCTGATCTACCGCTACACGACCGAGGAACGCAGTATTCCGATCCGGCGATACTGGATCAACGGATGCAAGACCTGCCCCCTTTGGACCCACTGCACGACCGGCAACGAGCGGCGGATTTCACGCTGGGAGCGCGAGGATCTGGTCGACGAAATGGAAGACCGTCTTGGGCGCGACCCTGACTACATGACCCTCCGCCGCTGCATCGTTGAACACCCGTTCGGCACGATCAAGGCGTCGATGGGCAGCACCCATTTCCTGACGCGCAGGCTGAAGAACGTCCGCAGCGAGATGGCGCTGAACGTCTTAGCTTACAACATCAAACGGATGGTCGCATTGCTCGGCGTCAGAGGGCTGATGCGCGCCATCCAGGCGTAAACATGCCCTCCGACACCCCCAATGCGGCCCAACCGTGGCGGCCAGGGTCCACTCAGACTCACCGCCAGAGTCGTTTTCAACGCAGGGTAAGCATGTCAGCCGACCTGCGCCGTTCCCCGCGCCAACGCTGGGTCGCGATCGCGTTTTCACACAGCCTCGGCCCTTTGCCGACATCCGACATTTTGGCTCGGAAATACCGGACTGGTGCCCGATACCCTGCTTCCACCGGAAACCTTCTGTCAGGTGGCGAATACTAGGCCCGGCGCAGAAGGTAGATGTCCATGATCCAGCCATGATCGGCCCGCGCCTGCGCGCGGGTTTCGATGATGCGCGGCCCGGCTTCCGCCAATGGCCCGTGATCGGTGATCTGTTCGGGCATCCCCGCAAAGCCTGCCCACCAGATGTGCAGCCCTTCGGGCGACAGGTGGCGGAAGGAGCATTCGCCATCCAGCATCACCACGCAGGTATCGGTGCCCGGCGGGAACCCTTCGTCCCGCAGCCGCCGCCCGGTGGTCACCATCACCGGCCCGTTGATCTCGTTCAGCGGGATCGCATGGGCCGCCGTCAGCGCCTGAATGGAGGTGATGCCCGGCACCACCTCGAGCCTTGGGGCGGGGTGCAGACGCGCGGCGATCCGCAAGGTGCTGTCGTAAAGCGACGGGTCCCCCCAGACCAGCAAAGCCACCCGGCCCGCTGCGCCCAGATGATCGGCGATCGTCTGCGCCCAGACGGCGGCGATGGCATCATGCCAGTCATCGACCCGCTGACGGTAATCAGCCACCGATTCATCCCGAACCGGCAGATCGAATTCGGCAATGCGGGTGGCAGGGTTGGTGACCACCTCGGCCACGATGGCGCGGCGCAGTTCAGCCAGATCGGCCTTTGACGCGCCCTTGCGCGGGATCAGGATCAGATCGGCCGCATTCAGCGCCCGCATGGCCTGCCGGGTCAGGTGATCGGGATTGCCGGTGCCGATGCCGATCAGGGAAAGCTCGATCATGTCTGCTCCAAAGCCGCGCGGGGTCTGGCGGCTTATCGGGCAGCGGGGGCGGCGCTGCAAGCCCGGGGGCGGCGCAGGCGTTACCGGGGCGACATCTCGGCCCGCAATTGCGCGCTCAGGGCGGCCGCAGCGGGGCCATATTGCGCGGCAAGCGCGGCTTCGCCACCCCGGGTCAGGCATCGGAAGGCAGGCACAGCCGGAATGGTGCCGAACCAGCCGATGCCGCCGGGGTTGCGCGGGGTGCGCAGCACCTCCATCTCTTCGATCAGCCCGTCACGGATCACCGGCTGCTGCACGATTTCAGGCCCGGGCAGCGCCGGTTGCGCGGGTTGGGCATCGGGAAAATGGCGACGGGCGGCCCAGAAAGGCTGATCCGCGAAACGCGGTTCCAGTGCCAGGAAATCGCGGCCAATGCGGGCCTGATGCCAGGCCGTCTCATGGGCGCGGGTGGCCAGATAGCGGCGGCAGAGATCGGTGGCATCGGCGCGCGCGTCCAGAGTGCGGCGCACCGCCGCCACAGCCAACGCGGAGGAAACCGCCCAGAACTGGCCATGGCCCGACAGCGGGTCCATCGCCGCCAGCGCATCGCCCACCGGCAGGCAGTTCAGATCGCGGGCCAGCGGCGCGGGCAGATGCGGCGCAGCGGCGCGCGCGATTACCGGCCCAGCCAGGCCCTGCAGCGGCAGACCGGATTCTGCGGATGAAATCATGTCGAGCAGCCGCGCCTCGGGCCGTCCCGGCGTGGCGGCATCCTGCATCGCCTGCACCCAGATGCGGTCCCCCGGCAGTGCCACGCGCCAGACCCAACCCCGCGCCACCGCTGTCAGCCGGCTATCTCAACAAGGAGACTCCGGCGCTGGCGAATGGCTATTACCGCACAGGCGATACGGTGGAGTTTGAACCCGATGGTTCGGTCAGCTTCATCGGGCGGTCGGATGATGTCATCACCTCTTCGGGCTATCGCATCGGGCCGTTTGATGTGGAAAGCGCGCTGCTGGAACATCCGGCGGTGATCGAGGCGGCGGTGGTGGGCGTGCCTGACCCCGAGCGGACCGAGATCGTGAAGGCCTTTGTCATTCTGGCCAAAGGGGCGCAGGGCAGCCCGGCCCTGGCCGAAGATCTGGCCCAGCATGTGCGCAAGCGGCTGTCGGCCCATGCCTATCCGCGCGCCATCGACTTTGTGACCGAACTGCCCAAAACCCCCAGGGGCAAGATCCAGCGGTTCCTGCTGCGCAAGGCCGAGGTGGAGCGGCTGGCGCAGAGTTGACCCTGCCCACATGATCCGGGTGCCGGAAAACCAGCGCGTGCCCCGGTTGCGATGCCGCAGGGGTCAGCCGAACCGGCAGCGCACCAATTGCCCGCGCCCGCCCGCGCCGGGTTGAAATTCCAGCCGCGCCCCGAACAGCCCGGCGATTTCCGACACCACAGCCAGCCCCAGCCCGTGCAATTGCTGCGCGCTGTCCACCCGCGTTGCGCGCCGGGCCATCAGATCGGCCAGCCGGTCGGGCGGGATGCCAGGCCCGTCATCCTCCACCTCCAGCACCGGGCCTTGCGGGGTCTGCAGGGCGCGCAGGGTGATGGTGGCCGCCGGTCCGGCATAGGCCATGGCATTTTCCGCCAGATTGCGCAGCAGTTCGGCACAAAGGACCGGATCGGCCTGCGCCATCAGCCGGTCTGCCCCTTCAAAACCCAGATCATGACCGTGCCGGGCGGCCTCGGGGATCAGATCGCCTGCCAGCCCCCGGGCAATCGCGGCGATATCCACCTCGGGCAAGGCCTGATGCGCCGCCGCCGCATCAATCCGCGCCAGCATCAGAAGCTGGGCCAAGACCCGTTCGGCCCGTGCCAGCGCGGCATCGGCCTTGTCCAGCCCATCGGGTGTGACGCCATCGCGCAGCAGACCCAGTTGCGCCCGCACCGTGGCCAGCGGGGTGCGCAATTGGTGGCTGGCATTGCCGGTGAAATTGCGCAGCGCGCCCAGCGCCTGCCCCAGCCGCTGCATGAAACTGTTCACCGACCCGACCAGCCCCGCCACCTCGTCCGGCACCTGCGCGGCCAGCGGCGTCAGGTCATCAGGCGACCGGTCTGCAATCGTTTCGCCCAGCCGGTCCAGCGGGCGCAGCGCCAGCGTCACGGTGATCCAGACGATCAGCGCCGCGCCCAGGATCATGCCCAGCAGACGCAGAGCCGACCGCCACAGGATCGCCCGCGCCAGGGCATCGCGCGCGCGGGTGGATTCGGCCACTGTCACGGTAAAGGGCAACCAGCCCTCGCCGGTGGAAACCTGTCGCGCCAGCGTGGCGATGCGCACCGGCGTGCCGTCAAAGCTGCTGTCGCGAAAGGCCAGACCGTCCTGGGCGCGCAACACCTCCAGCCGGTCATAGCCGGTGATGAAGCCTGCAGGCCCGTCCACCCGGTAGAACACCTGATCTTCGGCCGTCGATGCCAGCATTTCCAGCGCGGAATAGGGAATATCGACCTCGATCCCGCCGGTCAGATCGACAGACACCCGTTCGGCAATCGCCATGGCCGATCCGCCCAATACTCGATCCGAAACACCTTGCGCGGTGCGCAATGCCTCGCCCCAGGTATCCAGCAGCGCCAGCAGCCCGAGAATGGCCGTCGCCACCAGCAGCCAGCCCAGCAGGCGACGCCGCAGCGACCAGCCCCCCGTCCCGGCACCCGCCGTGGCGCCGGTCACTGGCCCGGCCCCTTTTCGATGTAATATCCGATCCCGCGCGCCGTACGCAGCACCACCCCATGCGGAGCCAGCCGCCGCCGCAGCCGCGAGATGTACTGTTCGATCGCATTGTCGGACAGCATGTCGTCAAGCGAGGTGAGCGATTGCACGATCACCTCTTTCGCGACCACCTTCCCCGCCCGCGTGAACAAAAGTTCCAGCAGCGCGCGTTCGCGGGCCGGCAGGTCAAGCATCTGGCCGCCAGCACTGAACTGGCGGCTGACCAGATCAAGCGTTATCGCCCCCAGCGACAGGCTGGAGCTGCGCAATCCGGCCTGACGGCGCAGAAGCGAGCGGACGCGCGCCTCGAACTCGCCCACGTCAAACGGTTTCGACATATAGTCATCCGCCCCCAGATCGAGCCCGCGAACCCGTTCCTCGGGAGTGCCGCGCGCTGTCAGGATCATGACCGCCGCCGGGTTCTGCCGCCCCCGCATCGCGCGCAGCACCGACAATCCGTCCAGTTCCGGCAGGTTCAGATCAAGGATCACCAGATCAAAGCTCTCCGCCGCCGCCAAAGCTTCGGCCGACACACCATCGGCAACGCAATCCACCGCATAGCCCGCCCGGGCCAGAAGCGCCGTCAACGCTTCGGCCAATGGCCTGTCATCCTCCACCAGCAAGATCCGCATTGCCCCCTCCGTCCCTTGTGCAGCCTAAGCGGCAAATGCCGCGTTGTGAACCCGCCCGGGCCTGTGCCACTCTGTGCCCATGTTGCGTATTCTGGCCCTTCTTGCCCTGATCCCCGCCGCGGCCCTGCGTGCCGAGGTGATGGCCGTGCCCGCCCCCGGCCCGCATGAGGCGGAGCTGGTGATCTATTCCTCGCTGGATGCCCGGCTGGCCCGGCCCCTGATCGAAGGATTTCAGACCGAAAATCCCGGGATCGCCGTGCGCTATGAAGACCTGCTGGCCAATGAAATCCGCGAAAGGATCGTGGCCGAAAGCGATGCCGGGGGCACCACCGCCGATTTCGCCTTTTCATCCGGCATGGACCTGCAGATGAAACTGGCCAATGACGGCTATGCCCGCCCGGTCAGCCTGCCCGCCGCCGCACATTGGCCCGATTGGGCCAACTGGCGCGAAACGGCCTTTGCCCTGACCTTTGAACCCGGGGTGCTGATCTATCACCGGCCCAGCTTTCCCGAAGGTCCGCCGCAATCGCGGCTGGCATTGATGCGCTGGTTGAAACAGGCCGGGCCTGCCGTTCAGGGCCGTGTGGGCACCTATGACATTACCCGCTCTGCGGTGGGCTATCTGTTCGTCGCGCAGGATGACGAACATTTCAGCGATATCTGGGCGGTGTTGCAGGCCATGGGCGCGGCGGGTCTGCAGACCTTTCCCACCAGTCAGGACATCATCGACCGCGTGGCCGATGGCCGGTTGCTGATCGGCTATAACATCCTTGGGTCCTATGCGGCGGATCAGGCCCGGCTGCACCCCGATCTGGGCTATGTCCTGCTGCGCGACTATACCGTGGTGGTATCGCGGGTGGCGCTGGTGCCGCGCGCAGCGGCCCGGCCCGATCTGGGTGAAAGGTTTCTGGGCTTTCTCCTCAGCCGGTCGGGGCAGGAAATTCTGGCCCGCAAACTGCGACTGCCTGCCGTCAGTCTGGAAGTGTCAGATGCCAACAGTGCCCGCAGCATGCAGGCCGCCCTGGGCGATCAGTTGCGCCCGGTGAATGTCAGCCCCGGATTGCTGGTCTATCTGGATCAGGCCAAGCGCCGCAGGCTGATCCGCCGCTGGCACGAGGCATTGAACAGCCGCTGACCGGGGTATCAGACCGCGGCGCGGCCTGCCTCTCTGCGGATGAAGTCGATCATCAGCCGCACGCGCTGTGGCAGATAGGCCTTGGTCGGATACAGCGCCCAGATGCCCGATTCAAATCCGGTCGCCGTCACCTCCAACTGCGGGAACAGGTCGATCAGGGTTCCGTCGCGCAGGCTTTGCCCCACCAGCCAATCGGTAAGCAGGGCCACACCCAACCCGTCCAGAGCCGCACGGCGCAGGGACAGCGCATTGCTGCAGATCAGCCAGCCATCCACCGGCACCTCGGTCACCCGGCCAGCCGTATCGCGGAACATCCAGCGATCGCGAAAGCCCGGCAGGGGAAAGCGCAAGGCGGGATGATGCGCCAGATCCTCTGGCCGGGCCGGGGCCGGGTTCTGCTGCAGATAGGCAGGCGATGCGACAACCCGATACCGCGCAGTCAGGATGCGGCTGCTGATCAGCGCCCCTGCCGGGGCCGGGGCCAGTCGCAGCGCCAGATCGATCCTGTCGCGCACCAGATCAAGATTGCTGTCGCTCAGGATCAACTCTACCCTGATGCCCGGATAGGCGGCATGAAACCCGCCAAGCAGCGGCATCACCACCTCGTGCCCGAACGAAACCGAGGTGGTCATCCGCAAGGTTCCGCCGGGATCGGTAGACAGTGTCTCTGCCGATCCAAGCGCCGCATCAAATTCATCCAGCAGGGGGGCCAACCGGGTCAGAAACGCCTCGCCCGCTTCGGTCACGCTGAAACGGCGGGTAGAGCGCTGGAAAATCCGCAGCCCCAACCCCGCCTCGATCTCGGCCACCCGGCGCGAGACCGAGGCGGGGTTCAGATCCAGCGTCCGCGCCGCTGCTGCAAAGCCGCCCTGATCGCGCACGAGCAGCAGGGTTTTCAGGTCATCCAGGTTCATTCGTGCAGAATGCGCACGATTATCGCGCATATCAACGTATTTAACGCAATCCATGCACTTCTTAGCTTTGCGTCATCGCCCATAGCCCTGAAAGGCCGCAGCATGACAACCCTTTTGCGCATCGATTCCTCTAGCCGCCATGATGGTTCCTGGTCGCGCCGTCTTGGCGATGATCTGGCCGCCCATCTGGCACCAACGCAAACCCTGACCCGCGATCTGGCGCTGACACCGCTGCCGCATATCTCGGCTGACAGCATCAGCGCCTTCTTTGCCGATCCCGCCAGCCTTGGCCCCGCAGAACAGCAGGCCACCGCCCTGTCGGATGAATTGCTGGCAGAAATCGCGGCGGCGGATGACATTCTGATCACGGTGCCGATGTACAATTTCGGCATCCCTTCGGCGCTGAAAGCCTGGATCGACCAGATCGTGCGCGTGGGCCGCAGCTTCAGCTTTGACGGGCAATCCTTCGGCGGGTTGATCTCTGGCAAACGGGCCTTTGTCATCGTGGCCTATGGCGCGGCAGGCTATCGCGGCGATTTCCGCCCTGCCGATTTCGCGGCACCATATCTGACCTTCGTGCTGAACTTCATCGGGATCACCGATGTGACGGTGATCCCCGTCGAAGGCATCAACATGGGTCAGGGCGAGAATGCAGAAAGCGCCGCACGCGCCATGATCGCGGCCTTGCCCGTCCGGCGCGCAGCATGAACGCGGGCATGGCACGGATCGGCTTTCTGGGTCTTGGCGCCATGGGTTCGCGCATGGCGGCAAGGCTGCTGGCGGCCGGGCACGATCTGACCGTCTGGAACCGCAGCCCCGATGCGACGGCAAGGCTTGCCAGATCGGGCGCGCGGATGGCCAAAACGCCACGCGACGCCGCGATGGGGCAGGACTTTGTTTTCAGCATGCTGCGCGACGATACCGCCGCAGCCGAAGTCTGGCTGGGCGATGACGGGGCGCTGTCGGGCATGGCCCCGGATGCGGTGGGGGTGGAGTGTTCCACCCTGTCGCTGCCGGGGGTCCGGCACCTTGCGCAGGCCTTTGCCACGGCGGGGCGGGATCTTGTCGAAGCCCCCTTGGCTGGATCGCGGCCGCAGGCCGAGGCAGGATCGCTGATCTTCCTGACCGGGGGCGAGGCCGGACCGATAGACCGTCTGCGCCCGGTGTTGCTGGCCATGGGATCGGCGGTGCATCATGCTGGACCATGCGGCGCAGGCTGTCTGGCCAAGCTGCATGTGAATGCGATGTTCGGAGCTGGGCTTGCCGTGACGGCCGAATTCATCGGGCTGATCCGCAAAGCGGGGCTAGACCCCGCACCCATCCTCGCGGCCTGGGCTGAAACCCCGGTGGCGGCCCCTGCTCTGAAACTGGCAGCGCCGGGCATGCTGGGGGACAGTTTTCCCCCGGCCTTCCCCATTGATCTTGTGGCCAAGGATTTCGCGATGATGCAGCGCAGCGCCACGGGTGCCGGGGCGGCGATGCCGGTCACCAGGGAATTGGGGCAGATCTTTGCCGCGGCGCGTGACGAAGGCCTTGGTGATCTGAATGCAACCGGGATTGTCAGGCGCTACACCATCTGACACGCAGCGATCCGCCTGATCCGGCGCCCGTCCCTTTGGGGGCGGGTGTCGGCATTTCAGGGGATTCCCTCGCTGAAGGCATGCGAATCGTGCTGTCTTGACCGTGGCCTTTCTGAACCCGCTACCCCGCGTTATCGGCGACTGCGCATAGGCCAAACCAGACAGTTCTCTGGCTTCAGTCATAATGCGACGTGCTGATTTTTCGGGATGGCTCTTGGTCGGAGCGAGAGGATTCGAACCTCCGACCCCCTGCTCCCGAAGCAGGTGCGCTACCAGACTGCGCTACGCTCCGACCGTAGCGCGGGCATTAAACCGTTCTGATACGCGATGCAAGGGGCCGGGTGGGGAATTCTAGGCGGGGTTTCCAGATTCTCGGAATGGCTGGGATGCGGGATTTCAACCGTCAGAGTGGCGTCATGCAGTATTTCGATAATTACAGAAATACAGGTTGACCGCATGCGCGCGGGCTGCCACTATTTCGACATACATAGAAATACCGCCCCCTCCCAATTCCATGCCTCTGCGAAAGGACCCGTCATGCCCGATCTCTCTGCCCTTCCCGTGGCCATCATCGGCGCAGGCCCCGTGGGCCTTGCCTCAGCGGCCCATCTTATGGCACGCGGCCTGAAGCCTGTCGTGCTGGAGCGCGGCGCAACAGTCGGCGCTTCGGTGGCCGAATGGGGCCATGTGCAGCTGTTTTCGCCGTGGCGCTATAACATCGACACTGCCGCCGCTGCATTGCTGGATCAGACCGGCTGGCAGCGCCCTGATGACGATGCCGTGCCGACCGGGGCCGAACTGGTATCGGCCTATCTGCAGCCGCTGGCCCAGCATCCGGCACTGGCCGCCGCCTTGCGCCTGCAGGCCCGGGTCGAGGCGGTGACCCGGCACAATCTGTCGCGGATCGGATCGGACAATCGCGACACCACCGCCTTTTCGCTGCTGTGGCGGGATGCGGCAGGGGCGAGCCACCGGCTGCTGGCCCGGGCGGTGATCGATGCTTCGGGCAGTTGGACCATGCCGAACCCGCTGGGTCTGGACGGGTTGCCGATCCCGGGCGAAACCGACCATGCCGATCGCATCGCCTATGGCCCGGCCCATATCCGGGGCGCGGATCAGAGGCTTTATGCCGGAAAGCGGGTTCTGGTGGCCGGGGCGGGACATTCGGCGATCAATGTCGTGCTGGATTTGCTGGACCTGCGGAAAGACCACCCGGATACCCGGATTTTCTGGGCCACGCGGGGCGGTGGCATCGCCCGGCTGCTGGGCGGCGGGCTGAATGACCAACTGCCCGGCCGCGGGCAACTGGGCCTTGCGGCGGTCGAGGCGCTGAATTCCGGGCAACTGACCCTGCTGTCACCCTATGCCGCGCAGTCCATCACCCGCAGCGGCGATGCGCTGGCCGTGCAGGGATTGCTGAATGGCATGCCGCATCAGCTTGATCTGGACCGGATCATCGTCGCGACCGGGTTCCGCCCCGATCTGGCGATGCTGCGCGAAGTGCGGCTGGGCATTGACCCGATTGTCGAGGCCCCTTTGGCGCTGGCCCCGCTGATCGACCCCAATCTGCATTCCTGCGGAACAGTGCCGCCGCATGGTGTGGTGGAACTGGCCCATCCCGAACGGGATTTCTACATCGTCGGCATGAAATCCTATGGTCGTGCGCCAACCTTCCTGATGGCGACAGGGTATGAACAGGTCCGCTCCATCGCCGCAGAACTGGCGGGGGACAGGGCGGCGGCGCGGGATGTGCGTCTGGTTCTGCCGGAAACGGGCGTCTGTTCCACGGATCGCGCGCCGATGGCGCCGGCATCGTGCTGCGGCGGTCCGGCCCAGCCCGAAACCGGCGCCTGCTGTGCGCTGGATGCTGCGGCCAGAACAGCGGGGGCCGAAGAGTGCGGCTGCGGCAGCACGGCCAAGACCCCGGCAGAGGCCAGCCCTTGCTGCGCGCCTGCTGCCTGATCGACCTCGCGGCCTCTGGACCGGCGCGGGGGGATGCGGCACTGTCGGGCCGTGGCAGGCCCACAAGGCAGATCAGGAAAGGCCGTCAGACATGCGCGATTTTCAGCTTCCCGGCCGGTCAGCGGTCAGAACCACCCGGGCGATGGCCGCCACCTCGCACCCCTTGGCGACCGAGGCGGCGCTGGACATGCTGCGCCGGGGCGGCAATGCGGTGGATGCCGCCATCGCCGCATCTGCCGTGCAGGCGGTGGTAGAGCCGCAATCCACCGGGATCGGCGGCGATTGCTTTGTGCTTTATGCCCCGAAGGGCGGCGATCAGGTGCTGGCCCTGAACGGATCAGGCCGCGCGCCGCGCGCCGCCACGATCGACGCCTTACGCAGCATGGGCCTGTCAGAGATGCCCCGCCATGGGCCCCATTCGGTGACCATTCCCGGTGCCATCGACGCCTGGGATCGGCTGTCGCGCGACCATGGGCGCAAGCCGCTGGCCGATTGCCTGCAAGCCGCGATCCACTATGCCGAGGCGGGCTATGTGGTGCATGATCGCGTCGCCTTCGACTGGGCCGATACGGCCGCGCTGCTGGCCGCCGACCCCCATTCCGCCGCGATCTTCCTGCCCGGGGGCAAGCCGCCCGCCGCGGGCGATCTGCACCGCCAACCCGCGCTGGCCGCCACCCTGCGCCTTGTGGCCGAACGGGGCCGTGACGGGTTCTATACCGGCGCAGTGGCCGAGGCGCTGGTGGCGCGGCTGCGCGCCCTTGGGGGGTTGCACAGTCTGGACGACTTCGCCGCCACCCGCTGCGATTGGGTCGCGCCGGTGTCGGTCGAATATCGCGGCTATCGCATCCACCAGATGCCGCCGAACAATCAGGGCCTGACCGCGCTGGTGATGCTGAACATTCTGGCGCATGAGGATCTGGCCCGGCTGGACCCGCATGGCAGCGCGCGGTTCCATCTAGAGATCGAGGCCGCCCGGCTTGCCTATCGCGAACGCAATACCCGGCTGGCCGAGATGGACCGCAACGATCCGGTGATCGGTGCGCTGATATCCCCCGCCCATGCGGCGCGGCTGCATGGTGCAATCCGGCATGACCGGGCGATGACCGATCTGCCACCCATTGATCTGGCACCGTCGGATACGGTCTATATCTCGGTCGTGGATGAAGACCGCAATGCCATCAGCTTCATCAACTCCACCTACTGGGCCTTTGGCAGCGGGATCACCTGCCCGCAAACCGGGGTCGTGTTGCAGAACCGGGGTTCCAGCTTCCGCATGGTCCCGGCCCACCCCAACGCGCTGGCACCGGGCAAGCGCCCGATGCACACGATCATGCCCGGCATGGTCACCCGCGAGGGCCGGGCCATCATGCCCTTTGGCGTGATGGGCGGGGATTTTCAGCCGATGGGCCATGTGCATCTGCTGACCAACATGCTGGATTACGGGATGGATGTTCAGGCCGCGCTGGACAGCCCGAGGGTCTTTCCCGACAAGGGCGTGGTGCGGGCGGAACGCGGTGTTTCGGCGGCAACGCTGCAGGGGCTGCAGGCGCTTGGCCATCCGGTCGCCGAGGCCGAGGAACCCTGGGGCGGCGGTCAGGCCATCTGGATCGACTGGCAGAAAGGCACGCTGACCGGCGGGTCTGACCCGCGCAAGGATGGCATGGCGGCAGGGTTCTGAACGGCCCTGCCCCCTTGGCAACCAAAGGGGGCAGGGGGAATGCGATCAGCCTGCCAGCAGGGCGGCATTGCCGCCCGCCGCCGTGGTATCGACGCAGAGGTGGCGTTCATGCGCGACATGCGCCACATCGGGCAGCGAGGTGATCAGCTGCACGATTTCACCATCACGGTCGGCCAATGCCTGCGCAAGATCGCGCCCGGTGGCCGCATCACCCCACCACAGCGCCGCCGAAAATCCGTCAAGGCTGGTCAGCGTCGAAGGCGCGATGGTGCCCTCCACGATCACCGCGTCGCCCCCCAGCGATTCAACCGCGGTCTTTTGCGCCGTCGCCGCCACCTTGCCGGGGCCAAGGCACAGGATCGGCGGGCGGGTATGCAGCGTCAGGCGGTTCAATTCCCCCGTCGGGCCGGGCATCACCTGTTCCCCGATCTGGCGCGGCGCATGAGCCTGAAGCACCTGCGACAGTCGCGCCACATCCACCCGGTCCGGCCATTGCGCGTCGGGGATGCTGGCCACTGGCGGCGCGAAGAAGCGGCCAACATAATTCGGCCCGCCCGCCTTCGGCCCGGTGCCCGACAGGCCCTCGCCGCCAAAGGGTTGGCTGCCCACCACCGCGCCGATCTGGTTGCGGTTCACATAGATATTGCCGACATGGATCGCCCCGGCCACCTCTTGCACACGGCTGTCGATGCGGGTGTGCAGCCCGAAGGTCAGGCCATAACCCTTTGCATTGATCGCCTGAACCACGCGGCCCAGGTCCTCGCCCCTGAAGGTGGCGACATGCAGCACCGGGCCAAAGATTTCGCGATCCAGATCCTCGATCCCGCGCACGGCGATCATGGTGGGCGGGATGAAGGTGCCCGTCTGCGGCACGGCAAGCTGATGCAGGATGCGCGCGCGGTGTTCTTCCAGATAATCGGCGATGGTGGATTGCGCGCGACGGTCGATCACCGGGCCGACATCGGTGGAAAGCGCCCAGGGGTCGCCCACCACCAGCTCGTTCATCGCGCCCTTGATCATCTCGATCAGATGCGGCGCGATGTCTTCCTGCACATAAAGGCACCGCAGGGCCGAACAGCGCTGCCCCGCCGACCGGAAGGCCGAGGCCACGATATCGCGCACCGCCTGTTCGGGCAGCGCGGTGCTGTCCACGATCATCGCATTCAATCCGCCGGTTTCGGCGATCAGCGGTGTGCCGGGGGCCAGATGGGCGGCCATGTTGCGCGCGATGGTCTGGGCGGTGGCCGTCGATCCGGTAAAGACAAGGCCAGACACCCGTGGGTCTGTCGCCAGTGCCGTCCCGACCACGCTGCCGCGCCCCGGCAGCAATTGCAGCGCGCTGCGCGGCACACCGGCCTGATGCAGCAGGCGCACGCCGATGCTGGCGATGATCGGTGTGGGTTCCGCCGGTTTGGCGATCACGGCATTTCCGGCCATCAGCGCCGCCGCAATCTGGCCCGAAAAGATCGCCAGCGGAAAGTTCCACGGGCTGATCGCACCGATGATGCCGCGCGGCCCGGCGGTGGCGGTTTCGCCTTCCGCCGCATAATAGCGCAGGAAATCGACCGCCTCACGCAGTTCGCCCACGGCATCGGGCAGGGTCTTGCCCGCCTCGTGCGTCAGCGCGGCGAAGATTTCGCCGAATTGCGTCTCGAACAGATCGGCGGCACGGCGCAGCACGGCGGCCCGTTCGGCAGCCGGGGCGTCCCATGGGCGGGCATCTTCGATGGCGCGGGTGACGGTTGCAGCATCGACATGCATCACTTCGCCGATGGTTTCGCCGGTGGCGGGGTTGATCACCGGATGCAGGCTGCCGGTTGCCGGGCGCAGGGCCAGAACCTCGGCCACGGGCCGGGCGGCATCACGGGCCGCCGCGATCCGCTGCAGCGTTTCGACATCTGACTGATCAAACCCTTGCGAATTGGCCCGCCGGTCACCGAACAGATCTTGCGGGGCCAGCAGTGCCGCAGGGGCGCGGGCGGTGGCCAGCGCCTCGAACGGATCGCGGGCCACTTCCTCGGGGCTGATTGCCTCATCGACGATCTGATGCACGAAAGACGAATTCGCGCCGTTTTCCAGCAGGCGGCGCACCAGATAGGCCAGAAGGTCACGATGCGCCCCGACCGGGGCATAGATGCGGCAGCGCCCGCCGGTTTCGGCCAGCACGATGTCATGCAGCCGTTCGCCCATGCCATGCAGCCGCTGGAATTCGAACTTCACATCGCCCGCCATTTCCAGCACCGCCGCAACGGTCTGGGCATTATGCGTGGCGAATTGCGGATAGATCCGGTCGGCATAGCCGATCAGCTTGCGCGCATTGGCGATATAGCTGACATCGGTGGCGGTCTTGCTGGTGAACAGCGGGAAACCGGGCAGGCCTTCAACCTGGGCGCGCTTGATTTCGCTGTCCCAATAGGCACCCTTCACCAGCCGCACCATGATCTTGCGATCCAGCCGCGTGGCGGTTTCATACAGCCAGTCGATCACCAGACCGGCGCGCTTGCCATAGGCCTGCACCACCACGCCGAACCCGTGCCAGCCCGCCAGAGACGGATCGGCCAGAACTGCCTCGATCACCTTCAGAGACAGCACCAGCCGGTCCTGTTCTTCGGCATCGATGTTCATGCCCATGCCCGCCGCCTTGGCCGCCTGCGCCAGTTTCAGCACAACCGGCACCAGTTCGGCCATGACGCGCTCTTCCTGCGCCACTTCATAGCGCGGATGCAGCGCCGACAGCTTGATCGAAATGCCGGGATTGGCCTCGACCGAGCCCTTGTCGCAGGCCCGTGCAATGGCGGCGATGGCATTGGCATATTCGCGGGCATAGCGGGCGGCATCGGCCCGCGTCATCGCGGCTTCGCCCAGCATGTCATAGCTGTAGGTGAATCCCTGCGCCTCGCGGCTGCGGGCGCGGTCAAGGGCGGCGTCGATGGTCTGACCCAGCACGAACTGGCGGCCCATTTCCTTCATCGCGCGGCCCACGGCGGTACGGATCACCGGTTCGCCCAACCGCTTGATCATGCCGCGCAGGGTGCCAGCCACGCCGCCCTGCCCATCGTCCAGCACCTTGCCCGTCAGCATCAAGGCCCAGGTCGAGGCGTTCACAAGGCTGGAGGACGCCTCACCCAGATGGCGGCCCCAGTTCGACGGCGCGATCTTGTCTTCGATCAGCGCGTCGATCGTCAGCCGGTCGGGCACGCGCAGCATGGCTTCGGCAAGGCACATCAGCGCCACGCCTTCGCGGGTGGACAGGCCATATTCCGACAGGAAATGTTCCATCAGCGTGGGCTTGGCCTCGCTGCGGATACGCCGCACCAGCCCGGCCCCCTTGGCCGTGATCCGGGCCCGCAGGTCAGCATCCAGCGCGGCCTCTTGCACCAGATGATCCAGAAGCGCGGCCTCGGGCTGGAACTTGGCAGACAGGGTAAAGTGCGACAGGTCGGTCATGGGGCCTCTGGGGGTCAGATCGGCGGAATAGGGATTGGGCCGATTTTACCGAACAGGCTCTGGTCGATGTGACCAAAGCAGACCAGTATGATAGGCGATTCGCCTGTTTATCCGCGGGAATTATGCGATGTCCGACCTGCTTGATCCGATCAACCGCAAGATTCTGGCCGAACTACTGGCCAATGCCCGCATCCCGATGAGCGAGCTTGCCGCCCGGGTCGGCCTGTCGAAAACCCCGGTCACCCAGCGCGTCCGGCAAATGGAGGAGGCGGGGCTGATCACCGGGTATCGCGCGATGCTGTCGCCCATGAAGCTGGGCCTGACCCATGTGACCTATGTCGAGGTGAAAATGTCCGACACCCGGCAATCGGCGCTGGACAAGTTCAACGCGGGCGTGCGCAACATCCCCGAGGTTGAAGAATGTTACATGATCGCGGGCGGATATGATTATCTGATCAAGGTCCGGTCGCGTGATATGGTGCATTTCCGGCAGATCATGGCGGAAAAGATTTCCGCCTTGCCAGGATTGCACGCCACCAGCAGCTTTGTTTCAATGGAGGCCGTGGTCGAACACAACTGGACCCCGACCTGACAGTCGCCAGGGTCAGGGAACGGCCCCTGACAGAAGGAAAGTGCGGATCATGGATATCGACAGTGCCGCCGCGCGTCTGGCGGCCCTTGGCAACCCGACCCGGCTGCGGCTGTACCGGCTTCTGGTGCGCGCGGGTGAGGCCGGGCTTTCCATGGGCGGGATTCAGGAAAAGCTGGGCATCCCCGGATCAACCCTGTCGCATCATTGCCGGGCGATGATCCAGGTGGACCTGATCCATCAGGAACGGGTTGGCACCTCCCTGATCTGCCGCACGAATTATGCGGTCATGCGGGGCCTGATCGATGATCTGGCCGCCGAATGCTGCGCGGATGCCTGCCAAACTGACGAATAGGGCATTGCCCCGCGCCCATTATTTCGATATTTACCGAAATAGAGTCAGCTGCGGGGGCACCGATGGCCGTAACGATCCGCCGAACCGGCACGCGGCCCGCCGCCCCCTCCCAGGGCGGGCCTGCACCATGGCGTTGATCGGGGTTGCCCCTGCGGCCCGTCCGGTGATTGCCGCGCTTGGGGTTACGCAGATCATCGGCTATGGCGCGCTGTATTACGCCTATGCCGTCCTGACCCCCGCCATGGCCACCGACTTCAACGTCACCGAACCCACCCTGTTTGCGATCTTTTCAATCGGGCTCTTGCTGGGGGGCTTTACCGCCCCGGCCTTCGGTCGCCGGATCGACCGGCATGGCGCGGCGCGGGTGATGTCGGCTGGCAGCGCCGCCGTTGCGGCAGCTCTGGTCGCGCTGGCCCATGCGCCGGATATCGTGACCTTTGCGCTGCTGGTGGTGCTGATCGAAATCATCAGCTTTGCCGTGCTGTATGATGCCGCCTTTGCGACGCTGGCACTGCATGCGCCGCGCAACACCCGGGCGGCGATCACGCTGCTGACGCTGATCGCGGGCTTTGCTTCGACCCTGTTCTGGCCACTGACGGGCTGGCTGGCTGAAGACATGGGATGGCGTGGCACCTATCTGATCTTTGCCGGGCTGACGCTGGGCCTTGCCCTGCCGTTGCATCTGTGGATCGCGCGCCGCCCCCTGCCCGATCCTGCCGCGATTGCGGCACATCCCGCCCAGACCGAAGTGCAGTATCAGCGGCTGTCAGGCCCCGAGGCACGGCGGGCCTTCTGGTTGATGGGCGTGGGCTTTGCCATCAGCGGCATGGTGATTTCGGCGGTCACCATCCATATGGTGCCGATCCTGCTGGCGCGCGGGATGGGGGAAACCGCCTTTCTGATCGCCATGATGATGGGCCCGGCGCAGGTGCTGATCCGGGTGGTGGATGCGACGCTGTGGCGCAACCTGCATCCGGTGGCGGTGGCCATGGTGTCGGCGGGGGCGATGCCGCTGGCGGTGCTGGCCCTGCTGCTGCCGGGGCCCCCGGTGCTGACCGGCCTGTGTTTTGCGATTCTGATGGGCACGGGCGGCGGGCTGGCCAGCATCGTGCGTGGCGCCGTGCCAGTGGCCCTGTTCGGCACCGAAGGGCTGGGCCAGCAATTGGGTCGGCTGGCGGCGATCCGCAACCTGATGGGCGCGGCGGCCCCCTTTGCCTTTGCGCTGTCCACCACCCGCATCGGCCCCGGGCCGACCCTGTGGCTGGTTGTGGCACTGGGGCTGACGGGTCTGGCGGTCATGGCCATCCTGTGGCGCAAGGTCAGCCGGGCGCAGGCCTGGCCCGCGACAGGCTGATCGCCCCACCCGCGTATCACGACTGCGCGAGCGATGTATCATCCGGCGTTCTGCCGCGAATTGCTGTTCAGGACATGCAAATCTGCGGAGCACGACATGCTGAAATCCCTGACCCTGATCGCGTTCATGACCGGCCTTGGCGCTGGCCTTGCCCCCAACCTTGTGCTGGCAGGCCCGCAATATGTGGACCAGACCGGCTTTGCCGCGTCAGGCCATGATGTCGTGGCCTATTTCTCGCTGCCGCAGGCCCCCGTGGGTCAGGCCCAGCCCAACGCCGTGCCGGGCCGCGCCGATATCACCGCCGAATACAATGGCGCAAAATTTGCATTTTCCACCCCCGAGAACCGCGATCTCTTTCTGGCCGATCCCGCCCGCTATGCCCCGCAATATGACGGACACTGCGCCTATGGGGTGTCAAAGGGCGGCAAGGTGCCGGGCAACCCGAACCTGTGGCGCATCGTCGATGGCAAGCTCTATCTGAACATCACGAAGAATGTCGTCGGCTTCTGGGAAGAAGATATTCCCGGCAATATCTCGCTGGCGCAAACCAACTGGGTGGGCGGTGTTGAACCGAAGGCTGCAGCCGACAGTGGTATTCCCGATTTCGTTTCCACCGCGCCGGTGGCACCCTGATACAAGCCCGAGAAGGGGCAGGCACAGGGAAGAACAGACATGACGACTGCGCAAGATACCGGGGCCGGGGTTATCGGCCGGATGCTGGCCGGGGCCGGGGCAAGCCATGCCTTCGGCATTCCGGGCGGCGAGGTGCTGGCCCTGATCGAAGGGCTGGACGCGGCCGGGCTGCGCTTCGTGCTGGTCAAGCATGAAAACGCGGGCGGCTTCATGGCCGAGGGGCATTGGCACATGACCGGTGCCCTGCCGGTGCTGGTGGCCACCCTTGGCCCCGGTGTCGCCAATGCGGTGAATGTGGTGGCCAATGCGCTTCAGGATCGTGTGCCGCTGATCTTCCTGACCGGCTGTGTCGATTCAGCCGAGGCGGAAACCTATACCCATCAGGTCTTTGACCATCAGGCGCTGCTGCGCCCGGTGGTCAAGGGCAGTTTCCGCGCTGCGCGGGGGGCCGTGGCGCAGGTGATGGCCAAGGCCATCACGCTTGCCCTGTCTGGCCAGCCGGGGCCGGTGCATGTCGATGTTCCCATCGGCGTGGCAGAAGGGGCCGAGCCGTCGCTGCCCTTTGCAGCAGCCCTGCCCGATCTGCCCGCCGCGACACCGGGGCAGATTGCCCGGCTGCAGGCCGCGCTGGACACGGCCGAGCGGCCTATCGCGATTGCGGGGGTCGATGCGGTGAACGAAGGCGCCGGGGCGGCCATTGCCGAATTCTGCCACGCGCAGGGCATTCCGCTGATCACCACCTACAAGGGCAAGGGGCTGCTGGCCGAAGATGATCCGCTGTCGCTGATGGGGGCTGGCCTCAGCCCCCGCGCCGATGGCGTTCTGCTGCCGCTGATCCGGCAGGCCGATCTTGTGGTCTTGCTGGGCTATGACCCGATCGAAATGCGCATCGGCTGGCGCGACATTTTCGCCCCGCATCAGACC
Organism: Gemmobacter denitrificans; assembly: GCF_036964905.1. Lineage (NCBI taxonomy): Bacteria > Pseudomonadati > Pseudomonadota > Alphaproteobacteria > Rhodobacterales > Paracoccaceae > Gemmobacter > Gemmobacter denitrificans. The sequence goes on from NZ_JBALHR010000019.1 coordinate 21,933, forward strand.
GTGTTCGAAATCGCGCCGGTGCCGCGCCTGCATGGCATGCATCGCTGCGACGAAACCCTGTTGGCCGGGCTGGGCGACACATTGGCCCGGCTGAAACCCGGCACCACGGCACGCTGGCCGGGGGGGCGCATTGCGCAGGCCCGTGCGGCATTGCAAGACCTGTTTGCCGGGCCATCGGATCAATGGGGGCCGCATGCCGCCTTTGCCGCCTTGCGCAAAGCCCTGCCCGATACGGCGGTCATCACTGCCGATAGCGGGGCGCATCGCATCCTGCTCAGCCAGATGTGGCAATCGCCTGCGCCGCGGCTGATCCTGCAATCCTCGGGACTGTGTACCATGGCCTGTGCCTTGCCGCTGGCCATGGGGGCCCGCCTTGGCCGCCCCGACGCGCCCGTGGTGGCGGTGATGGGCGATGCCGGGCTGGAAATGGGCGCGGGCGAACTGGCCACGCTGCGCGACCTTGGCCTGCCGGTGATCGTCTGCGTCATGGTCGATGAAAGCCTGACCTTGATCGAAATGAAACAGCGTGGATCAGGCCGGGCCAATCTGGCGGTGGATTTCGGCGCGACCGATTTTCCGGCGCTGGCGGCGGCTTTTGGCGGTCACGGCGTCTGGGTGGACAGTGCGGCGGCGATGCGGGACGAGGTTCAGGCCGCCATGGGCCGCGATGGCTTTACCCTGCTGGCCGTCAGGATCGGACGCCGGGCCTATGAGGGGGCATTTTGACCCCGCATATCAGACATATGTCGGCTAAACCTCAGCCAGCTGGCCGAACCTGCAAAGGCAGCCAGACCCCAGACCCAGCCATGCAGGCTACCCGAGGTGATGCCCCCCAGCAATGCGCCGATGTTGCAGCCCGAGGACAGCCGCGCCCCATAGCCCATCAGCACCCCGCCCAGAATGGCGGTGATGACCTCTGTCACGCTCATCCGCAGGCGGGGGCGATAGCGCCCGGCCAGGGCGGCGGCAGCCATGGCCCCGGCCATCAGGGCCAGATCCATCACCGTGGTGGTATCGGCCAGAACCGGCCCGACCAGTTGGGCGGCGCGTCCGCCCTGCCAATAGGGCCAGCTTGCCACATCGACACCGGCGATCTGCACCAGCTTTGCCCCCCACAGGGCAAAGGCCTGTGTGATGCCCCAGGGCCTGCCCGCCACGACAAAGGTGCCGATGGCCACCAGGGCCAGCATCACCGCCCCGCCCCATTTGGGCCAGGGGCCACGACGCCAATCGGTTTGCACCGGATCGGGCTGAAAGCCGCGCGCGCGTTCCACCCGCAGGCTCAGTGCCACGATCAGGGCCAGAACGGCCCAGCCGATCAGCACGGCGGGCAGCGGCCCCAGGCTGCGCAAGGCCGAAACGGGCGGCAGGCTGGGCCAGCCGGCCCCGCTCAGCCCCGGGGCGGTGCCGATCACCGACCCGGCCACAAAGGCCGCCAGGACCAACACCATGCGACTGCTGCCACCGCCAGCGGTGAACAGCGTGCCCGAACCGCAGCCGCCTGCCAGCTGCATGCCGATCCCGAACAGGAAGGCCCCCAGAACCAGCGCGGCCCCCAGCGGAACCACATAGCCCCCGGCCATGCCAGAGGCGATCAGCGCATGGCTGGCGGGCAGGATCAGCGCGATCAGCAGCGCCTGCGCCCGCAACCCGCGCCCGTCGCCCAGCAGGATGAACCGCTTCCACCCCCCGGCAAAGCCAAAGCTGGCGTGGTACAGCGCCAGCCCGGCCAGCGCCCCCAGCCCAACCAGGCCAAGACTCTGCAAGGTGACAGGTCCGGGCCGCAGCAGGGCAATCAGGATCAGACCCGCAATCGCGGCGAACAGCGGGATGATTTGGGCGGTGGGTCTGGCGGCGATGCTCTGGGTCATGCCGCGACCTTAGGCAACCGGGCAGCGTCGCGCCGTCACAAAAGCGTGTCTTTATTCCCCTCTCGTCCAATGGGCGCGGCGGGGGCAGTGCAGATCAGGAAAGGGGCAAGCCTTGCTCGACACCCATGATACCACGACCGATCTCAGCGGGATCGCAACCAGCCTTGGGCGTGAACGGATCGGCGGCTGGAACCGCACCCTTGTGGGCTTTCTGTCCCATGCTGCGGCAACGGGGCCTGACCTGAACGCCGTGATCACGGCCGCACCGGATTTCGCGCTTGGCCATGCGATCAAGGGCTTTGCCTGCCTGTTGCTGGGCCGGTCCGAAATGGTGCAGATCGCGCGTGATGCCCATGTCGATGCGCTGGCCGCCTTGCAGCGCGCGCCTGCAACGGCACGGGAGCGGGCCTTTGTTGCAGCCCTTGGCGATTGGGTGCAGGGCTGGCCCGGACGGGCGGCGCAACGGCTTCAGGCGGAACTGGACCGCGCACCGCAGGATGCGCTGGCGATGAAGCTCATTCAGGCGATCTGGTTCGTGCTGGGCCGCCCCGATCTGATGCGTCAGTCGATCGAAGGCGCTCTGCCTGCCTTTGCCGATCATGCGGCGCGCGGCTATGCGCTGGGCTGCCATGCCTTCACGCTGGAAGAAACCGGTGAATATGCCCGGGCCGAGGCGATTGGCCGCGAAGGGGTGGAGCTGTGCCCGCCCGATGCCTGGGGTCTGCATGCGGTGGCCCATGTCTGTGACATGACCGGCCGCGCCCGCGACGGGCTGGACTGGCTGTCAGGGCGCGAGGCATCATGGACCCATTGCAACAACTTCCGCTTCCATGTCTGGTGGCACCGCGCGCTGATGCATCTGGACCTTGGGCAATATGATGCGGCGCTGGACTTCTATGACCGTGACATCCGGGCCGACCGCACCGATGATTACCGCGACATTTCCAATGCCGCCTCGCTTCTGTCGCGGTTGGAACTGGAGGGGGTGAATGTGGGCCATCGCTGGGACGAACTGGCCGATCTGTCGGAACGCCGGGCCGAGGATGGCTGTCTGGCCTTCGCCGATCTGCACTACATGCTGGCCCTGATGGGCGGCGGGCGCGACGAGGCCGCGGCGCGGCTGATCGGGCGCATGGCGGCGGCCCGTGCCGGAACGGGCGAGGCACAAGAGATCATCGCCCATCCCGGCCTGACGGCGGCGCAGGGCCTGCAGGCCTTTGCGGCGGGCGATCACGGAACGGCCTTTGCCCATCTGTCGGCGGCGCAGCGTGATCTGCCCCGGATCGGCGGCAGCCATGCCCAGCGCGACATTTTCGTGCGGCTGACGATCGAGGCGGCCCTGCGCAGCGGTCGGCTTGAGGCCGCCGAGTCGCTGCTGGCCGATCGTCAGGCCCTGCGCGCTGGCGCATCGGACGGCTATGCCGAACGGCGCCGCACCCTGATTGCTGCCGCCCGCCAGGCCGCGCAGCCGGGGGCCTGAGATGCAGACAGCGCCCGCCCGCCGCCCGCGCGACCCCAGGCTGGATGTGTTCCGGGGCCTGGGCATGTGGATAATCCTGATCGCCCATATCCCCGGCAATCCCTGGACACTGTGGATTCCGGCCCGCTTCGGGTTTTCCGACGCGACCGAAATCTTCGTCTTCTGTTCCGGCATGGCCTCGGCGCTGGCCTTCGGCGCGATCTTTCGCCGCGCCGGCTGGGTACTGGGCACGCTGCGCATCCTGCAGCGGATGTGGCAGGTCTATTGGGCGCATCTGGGCGTGTTCTTCACCGCCCTGTTCTGCATGCTGGTGTTGAATGCGACCGGCTGGTTCGAGAAAGACTATATCGCCGCGCTGAACCTGTACCCTTTCATCACCCAGACCGGATCGAACCTGATCGGGTTGATGACGCTGACCTATGTGCCGAATTATTTCGACATCCTGCCCATGTATATCGTCATTCTGGCGATGATCCCGCTTGCCATGGCGCTGGCGCGGATCAATCCAAAGCTGGTGGTGCTGGTATCGGTACTGTTGTGGCTTTGGGCCGGGCGACCGGGGGTCAGCCTGCCTGCCGAATTGTGGTTCGCCAAGCCATCAAGCCGGGGATGGTTCTTCGATCCCTTCGCATGGCAACTGGTATTCTTCACCGGATTTGCCCTGCAATCGGGCTGGATTCCGGCCCCGCCGGTGCGGCGATGGCTGGTCGTTCTGGCTGCGGCCTATGTGATCGTCACCCTGCCGCTGGCCTGGCATGTGCTGCTGGGTGCCTCTGAAACCCTGCGGCAATGGCGCGGCGATCTGGGGGGGCTGGTGTCAAAGACAAATGTCGGTGCCCTGCGCTATCTGCATTTTCTGGCCGTGGCCTATCTGGCCTGGGTGGCGGTTGGCCCCGGCGGCGCAAGGCTGGCGGCTGCCGGACCGCTGGTGCCGGTGCTGATGCGGGTGGGGCAGCAGTCGCTGGCGGTGTTCATGGCATCCATGGTGCTGGCGCGGGTATTCGGAGTGGGCTTCGATCTGTGGGGCAGCGGGCCGATTGTCACCGTGGTGATCAATCTGGGCGGCATCGCGGTGATCACCGGGATCGCCTATGCCGTGGGCTGGATGAAATCCGAACCCTGGCGGCAGCCTGCCCAAAGCCCGGCGCCCCATCCGGCCCCCCGAATGGCCCGATCATGATCCTGCGCTGTCTTGCCCTGATCGCAGCCCTTGCTGCCACATCCGCCCAGGCTGGCTGCGGCGATGCGCCCGAACCCTGCAGCATTGCGGGGGGAACCTATCACATCACCCTGCCCGACACCGCCCGGCCTGACGGGCCTGCCGTCGTCTTCCTGCATGGCTGGGGCGGCACGGGGGCCGACATGCTGCGCATGACGGCAATGGTCGCGGCGATCCGGGGGCGGGGCCATGCGCTGATCCTGCCCGATGGACTGCCGCGCGACCGGGGCCGTGGCCAAAGCTGGGCCTTTCACCCCGACCGGCCCGGCCCAAGGGACGAGGCCGCCTTTCTGCGCGCCGTGGCCGATGATGCCGCCACCCGGTTCGGCCTGAACCGCGACCGGATGTTGCTGGCCGGCTTTTCCATCGGCGGATCGATGACAAGCTATGTCGCCTGCAATGACCCGCAGGCCTTTGCCGCCTATGCCCCGGTCGCGGGGGCCTTCTGGCGCCCGCATCCCACAGGCTGCGCGGCCCCGGTGCAACTGTTCCACACCCATGGCTGGACCGACCGCACCGTCCCGCTGGAAGGCCGCCAGCTTGGATCAGGCTTTGCGCAGGGCGATGTCTTTGCGTCATTGGAGATCTGGCGCGAAGCCCTGCGCTGCCGCAGCCCCGACCCGGACAGAAGCAGCGCCGATGGCCCATTCTGGCTGCGCCACTGGGACAGGTGCGCGCCCGGCAGCAGCCTGCATCTGGCCCTGCATGGCGGGGGCCATTCCGTGCCGAAGGGCTGGGCCGACATGGCGCTGGACTGGTTCAGCACCTTGAACTGAGCGCCATCAGATCAGGAATTCTGCCAGCGCCTCATCCCCGGTAATGTCGCGATAGGCAAAGCCCGCCGCGTCCATCTTGGCGGTCAGCGCCGCAAAATGCGCGGCCTGCCGGGTTTCAATGCCGATCAGCACCGACCCGAAGTTGCGCGCCGATTTCTTCAGATATTCAAAGCGCGCAATATCGTCATCGGGGCCCAGCATCTGTAGAAATTCCTTCAGCGCGCCGGGGCGCTGCGGCATGCGCAGGATGAAATACTTCTTCAATCCCGAAAACCGCTGCGCCCGTTCCTTCACCTCGGGCAGGCGTTCGAAATCGAAATTCCCGCCCGAGGTCACGCAAACCACAGTCTTGCCCCGGATCACATCGGCCAGCACCGGCAGCGCATCGACCGACAGCGCCCCGGCTGGTTCCAGCACGATGCCTTCGATGTTCAGCATCTCCAGCATGGTGACGCAGATCCGGTCTTCGGGGGCCAGCAGAACCTGCGCCGGATCGGCCCATTTCAGGCAGTCATAGGTATGGCTGCCCAGCCGGGCGACTGCCGCGCCATCGACAAAGGTGTTGATCCGCGGCAGCGTGACCGGGCCGCCTGCCTCCAGCGCGGCCGAAAGGCTGGCACCACCCAGCGGTTCAACAAACCGGAAATCCACCCCCGGCGCGACGTCGCGCAGATAGCGTGTCACGCCCGAGGCCAGGCCGCCCCCGCCCACCGGCAGGATCACCAGATCGGGCGGCACCCCCAATTGATCCAGCAATTCCACCGCCACGCTGGCCTGCCCTTCGATCACATCGGCATCATCGAAGGGCGACAGGAAATGCGCGCCATGATCGCGGCAATAGGCCTGGCTTGCGGCCAGCGTCTGATCGAAATAGTCGCCTGTCAGCACGATTTCGACCGCGCCATTGCCAAAGGTCCGGGTCTTGTCGATCTTCTGCTGTGGCGTGGTCACCGGCATGAAGATCGTGCCCTTCACCCCGAAATGCCGGCAGGCATAGGCCACACCCTGCGCATGATTGCCCGCGCTGGCACAGACGAAATGGCACTGCCCCGGACGCGCCGCACGCACCTTGCGCATGGCGTTGAAGGCCCCGCGCAGCTTGTAGCTGCGCACCGGCGTCAGATCTTCGCGTTTCAGATAAATCTCGGCCCCATAGCGCGCCGACAGATGGTCATTGCGCTGCAGGGGGGTGGCATCGAACAGGTCGCGCAGGGCTGCCGTGGTGAGGCGGGCGTTGTGGGCAAAATCATCCATCCCGCGATTAGACCCGCCCGCCCCGGCTTTGCAAGAGGTCAGACCAGCGGGCGCTTTTCGATGTAATGGCCATAAAGCGTGGTCAGGATCGAAAGACCGACCATCAGCATCATCCAGCCCAGTGCGACATTCCACGCAAAGCTGAGGATCGACACATCACCCAGGACCAACGTGCCCAGAAAGGACAAAAGGAAGGAGCCACCGAAAGACAGCACGAAGAAGGCAACGACGCTGATCACCGACAGCACGAAAAACGTCTCGGTTTCGCCCTTTGTTGCCTCCCAACCTGCACTGAACGCGCGTTCTTCATCCAGCGCGATGCCGGGCAGAGCCGTGGACAGACGGTAGGAAATCACTGCGACCGGCAGATAGACCAGAACGAACAGGATGAACATCGACCCCAGGCCGGGCCCGGTCGCGCCTGACAGTCCGGCTGCGATCACCCCGGCAACGACGCCCAGCGGAATCGCCACGGCGATACACAAAAGCCCAATAACAAAGGACCGGCCGAAATAGGCAAGGCTACGCGGAGCGGCAAAGGAGGGAACAAAACCTTGGGGCACTTCGTTTCGAAGAACAAAGCGATGCCAGGCTATGGCAATCCAGAGGCTGGTGAAAATGGTCACAACCAGATTCAGCGCAACACTGCCAAAGTAACCGATATTGGCAGTGTCGGGGCTGAAGCCACTGTCCATCATCATGTCCGGCCCCAGCAGGATCAGGGCCGCAAGGACCTGAATGGCGAAAGGCAGGGCCGAAATCCGCAGCGCGCTGTCCAGGTTGCCGGTTACCTGCCGCACCGAATGCAGAAAGATGTGAAGGCCCTTCATGATGTTCCTTTCTCGTTCGCCTGGGCGGGATTTGAGGCAGGAAGATTCGGGCTGTCAACCGCGCTTCCCTTGCCTAAAGGTGGTTTTCGCTTTATCGCGACGCAAACCTTGATGGAGCCTTCTTATGCAGAAGCCGAAGAAAGTCGTGCTGGCCTATTCCGGCGGCCTCGATACCTCGATCATCCTGAAATGGCTGCAGACCGAATATGGCTGCGAGGTGATCACCTTCACGGCCGATCTGGGCCAGGGCGAAGAACTGGAACCCGCGCGCCAGAAGGCCCTGCTGATGGGCATCAAGGAAGAGAATATCCATATCGTTGACGTGCGCGAAGAATTCGTGCGCGACTTCGTTTTCCCGATGTTCCGGGCCAATGCGCTGTATGAAGGGCTGTATCTGCTGGGCACATCGATCGCGCGCCCGCTGATCAGCCAGCATCTGGTGAAGATCGCGCAGGACCATGGGGCCGATGCCGTGGCCCATGGCGCCACCGGCAAGGGCAACGATCAGGTGCGGTTCGAACTGTCGGCAGCGGCGCTGGACCCGTCGATCAAGGTGATCGCGCCGTGGCGGCTGTGGGATCTGACCAGCCGCACCCGGCTGCTGGAATTCGCCGAGGCGAACCAGATCCCGATCGCAAAGGACAAGCGCGGCGAAGCGCCCTTCTCGGTCGATGCCAACCTGCTGCACACCTCGTCCGAAGGCCGCGTGCTGGAAAACCCGGCCGAAGAATTCCCGAACTATGTGCTGCAGCGCGTGGTTCCGGCCGAAGAGGCCCCGGATACCCCGGAAATGGTGGAAATCACCTTTGAACGCGGCGATGCCGTGGCGATCAATGGCGAACGCCTGTCGCCCGCCACCATTCTGGCGCGGCTGAACGATCTGGGCGGCAAGCATGGTGTCGGCGTGCTCGATCTGGTGGAAAACCGCTTTGTCGGCATGAAATCACGCGGCATCTATGAAACGCCCGGCGGCACGATCCTGCTGGAAGCCCATCGCGGCATCGAACAGATCACGCTGGATGCCGGTGCGGGCCATCTGAAAGACAGCATCATGCCGCGCTATGCCGAGCTGATCTATAACGGTTTCTGGTTCAGCCCCGAACGCGAGGCGCTGCAGGCGCTGATCGACAAGACGCAGGAACACGTCACGGGCACCGTGCGGGTCAAGCTGTACAAGGGCCGCGCCGTGACGGTGGCGCGCTGGTCTGACCATTCGCTTTACAGCGAAAAGCATGTGACCTTCGAAGAAGATGCCGGCGCCTATGATCAGAAGGATGCCGAAGGCTTCATCCGCCTGAACGCGCTGCGGCTGAAACTGATCGCCACGCGCAACGCCCGGGTGGCAAAGAAGTAAACCGGTTTGTTCCGGAAAAGGATCGGGCCGCGCCTGTGCAGGGCGCGGCCTTTTGCGTGACGCAACGGCGCAGTTGCCAGCGGGCAGCCCCGGCCCTTAGCTGTGGCCAGCAAGGCAGGGGGCACCATGGAACAGATCGCGGCAGATATTCGCAAGGTTCTGGAAACGCGCAGCTTTTCCGGCAGTCTGAAATTCGATTGCGGGGATGACGGGGTGATCGTTCTGGCAGATGGCACCGCCCTGACCGAAAACCGCGAAACGGACTGTACGCTGCGGCTGAGCCGGGACAATCTGGTTGCGCTGTTGCGCGGCAAGCTGAACCCGATGATGGCCATGGCGACCGGCAAGCTGAAACTGTCGGGCAATCCGGCGGTGGCCATGGGTCTGGCCAAGCTGCTGGGCTGATCTTCTGTCAATCAAGCCCGCGTGACATCACGCAGGCGTTTCTTGCCCGCACCCCCCGTGCCGCGCGACCCTGTGGCGGAATTGGCAAAGGGGGCTGTGATGCGGTGGATTCTGGCAATGATACTGGCCCTTTCGGCCACAACGGCGCAGGCCGAAATCCGCAAGGCGGTCGTGGCGGGCGGCTGTTTCTGGTGCGTTGAATCCGATTTCGAGGGCGTGAAAGGCGTGATCTCTGCCGTTTCGGGGTTTTCCGGCGGCGCGACCGATGCGCCAAGTTACGATCAGGTCACAGCAGGCGGCACCGGCCATTACGAGGCGGTGGAAATCACCTTCGACGATGCCATCCTGCCCTATGACCGCCTGGTGTCGATGTTCCTGCGATCCATCGATGTCACCGATGCGGGGGGGCAGTTCTGCGACCGGGGCGACAGCTATCGCAGTGCGATTTTCGCCACCTCGGGCCAAAGGGCCACGGCCATGGCCGCCATTGCCGAGGCCGAAGCCGCGCTTGGCCGCCAGATTGTAACCCCTGTGCTGCCACTGACGAAGTTCTGGCCAGCTGATGCCTATCATCAGGATTATTACAAGTCATCGGATATCGTTCTGACCCGGATCGGACCAAAACAGAAGAAGAACGCCTATAAATTCTATCGCAAATCCTGTGGCCGCGATGCGCGGGTCAAGGCGATCTGGGGCGATCAGGCCTTTCCGGGCTAGGGATCAGCGCGATCCCGCCTTTGTCAGCCGCCGCACATTGGCGCTGGTTTTCTGCCGGACCGGTTTCATGGCAGCCATGGCGATGCCGGCGACACCCTTTCCGGTCATCATCGCATGGCCCGCGTCGATGCTGGATTGGGCCATCGCCTCGACCTTTTCCTGAACCATGCGGACCGTTTCGTCGGGCCGGGTGTTCCAAAGGCCCGCCATGCCCCAAAGCCGCATGGCAATGACGATCTGAGCCTCTGAGACCATCTGGCCGGCTTCAAGCGACAGGCGCAGGGCTTGGGCTGGGGTAACGATCATGGCATGCCTTCCGGGTACGGGTTAGCACCGCAGCATGGAACCAAATCGTCAGGACGCAAGCCTTACTTCAGGGAACCTGTACGAAAGTTGCAGCTTATGTCCTGCGCGCCAGCCTTGGCCATGAACCTGAAAAGGCAGGAAAACCCTATTGCACCAGGAATTCGGCATGCAGCGCCCCGGCAGCATTGATGCTTTTCAGGATGTCGATCATGTCATGCGGGGCAACGCCAAGGGCATTCAGCCCGGCCACCACATCCGACAGGCTGGTACTGTCCGACAGCTCGGCCAGACCAGTGCCCGGTGCCTTTTCCAATTCGGCATTGGTTCGGGGGACCACGACTGTTTCGCCCTCGGCAAAGGGGTTGGGCTGCACCACCATCGGGGCCTCTTCGACCCGCAAGGTCAGATTGCCCTGCGCGACGGCCACCTGGCTGATGCGGACATCCGACCCCATCACGATCGTGCCAGACCGCTGATCCACAACCACGCGCGCCTTGGTTTCAGGTTCGACCAACAGGTTTTCGAGCCGCCCCATGGCATGCGCCGGTGATCTGGCGCGCGTCCGATCCAGATCCAGCGAAACTGTGCCGGCGTCGGTCATCGTGGCCACCTGCCGCCCGAATTCGCGGTTGATCGCAGATTCGATCCGCGATGCCGTGGTGAAATCCGGCTGACGCAGGGCCAGCCGCAGCGAGCTGATCGTGCTGAAGTCGAACTCGACCTCGCGTTCGACCCGCGCCCCGGCAGGGATCACCCCCGCCGTCGGCACCCCCTGCACCACGCGTGCGGCGTCGCCTTCGGCCGACACACCTCCGGCAATGATCGTCCCTTGGGCGACGGCATAGATCTGGCCATCAGCCCCATTCAGCGGGGTCATGATCAGCGTGCCGCCCAGCAGGCTTTTGGCATCGCCAATGGCCGAGACGGTCACGTCGATGCGCCCGCCCGACCGGGCGAAGGGCGGCAGGCTTGCCGTCACGAAGACCGCAGCCACGTTCTTGGGCCGGAACTGCTCTCCCGTCACGTTGACGCCCAGCCGTTCCAGCAGGTTGGCCATGATTTCTTCGGTGAACGGGGCATTGCGGATGCCATCCCCTGTGCCGTTCAGCCCCACCACCAGACCATAGCCGACCAGGTCATTGCCCCGGACGCCATCGAATTCCACCAGATCCTTGATCCGGATCGGCGCCGCCAGCAGAAGCGACGGCCAAAGCAGCAGGGTGAGGACCAGAGAAAGCCAGCGCATCACAGGTAATCCGACAGCGTCATGCGCGACATCCGCGCCGTGATGGCATAGATCAGTTCCAGCTGGGTCGAGGCCTCATCCAGACGCGAGGCGGTTTCCATCGGATCGACCGCAACAATCTTGGACCTTGCGATTTCCAGCGCCGTGCTTTCCGCACTGTTGCGGCTTTGTGCGGCAGCGATCTGCTGTTCGGCAACCCCCAGCCGTGCTGCCACTTCCGACCTTGCGCTCTGGCTGTTGAGCAATTGCTGTCCGGCCAGCTTGGCCAATTGGGCGCGGCCTTCCAACGCCGGGCCGGGCTGGTTCCGGTCCACAAGGGCCGCCATGGCGAACCCCTTCAGCGTTTCGCGAATTCCGTCAGTCTGGGCTGTGACCGTCAGTTCTGCGGTTTCCCCCTGGGAAATCGCGACCGGCGCCAGAACCCCCTGACCCTGATACAGGGCGCCAAATCCGGCCGGATCATCGAACCAGGCTGATACCGCCAGACGCACATCTTCGGCCGTGGCCAGCGTGCCAATCGCGGTTTCCAGGGCCTGCAGGATCGTTTCGCCATCGGGCAGGGGCGATCGGTCGGTCGCCATGCCCGCAAACAGTGACCGGTCACCGGCGCGGGTATTCAGCGCCGAAATCGCCGCCTTGAACTTCTGTTCGCCATCGTCGCCAATGGCAGACAAGGAACCTGGCTGCGAGCCTGCCGCCGCCGACAGCAATTGCGGCGCAAGCGTGGTGGCGAAACCATCAATCACCCCCAGCGCCGCCTGCTGACCGGCTGCCATCAGCTCCAGTTCGGTGGTGGCCGCATAAAAGCCCTCCAGTTGCGCAAGCCGGTTGTCGAGAGCGTGCAACGGGCCAAGATCGGCGGCGGTCTTGCGGGTCACATCCGCCGAAACCCCCGTTGCCATTTCCTGCGACAAGACATCCATCTGGGTCTTGATCAGGCCCATATTGCGCCGCAGCATCGTCGATTGGGCCAGGTCACCCAAGGAAACAAGGGGCATGTCAGATCTCCATCAGGTTGCCAAGCATCTGGTCCAGCGCCTGCATCACACGGGCATTGGCCGCATAGGCCTGTTCGACCAGCAGCAATTGCTGCATTTCCTGGTCTGTATCCACGCCGCGTTCCTGCTCTGCCTCTTGCAGGGCTGAATAGCGCGCCGTGGCAAAGCTGAGTGTTTCATCGCTGTCCAGACGTTGCCGCGCGATGGATGATGTCAGATCAGATGCCAGACCCGAAAAGCTGCGCATGCCGTTGGAAAACGGGGCCGAGGCTGGGGTCCGCTGCTCTGTCAGCGCCGATTGAAGGACGGTAATCAGACGAGAGTCGCCGGTCGGGCCCGAGGCCGCTGCCCCAAGCCCATCGCGCAACCGCCAGACTTCGCCACCCTGGCGGGGATCGACGGCTGCATTCAGGCTGATCCTTGTGGCAAGCCCAGGTTCGTTCGCGGCAACAAAGGCGGCACCCGCATCGGTAAACAGCCCCGGATCGCCCGGCGCCCGTGTGGCATCAAGCCCGCTTTGCTGGAACCGTTCCACCAGATCGCGGGCCAAGGCATCCAGCCCGGCCTGTGCTTCGGTTCCGACCTCGTCGCGCAGGGCGAATTGCGCGGCCAGCGTCCCGCCCCCCAGCAGCCCCGATTCCGTTGTGGAAACAGACTGGCCGTTCAGCGTCAGCCCCGACAGGCCCGTACCCAGAACCATGGCCTCGGTCACGGTGCCCGCAGTCGTAAACCCGAAGGTCGAAGGCCTGCCGTCAATCAGGGCGGCCCCCCCCGCGGAAAAGAGCGCGACCGAACCATCCTCACGGGCGACTTCGCGCAAGGGGACGATTTCGGCCAGCAGATCGATCTGTTGCTGGCGTTGATCCTGCAAGGCTGAGGTATCGGCACCGCCGATGGTGTTCAGCTTGATGCGGTCATTCAGATCGGCGATCCGGGCAAGCCCATGATTGAGCCGATTGACCTGCAACCCGATGGACGTATCAGCCCGACCGCGCACCGCCTGCACCTCGGACGAGGCTTGGGTGATATGCGACACGAGATCTGCCGCAGCGGTCACCGCGGCAGACAGGCGTGCCTCCGATTCCGGTCGGCTGGCCGCGGCCAGCAAGGACTGATCAAAGGCTGCGATGCGCTTGAGCAGCGAGCTGGCACTTTCTTCTGACCCGATCGCGCTTTCGATCTGCCGCAGGGCATTGGACCGGGTTTCCTGCCCGCCATGGCCCGCCTGCGCCCCGCGCCGTTCCGACAGAAGGAAGGCATTGGTGTCGCGCTGGACACCAATGACACGGACCCCCTGCCCCGTCCCGCCCAGACTGCGCGCGGACAGGTCGGCTTCGCGCCGGGCATAGCCGGGCGTCAGCGCATTGGCGACATTGGACGAGATCAGTTCGGCCACCCGGGCACTGGCGGTCAGCCCTGACAGGGCCGAGGAAAACGCGGAAGACAGGCTCATGGGTCAGGCCTTACCTTTTGATGTTGGTGGTTTCCTGCAGCATTTCATCCACAGTCTGGATCACCTTGGCGTTGGATGAATAGGCGCGCTGGGTCTGGATCAGGCTGGTCAGTTCGGCGGCGACATCGGTGGTCGATCCTTCGCGGGCATACCCTTCGATCGTTCCAGTCGGGCCTTCACCGGCATTCCACAGGAAGAATGACCCCGACTGCTGCGAAGCGGCAAAGGTCTGGTTGTCCATCGGGATCAGGCCGTTGATATTGGGCACATCCACAACCGGGATCTGATACAGGGTGCGGGTAAAGCCGCTGTCATAGGCGGCGACCAGCATGCCTTTTTCATTGATCTCTACGCCCAGCAGCGTGCCTGCGGGCGATCCGTCCTTGGTGATGCCGGTCGGGCTGTATGTGTCTGACAGCTGGGTCAGGCCATTGCGTTCGCCAGGTATACCGATTTCAAGGCTGATCGGCCCGCCAGCCACAGTCAGGGCAATCTGACCGGTCAGCGGATCGTAGGCACCGCCAGCCACGGTGGTCACCGACAGAAGGCTGCCGCCCGTGGCCCGGGTATCGTCAAACACCAGGGTATATTCACCGACCACTGTGCCACCCGATGCGGAATCGGTAATCTCCATCGTCCAGGTATTCGACTGACCGGTCGCATTCACCGTGGGCGTGAAGGTCATATTCAGCGATTCGGACGTGCCAAGATTGCCGAAATATTCAACCGACAGCGGCAGCGGGTCGCCCGGCGAACCGGCAAGCGTATCGGTGGCGGGCAGGTTCACCCCAAGCTTGATGGCCGTGGTCGGATCGCCGACCTGCTGGTTCTGGTTGATGACGACCGGGCTGAGGCCAGCAACAGAATCGCGGGCGATGGTCGGGATGTTACCCTGTGCATCGGCGGGCCAACCCAGCAGAACCAGCCCGGACGCCGTGCGCAGAATGCCGTTTTCATCCATCCGGAACGCGCCGGTGGTTGTCATCTTCAGCCGTTCATTGGACATCAGCGCATCAATGGATGACATATCGGTCACCGGCAGCATCCCGCGCCCCGAAACCGCCATGTCCAATGCGTTGAGCGTGCCAACCAGGCCACCGCGTTCATCGATCATCCGGGCCGAGTTTGCCCGAACCCCGCCAGCGGTATAGACCCCGGACGAGCCGCTGGAACTGAGAACCATCGCCTCGAATTCGGTCGAGGCGCGCTTGTATCCATAAGTTCCGGAATTGGCGATATTGTCCGAAATCGTCGCCAGCCGGTTAGCATTGGCATTCAAGCCGGCCACACCGGCATTGAGGGCGGAAGAGATGGTCATGTGAAAGCGCCTTTCTGCAGCTTCGATTCCTTGCTCGATGCTGACCCTGCGCTCTCCGCCTTAATTTCCGGCTAATAGCTAAAACTCTACCGATCCTTCCGGAGCAGGACGATCTCGATCCGGTTGTTGCGGATCACCATCGGATCTGCCGTCACGGGAACCCGGTCGGCATGCCCGGTGATGCGGCGAATACGCTGCGACGCCATGCCGGACGCTTCGAGAAGACCGCGGATCGTTTCTGCGCGGGCTGCCGACAGATCCCAGACCGGATTGTTGATCAGCGTCACGGGATAGGAACGCACATGGCCGTTGACCGCGACACCATTGGTGGCGATGGCCAGAACATTGGTCACGATTCCTGCAATGTCACGGGTGATCGGCTGGGGTTCTGCCGTCTCGGCCGTGAACAGCGGCGCATCCTCAAGATCGAAAATCTCGATGACCAGACCTTCATCCGTGATCTTGGTCACGATATGGCGCAGCGCCCGCTGCATCGTCATGCTTTCACCGCCATAGGCTGTCAGCTTATGGTCGATTTCTGCCTTCATTTCCTTCAGTTGGGCCGCCGTCATCTCGCCGCCGGTGCTGGCATTTCGGCCACCTTCCACGCCGCTGCCGCTATAGGCCATCGAGTCTTCCTTAACGCTGGAATCGCCGGCCAGCATGCCTTCGCCCCCGCTTGACGGGGTCATCGACACGGTGGGGCTGAAATAATCCGCCACCCCCTTGCGTTGCTTTTCGGTCGTCGCGCCCAGCAACCACATCAACAGGAAGAACGCCATCATGGCGGTCACAAAGTCGGCATAGGCAACCTTCCACGCACCACCGTGGTGACCACCGCCGCCGACAACTTTCTTCCGTTTGATGATGATAGGCGCGGCATTGGATTTGCCGCTCATCACACACCCGTCCTTTACACCCGGGATCAGAACTATCCGAACGGGGTGAACAGGGGCTTAAAGGATAAAAGGCCGGTCAAAATTGGCGACTCAGGGCGCATGCAGCACCAACGCCACCCCCTGACCGACGCCGACGCATAGCGTGGCAAGGGCAAGGCGGCCCCCCGTTTCGTGCAATTGGCGCGCGGCTGACAGGGCGATTCGTGCCCCTGTCATGCCCAGGGGATGCCCCATGGCGATTGCACCGCCATGGCGGTTCACCTGCGGCGCATCATCGGGCAGACCCCAGGCCCGCAGACAGGCCAGGGCCTGCGCGGCAAACGCCTCGTTCAACTCGATCACATCGAAATCCTGGGCACTCAGGCCATCGCGCGCGGTCAACCGCGCCAGCGCGGCCACCGGCCCGATGCCCATGATCCGCGGCGCCACCCCGGCCGAGGCTGCCGCCCCGATCCGCGCCAGCGGCACCAGATCATGCGCGCGCATCGCGCGTTCCGAGGCAAGGATCACCGCGCAGGCCCCGTCATTGACGCCCGAGGCATTGCCCGCTGTCACGCTGCCGCCCTTGCGAAACGGGGCGGGCAGGGAGGCCAGTTTTTCGGCGGTGGTGGCGCGGGGGTGTTCGTCCCGGTCCACGACCGTATCACCCTTGCGGCCCGGCACGGTGACGGGCGCAATATCGGCAGCATGCCATGCGGCGTCATAGCGCTCCTGGCTGCGCAGGGCGAACGCATCCTGATCGGCGCGGCTGACCGTGAAATCGGTGGCCACATTCTCGGCCGTTTCGGGCATCGATTCGATCCCGTATTCCGCCGCAATCCGCCGATGGGCAAAGCGCCAGCCAATGGTGGTATCGTGAATTTCGGTCTGACGCGAAAAGGCGCTTTCCGCCTTGGGCATCACGAAGGGTGCCCGGCTCATGCTTTCCACCCCGCCTGCAATCACCAGATCGGCTGCCCCGCAGGCGATGCTGCGTGCACCCGCGATCACCGCATCCAGCCCCGACGCGCACAGCCGGTTCACCGTCAGCCCCGGCACCGTATCCGGCAGGCGCGACAATAGAACGGCCATGCGCGCCACATTGCGATTGTCTTCGCCCGCCTGATTGGCGCAGCCAAAGATCACCTCATCCACCGGCAGGTCGCGCCCAGCCAGCACGGCATCAATCACATGGGCCGCCAGATCGTCGGGGCGCACCATGGCCAGACTTCCGGCATGGCGGCCAATCGGGCTGCGCTTGCCGTGGCACAGGAAAACAGCGGTCATGCAAGGGCCTCCAGCGCCGCAGCGGCGGCATATCGGGGTTTCAGGGTATCAGGGGCCGCCGCCTGCAGCCGGGCCAGTTCGGCCCGGATCGCGGGCAGGCCATGACGGCGCGCAGCTTCGAACGGGCCGCGCGGGAAATTGAGCCCAAGCTTCAGCGCCGTATCGATTCCCGCCATGTCAGAGCCGTTTTCAGCCAGAATCGTCGCGGCTTCATTGGCCAGCATCGCCTCGATCCGCAGGGCGATGGCTGCTGCGTCATCGGGGGCTGGTGGCAGGCTGTCGGGATAGATGAACCCGCGCCCGGACTTGCGCCCCAGATCGCCCCGCGCCACCTGCGCCCGCAGGGTTGGGAATACATGATAGCGCGGATGCCCCGCCATTGCGGCCAGCAGGCTTTCTGTCGCAGCCAGGTTGATATCGGCCCCGACCAGATCGATCAGCTGGAACGGGCCCAGCCGATAGCCAGCCGCCACCATGGCGGCATCAATTTCGCCCGCGCTGCGGCCTTCTTCCAGCAAGGCCAGGGCTTCACCGTAATAGGGCCGGGCACAGCGGTTCACGATGAATCCGGGCGTATCGGCACAGGCGATCACGGTCTTGCCTGCGGTTTCGGTCAGGCTGCGGGCCAGCCGCAGCGCTGCGGCATCCGTTCCGGGCAGGGAAATGAATTCGACCAGCTTCATCACGGGGGCGGGGTTGAAGAAATGCAGCCCGATCATCCGCTGTGGATTTTGCAGCCCCGTCGCGATGGCCGCAACCGACAGGGACGACGTATTTGTTGCCAGAATGGCCCCGGAAATCGTCTCTAACTGCCGGAACAGTGACTGTTTGGCCGCCAGATTTTCGGCAATCGCCTCGATGATCAGATGACAGGGCGCCAGATCGGATAACGGGCCGACCTGAAGACGGGACATGATCGCCGCCATTTCCGGTGCCACCATCTTGCCCGCATCCACCCGCGCCTGCAGACCCTGGCGCAGCCGTTGCAGCGCCGCCTCTTGCGCAGGCGCATGGGCGTCATGCAACCGCACCTCATGCCCGGCCTGCGCATAGACCTGCGCGATGCCCAGCCCCATCACCCCAAGGCCGACAACCCCGATCACTGCCATGGCTTCCTCCGCGATTTCCGGCTTTGCGCCCTTTGGCATCGTCCACTTTGCGCAAAAAGATTTCAAGCTGGAAATTTCAAGCTTGAAATAAAATCGGCACGGTGGCAGCATCCCAGCAAGACACGCGGATAATTGGAGGACACAGATGAAGGTGCTTTGCCTGGGCGGCGGCCCTGCCGGTCTTTACTTCGCGATCTCGATGAAACTGCGCGACCCCGCGCATGAGGTTGTCGTGCTGGAACGCAACCGCGCGAATGACACATTTGGCTGGGGCGTCGTGCTGTCGGATGACGCGCTGTCGCGGATGCAGAAGAACGATCCCGTCTCGACCGAAGCGATCCGCAGCCATTTCGCCTATTGGGACGATATTGCCACCGTGCATGATGGCGTGCGCACGGTGTCGGGTGGCCATGGCTTTGCCGGGATCGGGCGCAAGCAGATGCTGATCCTGCTGCAGCAGCGGGCGCGCGAACTGGGCGTGGACATGCAGTTCGAAACCGAATTCAAGACCGCCGAGGAATATCGCAAGGAATATGACATCGTTGTCGGCTGCGATGGCATCAATTCGGTGGTGCGGCGCGAATATGAAAGCGTGTTCCAGCCCGATATCGATATCCGCAAATGCAAATTCGTCTGGCTGGGCACGCATCAGAAATTCGATGATGCCTTCACCTTCATCTTCGAAAAGACCGAACATGGCTGGGTCTGGGCCCATGTGTACCAGTTCGATGCCAATACCGCGACCTTCATCGTCGAATGTCTGCCCGAAACCTGGGATCGCTGGGGGTTTGAGCATATGTCGAAGGAAGACACGGTCGAAACCTGCCGCAAGATCTTTGAACGCCATCTGGGCGGGCATGACCTGATGTCGAATGCCGCCCATCTGCGCGGATCGGCAGTGTGGATGCAGTTCCCGCGGGTGATCTGCAGCACCTGGTATCACGAAAATGTCGTGCTGATGGGCGATGCGGCGGCAACAGGGCATTTTTCCATCGGATCGGGGTCGCGTCTGGCCTTCGACAGCGCCATTGCGCTGGCCGAATACCTGCACAGCGAACCAACCCTTCAGGCCGCCTTCCAGCGCTATCAGGACGAACGCCGGGTCGAGGTGATGCGCCTGCAATCGGCGGCGCGCAACAGTCTGGAATGGTTTGAACAGGTCGAACGCTATCTCGACATGCCGCCGATGCAGTTCGCCTATTCGCTGCTGACCCGCAGCCAACGCATCAGCCATGAAAACCTGCGCCTGCGCGACCCGGAATGGCTGGCGCGCGCCGAAGACTGGTTTGCCGAACAGGCCGGCGGCGAAAAGGGCCGGCGGCCGATGTTCACCCCGTTCAGGCTGCGTGACATGACGTTGAAGAACCGCATCGTGATGTCGCCCATGGCGCAGTACAAGGCGGTGGATGGCTGCCCGACGGATTGGCATTTCACCCATTATGCCGAACGGGCCAAGGGCGGGGCCGCGCTGATCTATACCGAAATGACCTGCGTTGCCGCCGAAGGCCGCATCACCCCCGGCTGCCCCGGTCTTTATGCCCCGGAGCATGAGGCGGCCTGGAAGCGGCTGGCCGATTTCATCCATGCCGAAACCAGCGCCAAGCTGTGCATCCAGATCGGCCATGCCGGGCGCAAGGGATCGACCTGCCTGCCCTGGGCGGGCGGGATCGACAAGCCTCTGCCCGATGGCAACTGGCCGATCATCAGCGCCAGCGCCCTGCCCTATCGGGCCGAAAATCAGGTGCCACGCGAAATGACGCGCGCGGATATGGATCGGGTTACCGCGCAATTCGTGGCCGCCACCGAAATGGCCGATCGCGCCGGGGCCGACATGATCGAAATGCATGGCGCGCATGGCTATCTGCTGGCCAGCTTCATCAGCCCGGTCACCAACCACCGCAGCGACAGCTATGGCGGTTCGCTGGAAAACCGGCTGCGCTATCCGCTGGAGGTCTTTGCCGCGATGCGGGCCGCCTGGCCTGCGCATAAACCCATGTCGGTGCGCATCAGCGCGCATGACTGGATCGATGGCGGCGTGACCCCGGCCGAAGCGGTCGAAGTGGCGCGGGCTTTCCGCGCGGCGGGTGCCGATATCATCGACGTTTCTTCGGGCCAGACCGACCCGGCGGAGAAGCCGATCTATGGCCGCATGTTCCAGACCCCGTTCAGCGACCGTATTCGCAACGAGGCCGGCATCCCCACGATGACCGTCGGCAATATCAGCGACTATGATCAGGTGAATGGCATCCTGATCGCGGGCCGAGCCGATCTGGTCTGCCTGGCCCGGGCGCATCTGGCCAACCCCTACTGGACCCTGCATGCCGCAGTCGCGCAGGGCGATGAGACATCGGACTGGCCCGCGCCCTACAAGGGCGGGCGCGACCTGCTGTTCCGGCTGGCCCAGAAACAGGCCGAGGCGATCCGGGTATGACCATGCAGGGCAAGCGCGTTCTGATCACGGGCGGTGGCACCGGTGTCGGGGCCGATCTGGCACGCGGCTTTGCCGCAGCCGGGGCCGAAGTGGTGATTGCCGGGCGCAGGCTTGCCCCGCTGCAAGAGGTGGCCGCCCGTCTTGGCGCACGGGCGGTGGCGGCCGATGTGACGGATGAAGCATCCGTTTCCGCCATGTTCGAGACGGCAGGCCCCTGCGATATCGTGATTGCCAATGCGGGGGCCGCAGACAGCGCCCCCTTTGGCCGCACCACGCTGGACCAGTGGAACGCCATGCTGGCGGTGAACCTGACCGGGGTGTTTCTGACCTTCCGCGCCGGTCTGGCACAGATGCAGGGCTGGGGACGGCTGATCGCCGTGGCCTCTACCGCCGGGTTGAAGGGCTATGCCTATGTTGCGCCCTATGCGGCCGCCAAACATGGTGTCGTCGGCCTGACCCGCAGCCTTGCGCTGGAAGTTGCCAGAAAGCCCGTCACCGTGAATGCGCTGTGCCCCGGATTTCTGGATACAGAAATGACGGACCGGTCGGTTGCCACGATCATGGAAAAGACCGGGATGGATGCAGCGGCAGCACGGGCGGCGCTGGCAGCCACCAACCCGCAGAAACGGCTGATCAAGCCCGCCGAAGTGACGGCAGCGGCGCTGTGGCTTTGCGGGGCGGGATCGGAAGGTGTTAACGGTCAGGCCATAGCGATTGCCGGAGGCGAAACATGACCGACCCCCTTTCCAAACGCCGCCTGAAAACATGGATCCGCCTGCTGGGCGTGACCCGCAGCGCGGAAAACCATCTGCGCGAATTTCTGCGCGTGAACCATGACACCACCCTGCCGCGTTTTGACGTGATGGCCGCGCTGTGGCGGCGGCGCGATGGCGTCACGATGAGCGAGCTGAGCCGGATGCTGCTGGTTTCCAACGGCAATGCGACGGCTGTGGTGGACCGGCTGGAAAAGGACGGGCTGGCAAAGCGCACGCAAAGCGCCACCGACCGCCGCACTGTCTATGTCGCGCTGACCGAAGAAGGCCTGCGCGTCTTTGAAGGCCAGGCTGCCGATCACGAAGGCGAGGTGAACGCGCTGTTTGGCAAGCTGTCCGAGGCCGACCTGGATGCGCTGACCGAAATCCTGCGGCGGGCCGCGGAAAAAGGAGAGACGACATGACCGAACTGGCCGGGCTGAAGCCCCAGCATTTCCTGTGGGAGGTCAAGGACCGCATCGCCACCGTGCGGCTGAACCGCCCTGACCGCAAGAACCCGCTGACCTTCGACAGCTATGCCGAATTGCGCGACACCTTTCGTGCGCTGGTCTATGCGACCGATGTGGATGTGGTGGTCTTTGCCTCGAATGGGGGCAATTTCTGTTCGGGCGGCGATGTGCATGACATCATCGGCCCGCTGGTCGGGATGGACATGAAGGGCCTGCTGGCCTTTACCCGGATGACCGGCGATCTGGTCAAGGCCATGATCGGCTGCGGCAAGCCGATCATCGCGGCGGTGGATGGCATCTGTGTCGGCGCCGGGGCCATCATCGCCATGGCGTCAGATCTGCGGCTGGCCACGCCCGAGGCAAAATGCGCCTTTCTGTTCACCCGCGTCGGGCTGGCGGGCTGTGACATGGGGGCTTGCGCCATGCTGCCCCGCATCATCGGGCAGGGCCGGGCGGCAGAACTGCTCTATACCGGGCGGGTGATGGCAGCCGATGAGGGCGCGGCCTGGGGTTTCTGGAACGCGCTGCATCCCGCTGACAGGCTGGAGGCCGAAGCGATGAAACTGGCAGAACGGCTGGCGGCCGGGCCGACCTTTGCCCATGGCATCACCAAGACCCAGTTGAACCAGGAATGGAACATGGGGCTGGAACAGGCGATCGAGGCCGAAGCGCAGGCCCAGGCAATCTGCATGCAGACCCAGGATTTCGCCCGCGCCTATCACGCCTTTGTCGCCAAGGAAAAACCGGTGTTTCAAGGGGATTGAGCCGACGGACGGGGGGGGTCACACCCCCCGGACCCCGGTGGGAAATCTGGACCAAGGTAAAAGCATGAGCGACCGCAGCTTCCTGAATTGGCCCTTCTTTGAAGACCGTCACCGCGCTCTTGCCGCGCAGGTGGAGGCGTGGGCGGCCCGGCATCTGCCGGTGGATCATGGCGATGCCGATGCGGCCTGCCGGGCCCTGGTGGCCGATCTGGGCGCGGCGGGGCTGCTGCGTCATAGCGGGGCCGATACGGGCGAGGTGCTGGATGTGCGCAGCCTGTGCCTGATCCGCGAAACGCTGGCGCGGCATGACGGGCTGGCCGATTTCGCCTTTGCCATGCAGGGGCTGGGGATGGGCGCAATCAGCCTGTTTGGCACAAGCGCGCAGCGCGGCTGGCTGGAACGCACCCGGGCGGGTCGGGCAATTTCCGGCTTTG
Organism: Gemmobacter denitrificans; assembly: GCF_036964905.1. Lineage (NCBI taxonomy): Bacteria > Pseudomonadati > Pseudomonadota > Alphaproteobacteria > Rhodobacterales > Paracoccaceae > Gemmobacter > Gemmobacter denitrificans. Next base: position 45,285 of record NZ_JBALHR010000019.1, read on the forward strand.
CGCTGACCGAACCCGGGGCCGGATCGGATGTGGCCCATACCGCGACCACGGCAGAGCGGGTTCCGGGCGGGTTCCGGCTGAATGGCGAGAAAACCTATATTTCCAATGGCGGGATTGCCGATCTTTATGTGATCTTTGCCCGCACGGGCGAGGCGCCGGGGGCGCGGGGGCTTTCGGCCTTTCTGCTGCCCGCCGATACGCCGGGCCTGTCGGTGGTCGAGCGGATCGAGGTGATCGCGCCGCATCCACTGGCCCATCTGCGGCTGACCGATGTGATGCTGCCAGAGGCGGCGCTGATCGGGCGAGCAGGCGAGGGGTTCAAGATCGCCATGTCGGTGCTGGATGTGTTCCGATCCACCGTCGGGGCGGCGGCGCTTGGTTTTGCCCGGCGCGCGCTGGACGAGGCGCTGGCCCGGGTGCAGCGGCCCAGGGTGGGCGGCGGTACGCTGGCCGATCATCAGATGGTGCAGGGCCATCTGGCCGATATGGCGCTGGAGATCGATGCGGCGGCGCTGCTGGTCTATCGCGCCGCCTGGACCAAGGACAGCGGGGCCGCGCGGGTCAGCCGCGAGGCGGCCATGGCCAAGCTTTACGCGACCGAGGCTGCGCAGCGGGTGATTGACACGGCACTGCAACTGCACGGCGGCGATGGGGTGCGCCACGGCTTTGCGGTGGAAAGCCTGTATCGCGAAATCCGCGCCCTGCGCATTTATGAAGGGGCCAGCGATGTGCAGCGGGTGGTGATCGCGCGGAGTGTTCTGGGATGATCTATCACCGCCCCATCCAGATCGAATTCAATCATTGCGACCCTGCCGGGATCGTCTTCTACCCCCGCTATTTCGAAATGACGAATTCGGTGGTGGAAAACTTCTTCGCCGATGTGCTGCGCTATCCCTTTGCCCGGATCACGATGGAGGAACATTCAGGCGTGCCCACCGTGCGGATCGAGGCGGATTTCCGCGCGCCATCGCGGCTGGGCGATCGGGTGGATTTCACGCTGGAGGTGCTGCGCATCGGCGCATCCAGCGCCAGCTTCCGCCTGCGCGGGGCTGTGGGGGAAGAACTGCGGATGCAGGCCGACCTGACGCTGGTCTGGGTAACCCCCGAAGGCCGCGCCGCGCCATGGCCCGAGGTGATCCGGGCCCGGCTGACCGAATTCAAGGAGAGACAGGCATGACGATCGAAGCGCTGCACCCCAAGGGCTGGAAGGCGACGCCGGGCTATTCCAACGGCATGGCCGCAACGGGCCGCATGGTCTTTACCGGCGGGATGATTGGCTGGGATGATCAGCAGGAATTCCAGACCGATGATTTCGTGGGCCAGGTGGAATATGCGCTGAAGGGCATCGTGGCCGTGCTGGCCGAGGCAGGTGCCCGCCCCGAACATCTGGTGCGGCTGACCTGGTATGTCACGTCCAAGCGCGACTATCTCGACAGCCTTAAGGATCTGGGCCGGGTCTACAAGGCCGTGATCGGGCGGCATTATCCGGCCATGGCGCTGGTGCAGGTTGTGGCGCTGGTGGAAGACCGCGCCAAGGTGGAAATCGAAGCGACTGCCGTAATTCCGCAGGAATAGACACTGTTTCGGGCCAAAGGCGCCCAAGACGCCTGCCCTTTCGACCATGGGAGAGACCGATGCTGGAACCGAAACTCGGGCCTTCTGGCCATAGCGACACATTCACCCGCGACAACCTGCCCCCCTTTGATCTGTGGCCCGACATCGATCTTGGGCCCTTCGCCTATCCTGACTGGCTGAATGCCGGGGTAGAGCTGACAGATGCCATGGTGGCGCGCGGCTTTGGCGACCATACCGCCTTGATCGGCAATGGCCGGATGCGGACCTACAAGGAACTGACCGACTGGACCAACCGTATCGCGCATGCGCTGGTTGAGGATTACGGGGTCAAGCCCGGCAACCGGGTTCTGATCCGGTCGGCCAACAATCCGGCCATGGTGGCCTGCTGGCTGGCGGCCACCAAGGCGGGGGCTGTGGTCGTGAACACCATGCCGATGCTGCGGGCCGGGGAATTGGCCAAGATCATCGACAAGGCCGAAATCAGCCATGCCCTGTGTGACACAAGGCTGATGGATGAACTGGCAAATGCCGCCAAGGGCAGCCGGTTTCTGAAAACCGTTGTCGGTTTTGACGGTACGGCCAATCACGATGCGGAACTGGACCGGATCGCCCTGTCGAAACCGGTGAAGTTTCAGGCCGTGCCGACCGGGCGCGATGACGTGGCGCTGCTCGGCTTCACCAGTGGCACGACGGGCGAACCCAAGGCCACCATGCATTTCCACCGCGATATCCTGATCATCGCCGATGCCTATGCGAAGGAGGTGCTGGATGTGCAGCCCGAGGATGTTTTCGTAGGCTCGCCCCCCTTGGCCTTTACCTTCGGTCTGGGCGGTCTGGCGGTGTTTCCGCTGCGCTTTGGCGCTTCGGCGGCACTGCTGGAAAATGCGTCACCGCCCAACATGATCGAAATCATCCAGAAATACCGCGCGACGGTCTGTTTCACGGCGCCAACCGCCTATCGGGTGATGCTGCGCGCGATGGAGGAAGGGGCCGATCTGTCCAGCCTGCGCGCCGCCGTGTCCGCCGGGGAAACCCTGCCCGGCCCGGTCTACGAGGAATGGGTGGCCAAGACCGGAAAACCGATGCTGGATGGCATCGGATCGACGGAAATGCTGCATATCTTCCTGACCAACCGCTTTGGCGACAGTTTTCCAGCCTGCACCGGACGGCCGGTCACCGGGTATCAGGCAATGATCATGGGGCCGGACGGGCAGGAAATGCCGCGCGGCGAAATGGGGCGGCTGGCGGTGAAAGGGCCGGTCGGCTGTCGCTATATGGCCGCGGCCGACAAGCAGCGCGCCTATGTTCACAACGGCTGGAACCTGACGGGCGACAGTTTCTGGCAGGACGAGGCAGGCTATTTCCACTTTGCCGCCCGCACCGACGGCATCATCGTCAGTGCAGGATACAACATCGCCGGGCCCGAGGTGGAGGCGGCGCTGCTATCCCATCCCGATGTGGCCGAATGTGCGGTGGTGGGCGCGCCCGATGCCGAACGCGGACAGATCGTCGAGGCGCATGTGGTGCTGGCACCCGGCGTCAACGGCGACGGGGCCACGGTGAAGATGCTGCAGGATCATGTGAAGGCGGTGATCGCGCCGTTCAAATATCCGCGTTCCGTGGTGTTCCGCGATGCGCTGCCCAAAACCGAAAGCGGCAAGATTCAGCGGTTCCGGCTGCGCGACGGGCAGTGATGGCAGGGGGGGCCGGAAAACCGGCCCCCCCCCTGCCCTGTCAATCCCACAACAGGATATTGTCGGCACTGAGCGCATTCACCCCGGTCAGGCGCACGATGGCCAGAGCGGCACCCGATCCGGTGCCATCGGCATCCCAGAACAGGGTGTCATTTGCACGGTTGAAGATGAACTGGCCCTGCGCGCTGGTCGCGCGTGTGCCATTCACCAGATTGACCGTATCGGTCATCCCGGCGAATTCTTCGATGTAAAAGGCCAGATAGTCACGGTTTGCCCCCGCGGCGGTGCGGAAATCGGTCACAGTATCTGCCGCGTCAAGTTCATAGGTGCCATCGAAATAGAAGGTATCGCTCCCCCCGCCCCCAATCAGCGTATCGGCCCCTTCACCCCCCTGAAACTGGTTGTCGGCGCTGTTGCCCTTCATCCGGTCGGCCTGCCAGCCACCAATCACGGATTCGATATTGGTCATGGTTTCGGTATTGCCAAACCCGTCATCAATCACCTGCCCGGTCCGCCGGGTCAGATCGATGTTGATGCCACCCAGGGCAGTATCGGTGAACTGACTGTTGAAACGGACGGAATCAAACCCGTCATCGCCATCATAGCTGTCCTTGCCTTCGCCGCCCCAGAAGCTGTTGTTCTGGGTCGAGCCGACGAATTTGTCATCAAACCTTGTGCCGCGCACACGTTCGATATCATAGGTCGTATCGCGGTTGCCGAACCCGTCGCGGATGGTGCCCTTGATGCGGCCCTGCCCATCGACCGAAGTTTGCAGATCGACCACGATCCCGCGCCGACCGCCCTGCCAGTAATCATTGTCGTAATGCAGCCGGTCCTGATCGCCGCCGCCAATGAACACATCGTTGCCACGCAACCCGGAAAATTCGTTCCGCGCCCCATCACCGATGAACGTATCATTGAAGCGGCTGCCTTCGAACCGTTCGACATTCACGAAGGTGTCCGTCCCGCCCCAGGCATCAATGATGCGGCCCGCGGCGACATCAACCTCGATCCCCTGAATGGCCGTCTGGCCGACGTTGTAGGTGGTTTCACGGAATGTGATCACATCATTGCCATCACCGCCATCATAGCGATCATTGCCGATGCCCCCGCCCATCTGATCATCACCGCCGCCCATCTGGAACGTGTCATTTCCGCCATTCACGCCGGGCAAGATGCGCCTGTCGCGAAAATCGCCGCCAATGAACGTGTCATTCCCGGCCAGCAGATGGCTCCAGGCGGAATTGGCATCGGGGTTCGGGCCATCGTTGTCACCGACGCGGCTGCCGAAGACATTCGAAAAGAATTGCGCGAAATCAGCCGCAAAGGCCGAGGCATTGATACTTCTGATGGTCAGAATCGTCGCGCCGCTGGCATCCTGAAAGGTGATGCCGGTCATGGTGCCAGCGATCGCCTCGCCGCTGTCATAGCTGAACCCACGCCCCGCGACGCGCACGGTATATCCTGCAAAATCATGATCTTCGCCAAAGCGAAAGACAAAGTTCTTTGCAGAACGGGTGACGATAGTGCTGCCACCATCATCTTCCAGCAGGCGCCCCGGCCATGGGCCAAGATTGCTGAAGGCTTCCGTAAATTCTACTCGTGCCATGCTATTCCCCCTGAAAATCGTGATAATGAATCACAGAGAGATCGTAACACGATATCCAGTCTGGCAAGCGGTTTCCTCCGCCCGCCCAGGATCAGCGTTCACGCAGCGCTTCGCGCGATTTGTAAAGCGGCTTGGTCAGGTAGGTCAGGATCGTCTTGCCACCGGTCTGCAATTCCACATCGGCCAACATGCCAGGGCGGATTTCAAGGGCGCGCTGGCGTTCGGTCAATTGCGTCAGGTCCACCTTCACCGTGACCTTGTAATGCGGGTCGCCATCGGGATTGCGCGACCGTTCATCCTTGAACGTATCGGCCGAGATGAAATCCACCTTGCCCTGCAACGTGCCGAAGATGGTGTAATCATAGGCCGTCAGCTTGATCGTGGCATCCTGATCCTTGCGGACCGAGGCGATATCCTGCGGTTTCACCCGTGCCTCGATATAAAGCTCGTCCTCCAGCGGGATGATCTGCAAGATCTCTTCGCCCGGGCGCACCACGCCGCCGATGGTGGTGACCGAAAGCTTGTTCACCACGCCTTTCATCGGCGCGATCAGCACGGTGCGATCCAGTTGATCCTGCGCCGTCTTCAACTGCTGGCGCAGCGTGGTCAGCTTGGCCAGCGTGTCGGAATAGGTGGTCGCGCGATCCAGTTCGATCTGGGTGATCACATCGTTCAGGCGGTTTTCGGCCTCGGATGTGGCCTTGCGCGCCGCCGTCACCTCGATCAGCGGGGCGACTTCCAGCGCCAGCATCTTTTCAAGGATATCCAGTTCGTTCTGCGATTGCAGCAGAACCTCTTCGGCACCTTCGCGTTTGGATTTGTAATCGAACAGCCGCGCATTCAGCAGCGCGGTTTCCGAGGCGACGATATCGGGCACCCGCTTGGAAAATTCTTCGGCAATCTCGAAATCCACGACGCCGATCGCTTCGGCCTCCAGCCGGGCGCGACGGATTTCCAGCGTGGCGATCTGATCCAGCAGGTCATCCACGCCGGATTGGTATTGCGTGCCATATAGCCGGGCCAGAACCTGGCCTTCTTCGACGATATCGCCTTCGCTGACATCCAGTGACGCCAGAATGCCACCTTCCAGGTTGGATATGATCTGCGGCCGCGACGATGACACCACCGTGCCCGGCGCATGCACGATCTCTGCGACCCAGGCGATGGCCGCCCAGCCCAGAAACACCGCAACCGCCAGCCCGATGAGCCAGATGATCATCGAAGGGCGGCGGTTCTTTTCGGCAAAATCGTCGTCGAATGTCGCGATGCTCATGCCTTATCCCCGGGTTTGTGCCTTTGACAGATGGGCAAGCACCGCATCGCGCGGGCCATCCACTGCCATCTTGCCGTTCTGCAGGATCAGCGTGCGGTCCGTCAGTTGCAGGATCGGCACGCGATGGGTGGCGATTACCGCCGTGCGGCCCTCCAGCCAGCCCTTCAGCCGGCTGACCAGCGTGGCCTCCAGCGTCTGATCCAGCGCTGCGGTCGGTTCATCCAGCAGCACCACGCTTGGGTCTTGCAGCCAAAGCCGCGCCCAGCCGATGGACTGGCGCTGCCCGACAGACAGGCCTTCGCCCATTTCCTTGATTTCCAGATCCAGCCCGCGCGGATGATTGCGCACGAAGGGCCCCAGCCCCGCGAAATCAAGCGCGGCAAACAGCCGGTCGTCATCGCGTTCCAGCTGGGTCAGATTCAGGTTGTCGCGGATGGTGCCCGCAAACAGCCGCACGTCCTGCCCCAGATAGCCGATATTGCGGCGCACATCGCGCGGGTGCATCTGGCCCAGATCAACCCCATCCAGCAGGATACGGCCTGCACTGGGTTCATAAAGCCCTGCCAGCAACCGCAGGAAGGTGGATTTGCCCGATCCGTTCGACCCCAGAACCGCCACATGCTGCCCCTGCCGGATCGCCAGCGCGGCGATATCGACCACGGGGCTCGATTTCCCGTCATAGCGGAATTCCAGATTGCGCAGTTCGAAATTGCCGGTGATCTTTTCGCGCCGCAGATAGCTGCGCCCGGCCTCTTCCTGCTGTGGTGCCTCGGCAATGGTGTTCAGCGCATTCAGCGCCTCGCGCACATTGGCCCAGCGGGCCAGCGTGGCCGAAACCTGGCTGAGCGGGCCCAGCGTCCGCGACGTCAGGATGCCCACGGCGATGATGGTGCCCACAGTGAAATTGCCCGCAAACACCTGATAGGCACCAAAGACAACGGCGGCGATATAGGTCAGCTGCTGCGCCGCCTGTGCCCAATAGGTCAGGATCGACGACAGATGCCGCTGTTCCGAAGTCTTGACGGCCGACACCGCCGACAGCTCGGCCCAGGTGCGACGAATCCGGTCCTGGCCCCGCTGGGTGGTGACGGTTTCATGTTCATAGACCGCTTCATACAGCAGCCGCGCCGCCCGGGCCGATGCGCCCTGATTGCTGGCAGTCAGCGCCATCATCTTTTTCTGGAACAATATCCCCGGCAGCACCATGGCAATGCCGCCCAGCACCAGAATCCAGACCAGATTGCCGCCGATGCTGGCCACCAGCGCAAAGAAGATCAGCAGGAACGGCAGATCGGCCAGCGTGCCGATGGTGGTGGAGGTAAAGAATTCCCGCACTGCCGAAAATTCGCGGATCGCGGCAAAGGTCTGCGAAGGGGCGCGGCTGCCGGGGCTTTGCTTCATGCCCAGAAGCCGTTCCATAAGCCGTTCCTGCACCGCAAGTTCGATGCGCCGGCCCGTCACATCCATCAGGGTGGACCGGGCGATCTTCAGCATCACCTCCAGCAGCACCGCCAGAAGCGCGCCCAAAGCCAGGACCCACAGCGTCGGCAGCGATTGATGCGGGATCACCCGGTCATAGACCTGCAGCGAAAACAGCGCGATGGCCACGGCCAGAAGATTGGCCACCAGAGAACCGGCGGCAACTTCGGTCAACTGCTTGCGATAGTTGCGGAATTCACCCCAGAACCAATGCGGCTGCCGGGCGTTTTCGACATGGCGGTCTTCCAGCTGTTTCAGCGTGGGGCGGGCGCGCAGCACCATGCCGCCATAGACCGATTTGAAATCGTCATGCGCCACTTCGGCGCGTTTGTCGGGCAGCGACGGGTCATAGATGGTGATCTGGCTGTCATCCTGGCCCAGAACCAGCACGATCTGGCCCGAGGTCATCTGCACCAGCCCCGGCCAAAGCGCGGGCAAAAGCTGCGGCGCATGTTCCACGCGGGCTGTCAGGTCCAGCGCAGCAATGGCGCGGGCCAGTTCCGGCAGACCGGGGGGCTGATCGCCTTCCACCACCTTTTCCACCTGTTCAACCAGATCGGCGGTGGAAATGTCGCAGCCCAGAAGGCCCAGATAGATCGCAGTCAGATTGGCACGGGCCAACGCCTTTTCGCTGGCGCGCGGGGCAGGCGCGGGCGCAGACGGACGCGGCGCGGGCGGCGTAGCGCTGCCCCGGTTTGCATTCATGTCAAAGGCGATGACCTGGTTGCTCACAATTCCGTCCCGTTCACCAACACACCCCTGTCGCGTGCGATCTCCAGCCGCTTCAGGGCAATTTCATATTTCAGCCCGGCCTGGTTGCGCGCCAGCCCGGAATAGGTTTCAGACATGCCGACCAGTTCCATCAGCGGGCGGCGCCCCACTTTGAACTGTTCGGTGAACATCTGTAGCGTCGCTTCGGTTTCGGCCAACACCATGGCCCCTTCGGCCTGACGGGCCTCCAGTGTGGCGATTTCATGTTGCAACGCCACGATGCGGCGGTTGGCCTCTTCGGCGCTGCGGGCGATGCGGCGGTCCACGACATCGCCGGTCATGTTGATCGCGGCGATTTCGGCCCCGGTGCCCAGCCCGAGCGAATTTTGCAGCCCCAGCGTCAGACCGCTGGTCAGACCGTCATCCTTGTCGATCGTCGCGGTGGCACTGAGCCCGGGGGTATAGCCCGCGCGGGCCATATCGGCCTCGGCCAGACTGCGGGTGGCTTCGGCACGCGTCTTGACCACCGAAACCGGCTCGGGCGCCCCCGGATCACGCGGCAGCGGCTGCAGACCCGACAGACCATCCAGCGGGCGCGAGGCCATGGCGTTCAGTTCGGCCATCGCCTGTTCGGCGGTAAAGCGGTCGGTAGACAGCTGCGACCGCAATTCCAGCGTCTTTTGCTGGATCACACCTTGTTCCGACCGGTCGGCCATGCCGCCATCGGCGCGGATCGTGATGATCCGTTCATATTCGGCCATCCGCGCAACGGCCTGCTGCGACAGGACCGCCTGTTCGCGTGCGCGCTGTGCCCGGATGTAATGACTCAGCCCTTCCAGAACGCGGGTATTGGCATCGGCGGACAAGGTTGCCGCCGCAACCTCGACATCGGCCGCAGCCCAGGCCCGTTCGGCCTTGCGCGCACCGCCATCAAAGATCGCCTGTTCGATCAGCATGGAGGCCGCAACAGCGCCCAGATCGGTCAGGCTGACGCGCGGGCCGATCTTGGGCAACCAGTTCTTCGCCTTGGCTTCGGCCTTCAGCCGCGCCACACGCAATTCGGCACGGGCAACGCCGGCATTCGCCTCGGTCACCGCGCGGGCGACCTCGGCATAGGGGCCGGATGTCGGCAACATCGACCGGCGTGACACCAGATCATCGACAATCGCCGACCGCCGTTCAGCCCCGGCCTGCTGCAGTTGCGGGCCGGGCACCTGATCGGGGCGCATACCCGCCCCGAAGCCGAATTTGGAAACCCCCGGCCCATCGGTGCCCATGCAGCCGCCAAGGGCCAGCATGAAGATCAGGGCCGGGCCGGGGCGCAGGGCCCCGGTTCCGACTTTTTCACCGCGAGCTCTGGGCATCTGGCTCCTCCGATCAGAGCGGCGACGTGTTGATGTCGTCGTCGATCAGAAGCGTGCCGCGACCTTCGCCCAGGGTGTAGACCGTATAGCTCTGGCCCTCGATGGTTTCGGTGCCCGACTGAACGAACTCGCCATCCAGTTTGACATCGTCGAAGCGGTCGCCCTTGATGACCAGTGTCTTGTCCGGCCCGGTCAGACGGTCCAGATCCTCGGCGCTGATCGTCAGCTGGGCATCGGGTGCCCAGGTCAGGTCGATCGCGGCCAGATCCATCGCATCCAGCCCCGTGCGGTCCAGATCGACCTCCACCGAATTGGTGGTGTTGACGATCAAGAGGGTCGAGGATTCGTTCCCGGCCACATCGGTGTTGTTGATGACCAGATAGCTGCCATCCGGCACGGTATTGCCCGAACCGAAGAAGAATTCGGTTTCACCCCGTGCCGCATTGTCGGTTTCGGTCACATCCAGCCGGGTGACGGTGCCATCGGCGCCGATCCGGTCGAAGGTATAGGTGTCATCGTTCGCTTCGGTGTAAAGCGCGCGCATCCCGATGGCATTGCCCAGACCATCCTTCGTCGGCGTGATTGCCACGATTTCCGGCGACAGCGGTGCAACCGTGTCGATCGTCACCGTTTCGATGAAGAAATCGGTGTTGCCGACGCTGTCGGTGGCCGAAACGCGGATGTCATGGCTGACGCTGTTGCCGGTCGGGATTTCCTGCGCGTTGAAGCGCACGCTCCACTTGCCATCGGCCCCGGCCCGCACTTCCTTGAAGCTGCCATTCTCGAATTCCACCCGCACCAGCGAGTTGGCTTCGACAAAGCCTTCCAGAACCACACCGGCCTTGTGTTCGGCGGCGTTGATGATGCCGTCGCCCGCCACTTCGCCCGTCAGTTCCAGCCGGTTCACCAGCGTGTCGATATGGACCGTGCCGGTTTCATCCCGGGTATTGCCCAGATGATCGGTGGCGCGGACGGTGATCGACGGATCGCTTTCGCCCGGTGTCAGTTCGCTGGCCGGGATGGCCACGGACCAGTTGCCATGGGCATCGACATCAGCCCGGTGCCAGAAGCCATCGGCCAGTTTGACCAGCACTTCGCGTGCCCCGGATTCCACAGTGCCGGTGATGACCAGATCTTCGGCCATGTTGGCCGAGGTCACGGTATCGGTGTCGGCCACCGTCAGCGGTTCGACCTCGGTGTCGATGTCGATCATCTGGGTGCTGGAGGTGCTGTTGCCGGCTTCATCGGTCACGGTCAGGCCGATTTCGGCCTGGGTCGTGCCGGTGGGCAGGCCCGCATTGGTGAAGGTCGCGCTCCAGGTTCCATCGGCACCGATCACCACGGTCTGTTCCTGACCTGCGAAGGTCACAACCGCAGTCGCGCCCGCCTCACCGGTGCCGGTCAGGGTGATACCCGCGGTGGCCCCATGTTCGGCACCCGAGATATAGTTGTCACCCATCTGCGTGGCGTCGATCGCGCCCGAAATTTCGGTGTCGATGTTCACCGTGCGGGTATCGGTCGCAGTATTGCCCGCAGCATCGGTCGCGGTGACGGTCAGCTCGCTGCCATTCACCGTGCCCGAAGCCAGACCGGCGGCAAAGGCCACCGACCAGGTGCCATCGGCCCCGGCAACCGTGTTGACGGTCTGGCCCAGCCATTCCACCACGATGCTGGCCCCGGCCTGCGAGGTGCCGGTGAAGGTGATCTCGCCACCAGCTTCGCTGGCATTGATCATGTCGTCACCGGTGATGAGCGTCGCGTCGAAGGCCACTTCGGTGAAGGTGTCGATGGCCACCTGTTCGGTGATCACCGTCACGTTGCCCAGCGGATCGGCCGAGGTGATCGTGGCGTCGAACACATGTTCGCCTTCCGGGATCTCCGAAGTCGCAAAGGTCACCGACCAGGTGCCATCCGCCCCGACCGTGGTGGAATGGCTGTGGCCATTCACCTCGACCAGAATGCTGGCGCCCGCTTCACCGGTGCCGGCGATGGTGACACCGTCGGCATATTCGGCACCGTTTTCGATATCCCCCACAGCCACGACGCCCTGGGTGGCATCGACCGGCGGCGGTGTCATGTCGATCAGGAAGCCCGGACCATCGAGTTCATAGGTGAACCCGCCGCCGGTCACCGTGACCACGGTTTCGTAATCCCCGTCAGCGGGGAAGTTCTCATCCTGGAACACCACACCCCAGGTGCCATCATCGCGGATGGTGGTGGTCTGGCTTTGATCGCCGATCACCACCACAACCGTATCGCCCGGCTCGCCGGTCCCCGTCACCACAAGGCGCGGGTCTTCGGTGTTGGTCGTCAGTGTGGTTTCCGAATCCGGGTGATCCACGGTCGGTTCAGCCCGGTCAACCGGATCAGTCGGATCGGTCGGGTCCGTGGGATCAGTCGGATCAGTCGGATCAGTCGGGTCCGTGGGATCGGTCGGATCAGTCGGGTCCGTGGGATCGGTCGGATCAGTCGGGTCCGTGGGATCGGTCGGATCAGTCGGGTCCGTGGGATCGGTCGGATCAGTCGGGTCCGTGGGATCGGTCGGATCAGTCGGGTCCGTGGGATCGGTCGGATCAGTCGGGTCCGTGGGATCGGTCGGATCAGTCGGGTCCGTGGGATCGGTCGGATCAGTCGGGTCCGTGGGATCGGTCGGATCAGTCGGGTCCGTGGGATCGGTCGGATCAGTCGGGTCCGTGGGATCGGTCGGATCAGTCGGGTCCGTGGGATCGGTCGGATCAGTCGGGTCCGTGGGATCGGTCGGATCAGTCGGGTCCGTGGGATCGGTCGGATCAGTCGGGTCCGTGGG
>NZ_JBALHR010000020.1:0-54841 GCF_036964905.1 Gemmobacter denitrificans
CTCATCGTCGAAAGAGGGAAATCCATCACCCCAGGCGGATGGGGTGGCTGGACACTGGCCGTGATGCCAAGCGCCCCGAGTAAGGCGCAACCTTCGATCGGAGACAGCAGCGAGAAAGGACATCAACCCAGTCAGTTCAAAGCCCGAATGGTGTAGAGATTGTCAGGGCGAAGGCAGTGGCAAAGCAACCTCGCCTAACAGGCTGTCCACCGCATTGCGGGCCGAAATACTATCCTTGAGGAGCGCCTCACTGAGCGCGAGAGCCTTATCCGGGGGCGCCGCATTGAGCGGAGGTCCCTCGCCAGCCATAATTGCTGCCTGTCCCCACACCCCCTGGGTTTGAGAAACAGAGGTCCAGTCCCGCGATATGCGGCGCATTTGCTGCACTGCGTCGTCATCGCCATTGTCATTGAACGCCAAAGCAGCCTGGGTAGTATCGCCCAGTTGGGAGAATGCGCGGGCTTCGATTTCACGCGCCTCATTTCCCTGGAGGCCCGCAACTTCACGAAGTGCTGCGCGCGCATCCCGCAGCGCAAGTAATGCCTTCGCTCTGACAAGTCGTTGTTCATCTGGCAAGTCGATGCCATCCGGCACCCAATGGGGAACCTGACCTGGCAGGCCGAGATCAATAAACCGCTCTGCAATCCTGATTGCAGTTTCTGCCGCGACCTTTGGTGCCGGATCGCCGGAACGCAGTGTTGCGTGTTCGAGAAGCGCAGAGTCAGGGCCTTGCTCGGCCAGCATTGTCCAAAGCTGGGCCTCAACTTCCGGCACAGCATCAAGATCAACGAAAGCGCCCTGGAAATCTGACAGCAGCGCCTTTGCCAAGAGAATCGCGCGACGCAGATCTTGGTAAATTGGCTGATCCGCGTTCTCATGCGCCAGAACTTCCAGAGCTTCCAATGTCAGGGCATCAATGCTGGCTTGATCCCGAACCGCGAGATCAACCAGTTTGACCAAGGCCTCCGCAGACTTGGGTCCACCTTCGTCAGCCACGTCCTGCAACAGAACAACAGCTTCATCAGGTGCCCCTGAGGCAAGCTTGCGCTGTCCGGACAAAAGCTTCAGGGATGCGTCCGGCTCCTGCACCGCCCGCCCAACAGCCGATTCCACAATGCGCGCGGCTTCAAGGTCGCCTTGCTGGATAAGCCTTTCCCCCAGGCCTTGCGCCAAGGCCTGGCGCAAGCTCAGTGGCAGGGCAGAAAAAGCACGGGTGATCGCACCACTGTTGATCTTTTCTGCCTTGCGCAAGGAGGGGCGCGCCAAAACGGACCAAAGCGCAGCCGGAGAATTGCAGTTTTCCATTCCGGCAAACACGCTTGGTTGAGTGGTGCCGCCATCTATGATCACGGCAAGGTCTTTCAGCATGTCCTGTGCGGGGACACCTTGTCCCATGGCATCCAGAAGCTGCAATGCCTCCTGCCCGAATCCGATGTGAATCAGGGACCGCGCTGCCGCTGCGACTGCGGCTGGATCCGGGCGGTCGGTTCCATCGAGGATGCTGGACCTTGTTGTCGCCAGTACTTCAAGTGGCGACAACCCACCGCCCCATTCATGCAAGGCGAGTTCCGCTTCTGGAATGCATGTTTCCGCAATACGCGGTTCTGCTTCATCCAACTGCCCACCCAGACGCGCCTGCACACCCGGCTCATCCAGAATGCGCAGATTCGGCAACGCTTCGTTAGGCACTACCGGTTCCGATTTTGGCGGCGGCGCGGGGACGGCAAGCTCGATCACCCCGGCAGATGCCGCTGCGCCAAGTTCTCTGGCAAGGTTGTCAGCAAGGATCGCAGTATCCAACCCGCTGGACAGTGATACCGCAGCAGGGGGTTGAGGCTTTGGCGATTCCGGACGCGTCCAATCATAGATTCCAATCGTGGTAGGCTGCATTGTTGTGTTTGGCTTTGGGGCTGGTTTGAGGGGTTCCAGCATCGCCTCGTAAACGGAACCCGCAGGAGGAGGGCCATCACGAAGATCAACCACCACAATGTTATCGCGGAATTCAAAGGGGCGCGCATGACATGCGCAGGTCAGGGCAAATCGCAGGGTCGCGCCATCCCTGTCCGCCGAAACGTCCCCCAACCGGCTTTTGGGAATCCGCGCGAAGGCCCGAGAAAGATCAAAGTCTATGGCGCCACCTTCAAACCTCAACTCGTAACCATCGGTCGTACGACCCAGAGTCCAGGCGCGCGGGGCATCAAGCGTGATCGCCAGACGCGAAAATCCGTCATGTTCACCGGATGTCACAAGTGCCTGACCGGCTGCACCAATTCCGGGAAAGAACAGCAGTACCAGCACCAGCAAGAGCCGCCAGCACATCAGGCCGCCTCCTGCTTCAGCGCGCGCAGAGCTGCTTCAAGATCCGAGAAGCTTGGGCGTACAGCATGGGGCGTATTCTGTCGGCCCACCTCGATACAGATATTGGCCGGATGGTTGTGAAGATTGGCGACCAGAACCTCACGGATCAGCTGATAGAAATGCGCATCCTCTTCGACCACGGCCTTCACCCGTGCGGCAAAGGGGCCGACGATGCCATAGGCCAGAAACACCCCGAGAAAGGTGCCGACAAGTGCGCCACCGATCATCTTGCCAAGCACTTCAGGCGGTTGATCGATCGAACCCATGGTCTTGATCACCCCAAGAACCGCCGCAACAATCCCCAGGGCGGGCAGGCCGTCAGCAATGTTCTGCAAGGCATGGCTGGAATGTAGCGCATGGTGCTGTGCCGTCTCCATGCGCTTGTCCAGAACCTCTTCAACCTGATGCGGATCGTCATAGTTCATGGATGCGGCGCGCAGGGTGTCGCAGATCAGCTCAACTGCGTCATGATCGTGCTGAATGCGGGGATAACGCCCGAAAATGGATGATTCTTCAGGTTTCTCGATATGCTCTTCCAGAGCAACAGGGTTGGACCGCGCGATCTTGATCAGTTCGAACAGCAGGCACAACAAATCCCTGTAATCATCCGGCTTCCAGCGCGGCCCCTTGAACACCTTGCCGACATCCTTGGCCGTGTGCTTGACCGATGCGAGATCATTCGAAAGCAAGAACGCCCCGAGGGCAGCGCCACCGATCATGATCATCTCGAAGGGCAGGGATTTGAGGATGATTCCCAGTTTTCCGCCCGCCAGCATATAGCCGCCGAACACCATCACGAAAATCACGACAATACCGATGATACCGAACATGCTGTCCTCTGCTCTGCGACTCGGGCCCAGACTCTCAGGCGCGCGTTAAGAAAAGCTCACTCTCGGGGAACATTGGCGTTACGCCCCGCAAGAATTGCGCTGACGGAATAGGCACGCTCGGATGACATGCCGCTCAGGACGGCAGCCGCTGCTTCGGGCCGCATGCGGCCCAGGAAGCCAGCGGCAAATTCGGGGTCCATGCCGTCGAAAAGGGCAGCTGCATCCTTGGGTTTCATGGCCTGATAGACTTCGGTCAACCTGGCCAGATCGCCCTCTGCCGCACCGTCGGCCAAAGCGATGGTGGCACGCAGTTTTTCCTCGGCCTCGACCAATGCGGCCAATCTGGTCTCGATCACCGATTCCGCAAGATCAAGGGCTGCAAGACGCTCTTCCAACGCGGTTTCCCGTATTGAAACCTGTTGCTCGCGTTCCTTCAGTGCTTCCGCCAAAGCCAAGGGCGGAGCAGGACAATTCAGCGCCGGGGTCGCCTCTGGCTCCGCGGTCGCCTGATCGCCTTGTGATGCCAGGGCCTGACCAACATTGGTGCCAATCCGAAGCGAGCCGCTGGCCATCAGAAGCAAGGCCAGAATGAACAGCGCGCCGCGCCCTGCCCTTTTGCGTGCGCGACTCATTCTGCTGCCTCCATGTCGTCACGGCTGTGGCGTCGGCGCACGAACCTAAGCCTCCGGTCTGCAGGGTTTTCGGTCGGCTGCGTGGCAGGGGCTTTGTCGGGTAGATCATGCATCGTCGCCAACAAGACCTCGATCCGGGCGGCCGCGACTTCGGCACGCCCTGTCAAGGCTTCCAGAGTTGCGGCCGATCCGTTGGCGGCCTGTCGCGCCTTTTCAAGCGCCTTGTTCATGTCATCGACCTGCACCGAGAGGACCGCAATCGCCCCTCCCATCCCCGATTCGAGCGTTGAGAGCTTTCGAAGCCGTGCTGCCAGCACATAGCAATAGACCGCCACACCGAAGGTACCCGCGATCATCAGGATGTCTGCCACAAGTTCCATCGTTGCCTCCGTCAGTTCAGCATGAATTCGGTGATCAACAGGTCGCGCACCCGCCCATCACCGGTCACGATCTGGATTCTGCGCAGCATCTGTGCCCGCAGCCGCACCAATGCCGCCGGGTCTTGCAGTTGCGTGACCTCAACTGCCCGTAGATAGGAATTCACCACATCCAGAATGCGCGGCATCAGCATCGAAACTTCGGGGGCATGTGCCTTGGAAACCTCCAGCTGGGCAACAAGACGAAGCTGTTGATTCGCCCCCGCCTGCCCCAAAGAAATCACCACCGGGTCCACCGGCACAAAGGCAATATCCGGCAAGGCCTCGGTCGTCGGCTCGGCGGCGTGTTCTTCTGTTTTTTCGCCCAGGATCAGGCCTGAATAGGTGGCAAAGAACCCACCACCGCCCAGAATCAGCGCCCCGAGTACCCCTAAGATAATCGGCAATTTCGATCGTTTCTTGGGTGCCGCGTCCTGCGGCTCTTCGGCCTCTGCCATTGCATCCTCCGGCTTGCGTCTGGCATCAGCTATAACCCCTAGGTCACTAACCGATTGTTAAGCCAGA
Source organism: Gemmobacter denitrificans (assembly GCF_036964905.1). Classification (NCBI taxonomy): domain Bacteria; kingdom Pseudomonadati; phylum Pseudomonadota; class Alphaproteobacteria; order Rhodobacterales; family Paracoccaceae; genus Gemmobacter; species Gemmobacter denitrificans. The sequence continues at coordinate 4,762 of NZ_JBALHR010000020.1, forward strand.
TGTTCCAAGGTTCCGACAGACGGGGAGAATCCCTGACGTGGAGAGAAGCCTTGCAGAACCTGATGTCGCTTTGGGCCCGGCTGGACATGCGCCGCAAAATGGTGGTGATCGTGGCAACGCTTGCCATGTTCGCCGCCGTCCTCGGAATGTCTCGCCTCGCGGGGGGGCGAGACATGGCGTTGCTGTATGCAGGCCTTGACGGGGCGGCGGCGGGTGAGGTCATTGCGGCGCTCGATCAGCGCGGGATCGCCTATGAAGTGCGCGGCGAATCCATCCATGTCGACGCTGCACAGCGTGACGCGATCAGGATGTCCCTCGCTGGCGAAGGTTTGCCGTCGATGGCGGCGGGCGGATACGAACTGCTCGATGGTCTGTCGGGCTTTGGCACGACGTCGCAGATGTTCGACGCAGCCTATTGGCGCGCGAAGGAAGGTGAGCTGGCGCGCACAATCCTTGCCACGCCCGGCGTAAAGGCCGCACGCGTTCACATCGCTCAGGCCCCTGCGCAACCGTTTCGGGCAGACAAGCCCGCCACTGCCTCTGTCACCGTGACCACCGCAGCCGGCTCCATGTCCGAGGCGCAGGCACGCGCCCTGAAACATCTGGTTGCAGCCGCTGTCAGCGGGATGCGCCCCGAAGACGTGTCAATCATTGATACGGTCGGTGGCCTCATCATGACCAAGGACAATGCCGAACTGGAAAACCCTTCGGGTGGCGACCGCGCTGCGGAATTGCGCCGCAATGTCGAACGGTTGCTTTTCGCGCGGGTCGGTCATGGCAAGGCTGTGGTCGAGGTCAGCCTGGATGTTGTAACGGACCGCGAACAGATCACCGAACGCAAGTTCGATCCGCAGGGCCGTGTCGCCATCTCTACCGACACAGAAGAACGGACCGACAGTTCGCGTGGCAGTGCGGGCGATGTGACCGTGGCATCGAACCTGCCGGAAGGCGATGCTGCAAATGCCGGTGGCGATCAAAGCCAGAGCAGTGAAACGCGCGAAAGGGTGAATTTCGAAGTATCCGAGACCCAGCGTGAACTTGTCCGCGCGCCAGGCGCGATCCGCCGGATCAGTGTCGCAGTCCTGGTGGATGGCATCCAGACCACCGCAGAAGATGGCACAGTTTCCTGGGCACCCCGTCCGGATGAAGAGCTTGCCGTGTTGCGGGAGCTTGTGGCCTCGGCAGTGGGGCTTGATGAGTCACGCGGCGACGTCCTGACCCTGAAATCCCTCGCCTTCGAACCCCTGCCGGGCGAGGGCACCTTGGCCGAGGCTGGTCTGCTTTCCGCCTTCGGCCCGATCGATCTGATGACGCTTATCCAGATTGCCGTTCTGGCCCTGGTTTCGCTGGTGCTGGGCCTGTTTGTCTTGCGCCCGATCCTCACGGCACCCGACCGCGCACCCGCATTGCCCGGGCCGACAGACGACATGCCATTGGCCCTTCCCGGGGGTGACATGATCGATTTCGGTGACGGCCCCCGTGTCGTGATGGGTGAGATCGACGATCTGGGCATGCCAAGCGGGATGAATTTCGTAACCGCAGACGCCACCGACGAACCAACAGATCCAGTGGACCGGCTGCGCCGCCTGATTGAGGAACGGCAGGCGGAATCGGTCGAGGTGCTGCGCAACTGGCTGGAACCGGAAGAGGAACGCAGCTGATGCCCGGGTTGAAACTGGAGGTTTTCGAAGATTTCCAACCCACTCCCGGCTCCGATTTTGGCGGGCTTCAGGGGCAGGGTTTCTCCGAAGAGGCGCGGCTGGCAGCCTATGAACAGGGTTATTCGGCAGGCTGGGAAGATGCGGCCAACGCCCAGTCCGAAGAACAGGGACGGCTCAGGGCCGATCTGGCCCACAACATTCAGGCCCTTGGCTTTACCTTTCAGGAAGCGCGCGGTCATGTCCTGCGCGCGCTGGCACCACTGCTGCAGGATATGGTCGGCCGACTTTTGCCCGAAATGGCGCGCGAGGCGCTGGCCCCCACGGTGCTGGAAATCCTGATGCCGCTGGCGGAACAGATGGCCGATGCCCCGGTGACCATCGTGCTGAATCCCGCATCGCGCGCCCCGGTCGAGGCTTTGCTGGAACAGGCCACCGGTCTGCCGGTGACCATCGTCGAAGAACCCAGCCTTGCCGAAGGTCAGGTCTTCCTGCGGCTGGGCGAAACCGAAACCCGGGTCGATCTGGACCGGGCCACAAACCAACTTGCCGCCGCCGTGCGCGGCTTTTTCGGGCTTTCCGAACAGGAGTGAGACATGGATGATCTGACCGAAGGCAATCCGTTCAGCCAAGTGCCGATCGAGGTGATCATCTCGGTCGGGAAGGCCCGTCCCCAGGTGCGTGAACTGCTGAAACTTCAGCGCGATGCCATCCTGCCACTGGATCGCAGGGTGGATGACCCGGTGGAGCTTTATGTTGGCGACCGGCTTATTGCGCGCGGGGAATTGCAGGAAATGGAAGGAGATCAGGCCGGAAAGCTTGCCGTCCGGCTGACCGAGGTGGCCAATCTGCGCGGGGGGCTTTGATGCGGCTATGGCAGGCCGCCCTGATCGGCGGTCTCTTCCTGGCGGGGCCAGTCCTTGCGCAGACCCTGCCGGCGAACCTGGGCGAAATCACCCTTGGCGGGCGATCGATCCAGCTAATCGCACTGATCACCGTGCTCAGCCTTGCGCCCGGCATTGCGGTGATGGTGACCTGCTTCCCCTTCATCGTGACCGTATTGTCCATCCTGCGGCAGGCCATCGGTCTTCAGCAGGCCCCGCCAAACATGATGATCGTCAGCATGGCGTTGTTTCTGACATGGTTTGTGATGGACCCGGTCCTGACCGAAGCCTGGAATCGTGGCGCGGGGCCCCTGTCGCGCAACGAAATCGAACTGGCCGAGGCCATCCCGCTCACGCTGGAACCTTTTCGTGGCTTCATGGCTGCGCGGCTGGACGGCGACACCTTCGCGGCCATGCAGGCATTGCGACCGGGGGAAAGCAGCGCCCCCATCGATGCACCGCTATCTCTGCTCATCCCATCGTTCATGCTGTCCGAAATTCAGCGGGCGTTTGAAATTGGCTTCCTGATCTTCCTGCCCTTTCTCATCATCGATCTGGTCGTTGCCGCTGTGCTGATGTCTATGGGGATGATGATGGTGCCGCCTGCGGTTGTAGCCCTTCCGTTCAAGCTGGCCTTTTTCGTGGTGGCAGACGGCTGGGCATTGCTGACAGGCGCTCTGGTCAGAAGCTATTTGTGACGCAATTCCATCCGCACCAGCGGCACCTGGCGGTCAAGGATCGGGGCCTTGGCACCCGGCAGGATCAGGTCACCACGCTCCACAGGGATACCGGGCAGCACTAGCTGCGCCGAAGCCAGCATCAGGAAGGCAGTAGCCCCGGGATCAAGCGCCTCACCGGCAACCGAAGTCTCCAGCTCCATCCTTGGCACGAAACGGTCACGCCGGACCATCAGGTTCAGATCATGGGCGACGCCTGATCCTGAAAGATGGCAGGAAACCTGCGCCTCGCCCGGAAAGGCGAAGGGGGTCGCAATATGGTGATCCTTGCCCGCAAGGGAAAGAACCATTGCAGGTCCATCCAGTTGCAGGATGATCCGGTCAATGCCCGGAAAGCTGGAAAAGGGCTGATTGCCGGTGATTTCGGCCACGGAAATGCGGGCCAGCATCCCGTCAGCATCTTCCAGCCGCCACAATTCGCGTGTTGACCCCGCGCCGTTTTTCCACGGCGCGGGCGGACAGTCGGCAAAGCGGATAATCCGCATTGGGTCAGTTCCCCAGGATCGAGGGCAGGCGCAGACCCATGGCGCGGGCGTGATCCACGGCAAGATCATAGCCCGCATCGGCATGACGATAAACGCCCGAAGCCGGATCGTTCCACAGCACCCGCTCCAGCCGTTTTGCCGCCTCGGGCGTGCCATCGGCGCAGATCACCACACCCGAATGCTGCGAAAAGCCCATGCCCACACCGCCACCATGATGCAGGCTGACCCAGGTCGCGCCGCTGGCCGTATTGACCAGCGCATTCAGCAGCGGCCAATCCGACACGGCATCCGATCCGTCCTTCATCGCTTCGGTTTCGCGGTTGGGTGACGCGACCGAACCGCTGTCCAGATGATCGCGCCCGATCACGACCGGCGCCTTCAACTCGCCACTGGCCACCATCTCGTTGAACATCAGCCCGGCGCGGTGCCGGTCGCCCAGCCCGATCCAGCAGATACGGGCGGGCAGGCCCTGAAAGGCGATCCGTTCGCGCGCCATGTCCAGCCAGTTGTGCAGATGGGTGTTCTCGGGGAACAGCTTCTTCATCGCCGCGTCGGTCTTGTAGATATCCTCGGGGTCTCCCGACAGCGCACACCAGCGGAACGGGCCGATCCCCTTGCAGAACAGCGGGCGGATATAGGCCGGAACGAAGCCGGGAAAGGCAAAGGCATTTTCCAGCCCTTCATCCTTGGCGACCTGCCGGATGTTGTTCCCGTAATCCAGCGTCGGCACACCGGCATTCCAGAAATCGACCATGGCCGCCACATGCTGCTTCATGCTGGCGCGCGCGGCGGCTTCTACCGCCTTGGGATCGCTTTCCTGTTTCGCGCGCCATTCGCCCACCGTCCAGCCAATCGGCAGATAGCCATGCACCGGATCATGCGCCGATGTCTGGTCGGTCACGATGTCGGGGCGCATTCCGCCCGCTTTCATCCGCGCATAGATTTCCGGGAAGATTTCGGCGGCATTGCCGATCAGCGCCACCGATTTCGCCTCGCCCGCACGGGTCCAGCGGTCGATCATGGCCAGCGCTTCGTCCAGCGAATGGGTCTTTTCATCGCAATAGCGGGTGCGGATACGGAAATCGGCGCGGGTTTCATCACATTCCACCGCCAGACAGCAGGCCCCCGCCATCACCGCAGCAAGCGGTTGCGCGCCGCCCATGCCGCCCAAGCCCCCGGTCAGGATCCATTTGCCCTTCAGGCTGCCGCCGTAATGCTGGCGGCCGGCCTCGGCAAAGGTTTCATAGGTGCCCTGAACAATGCCCTGCGTACCGATATAGATCCAGGACCCGGCGGTCATCTGGCCATACATCATCAGGCCCTTGCGATCCAATTCGTTGAAATGGTCCCAGTTCGCCCAATGCGGCACAAGGTTGGAATTGGCAATCAGCACACGCGGCGCGTCTGCATGCGTCTTCACCACCGCCACCGGACGGCCCGATTGCACCACGAGCGTTTCGTCCGCTTCAAGGTCTTTCAGCGTGGCGACGATACGGTCGAAATCTTCCCAGGTACGGGCTGCGCGGCCAATGCCGCCATAGACCACCAGCTCATGCGGGTTTTCCGCCACATCGGGGTGCAGGTTGTTCATCAGCATCCGCAAAGGCGCCTCGGTTAGCCAGCTCTTCGCGTTCAGCGTCGTGCCGGTCGGCGGATAGATGTCGCGGGCATTGTGGCGGGGATTTCTGGTCGGATCGGTCATCGGGCACCTCTTCGGGGCAAAAGGGTTCGGGGTCAGGCCACAAGGCCGGGCAGGATTTCGGCACCCGCCGCTGCGATCAGGGCACCACCGGCAACAATGTCTCCGCCCGCGGCCATGTCGTCGCCCATGAAGCGATCTTCGGCCAAGGGTGCGATACGGGCGCGAATGGCCGCCTTCACCGCCAGCAGCCGGGGCGAGGTTTCATGCGGCGCGCGCAGTTCCACGCCCTGTGCGCCCATCATCGCTTCGACCCCAAGAATCCAGAACAGGTTCTGGGTCATCGGCAGCAAGCGGCGGGCACCATGGCAGGCCATGGAGACATGGTCTTCCTGATTGGCACTCGTCGGCGTGGAGTCGATCGAGGCCGGATGCGCCATCTGCTTGTTTTCGCTCATCAGCGCCGCCGTCGTGACTTCGGCGATCATCAGACCGGAATTCAGGCCCGGCTTCGGCGTCAGGAAACCCGGCAAGCCGTAGCTGAGCGCCGGATCGACCAGCAGCGCAATGCGCCGCTGCGCAATTGCGCCAATCTCGGCGACGGCCAGCGCGATCATGTCCGCAGCAAGTGCTACCGGCTCGGCATGGAAGTTGCCGCCTGACACAACCTGCCCATCGCTCAGCACCAGCGGGTTGTCGGTTGCGGCATTGGCCTCGATTTCCAAGGTCCGGGCCGCCTGACGCAGCACATCCAGACAGGCACCATCGACCTGCGGCTGGCAGCGCAGGCAATAGGGGTCTTGCACCCGTTCGTCGTTTTCGGAATGCGACGCACGGATGCCCGATCCGTCCATCAACGCCCGCAACGCCGCAGCCACCTCGATCTGGCCCGCATGGCCGCGCAAGGTGTGGATTTCGGCAAGGAAGGGGGCCGTCGATCCCATGGCCGCATCAGTGGACAGCGCCCCGGTCACGATGGCAGTTTTCAACGCACGCACCGCGCGGAACAGCCCCACCAGCGCCAGCGCGGTCGAGACCTGCGTGCCGTTGATCAGCGCCAACCCCTCTTTGGCCTGCAAAGCCATGGGCTCCAATCCGACCGACCGCAGCGCCTCAGCCCCTGGCAGGCGCCGGCCATGCACCATCGCCTCGCCATGGCCCAGCATTACGGCCGTCATATGCGCCAGCGGCGCAAGATCGCCCGATGCCCCGACCGATCCCTTCTCCGGGATCACCGGCAACACGCCCTTCTGCAGCATCCCTTCGATCAGGTCCACCAGTGACCGCCGCACCCCCGAAGCCCCGCGCCCCAGCGACAACAGCTTCAGCGTCAGGATCAACCGCACCACCGCCTCGGGCAGCGGATCGCCCACACCGCAGCAATGCGACAGGATCAGGTTGCGCTGCAGGGTCGCCACATCAGCCCGGTCGATCCGGATCGAGGCCAGTTTGCCAAATCCGGTGTTCACACCATAAACCGGCGCATCCCCCGCCGCGACCTCGGCAATCCGTGCGGCAGAACGGTCAATCCCGGCATGGGCCGACGGGTCCAGCCGCACGGGCGTGCCGTCCCAATAGATCGCTTCCAGATCGGCCAGAGTTACCTGACCCGGGGTAAGAATACGCGTCATGTCAGACCTTCCGTCCTTTGAAATAGCGGGAATGCAGCGGTTTGAAGCCGATGGGGTTTACCAGTTCGGCCGGGCTGGCTGCGTTCCAGATGGCCAGATCGGCCGAAAGCCCGGGCCGCAGAACGCCGGTCTCCTGCTGTAATCCCAAGGCTTTGGCCGCAGCGCCGGTGGTGCCGTGCAGGGTTTCGGCGACAGTCAGCCCGAACAGCACTGCCGCCATGTTCATGGCCATCAGCAGCGATGTCATGGGCGACGTGCCCGGATTGGCATCGGTGGAAACCGCCATCGTGCATCCCGCCGCACGCAGGGCCGCCACCGGGGGGGCCTGCGTTTCGCGCAGCATGTAGAATGCCCCGGGCAACAGCACAGCCACCGTTCCCGCCGCCGCCATGGCACGGGCATCGGCATCGGTCAGATATTCCACATGATCCGCCGAAAGCCCGTGCCGCGCCGCCACCAGGGCCGCCCCGCCCTGATGCGACAACTGTTCCGCATGCAGCTTGACCGGCAGGCCAAGCGCCTGCGCCCGGTCAAACACAAGGGCAATCTCGGCAGGGGTGAAGGCCAGATGTTCGCAGAACCCGTCCACCGCATCGACAAGACCTTCGGCATGGGCGGCCTCCAGACCGGCCAGAACCACCTGATCCATATAGCCCGCGCGATCATCCCGATATTCGGGCGGCAGGGCATGGGCGGCCAGCCATGTCGTTTTCACCCGCACCGGGCGCAGGCTTTCCAACCGCCGCGCCGCGCGCAGCATGTTCATCTCGGCCTCGACCGACAGGCCATAGCCCGACTTGATTTCTACAGTACCGACGCCTTCGGCCAGCAGCGCATCCAGCCGGGGCAAGCTGGCGGCGACAAGATCATCAACCGATGCTTCGCGCGTGGCGCGCATGGTGGAAACGATCCCACCGCCCGCCGCCGCGATCTCGGCATAGCTGGCACCTTCCAGCCGCATTTCGAATTCGCGCGCCCGGTTCCCGGCATAGACCAGATGGGTGTGGCAATCGATCAGTGCCGGCGTCACCAGCCGCCCGCCGCAATCCACTAATTCCGCGCCGTCCTCATCCACCTGCCCGATCGCGACGATGCGCCCGGCCTCGGCCCGAATCGCACCCATCTGCAGCAAGGCCTGCGGGCTTTCGCCCGTGAAAATCAGCGCATTCTTCCATACGGTCGCAGGTTTTTCGGCCCCCGGCATCTGCATCGCCCCTTCCCTCTGGATGCAAATAAGTATATACATAAAACGACCAAAGGGAAGCCCTTTTCGGGCCAGAGGGAGGATGCGATGACAGCAATCTTTGCGCAGACGGCCTTGTTGCCCGATGGTTGGGGCAGCGATGTGCGGCTGGTGCTGGATGGCGACCGGATTGCCTCGGTCACACCGGACAGCCAGCCCGGAAATGAGGATTGCAAGGTCGCGGCACTGGTCCCGGGTCTGCCCAACCTGCATTCCCACGCCTTTCAACGCGGCATGTCGGCGCTGGCCGAATCCCGCGGCCCTTCAGCCGACAGTTTCTGGACATGGCGCGACATGATGTATCGTTTCGCGCTTGGGGTTTCGCCGGAGGGCATGCAGGCGATTGCCGAAATGGCCTATGTCGAAATGCTGGAGGCGGGTTTCACCCGAGTGGGTGAATTCCATTACCTGCATCACGACCGCGATGGCCGGGCCTATGCCGATCCCGCCGAAATGTCGCGCCGCATCCTGGCTGCGGCGACGGAAACCGGCATCAACCTGACGCATCTTCCGGTGTTTTACGCCCATTCCGATTTTGGCGGGACTGCCCCGAATGAAGGACAGCGCCGGTTCATCCATGATCTGGACACCTTTGCACGGCTGACCGAAACGCTGCACGGCGCGATCACCCGCCCGCTCGACCGGCTGGGCATCGCGCCCCATTCGCTGCGCGCCGCCACGGGGCCGGAACTGGATGCGCTGCTGCGAGCGCATCCCGAAGGGCCAGTCCACATTCACATCTCAGAACAGCAGCGCGAGGTGGCCGACAGTCTCCGCCATTCGGGCCAGCGCCCGGTGGAATGGCTGCTGGCGCATCAACCAGTCGATGCCCGCTGGTGCCTGATCCATGCCACCCACCTGACCGATGCCGAGCGCAAGGGCATCGCCACCTCGGGTGCCGTGGTGGGGCTCTGCCCTGTGACCGAGGCCAATCTGGGCGACGGTCTTTTCCCGGCAGTGGATTATCTGGCCGAAGGCGGGCGCATCGGCATTGGCACCGACAGCAATGTCGAAATCACCGCGTCGGGCGAATTGCGTCTGCTGGAATATGGCCAGCGCCTGTTTCACCGCCAGCGCAACCTGTTGGCGGGGGGCGAAGGGTCAACTGGCGGCGCCTTGCTTCGGGCCAGCCTTGCCGGTGGCGCGCAGGCACTTGGCGCACCTGCGCCGCAGATCGCACCGGGCGCACCGGCCGATCTGGTTGCGCTGCATGATCCCGTGGGCCTGCCCACTGCGGCCGACCGCTTGATCGACCGGTGGGTCTTTGGCCGCGATATTGCCGTGGCCGATGTCTGGGCTTCGGGCGCGCATCTGGTACAAGCCGGGCGCCACCGCAATCGCGACCGGATCGCCGCCGCCTTCGCGCGGGCCGTCGCAGCCCTGCTGTAACCTATTGCCCGATCAATGGCGTGGTTTCGGGGGCCAGTTCCTCGAAATCGAAATTGTCCAGGCGGCGGGCGCGCTTGCCCGCCTTTTCGGCGCTGATCTTGATTTCGTCGATGTCCTTCGCCGCCTGTCCGAAATGGCGATCCAGATTGGCTACCCGGTCGCCCAGGCGCGTCAGATCCTGATAAAGCATCGCCAGTTCCTTGCGGATTGCCCCGGCCTGTTCGCGCATCCGGGCATCTTTCAGGACCGCGCGCATGGTGTTCAGCACCGCCATGCAGGTCGTGGGCGACACGATCCAGACCTTTGCTGCAAAGCCTTCGCGCACCAGATCGGGGAAATTGGCGTGCAGTTCGGCATAGACCGCCTCGGATGGCAGAAACATCAGCGCCCCATCCGCCGTTTCCCCTTCGATCACATAGCGTTCGGCAATGGCGCGGATATGGGTCCGCACCGATTGCCGCAAGAACCGCGCCGCAGCGTCCAGTTCGGGCTGGCTCTGGGCCCGGCGCAGCGCCTCATAGGCCTCAAGCGGGAATTTGCTGTCTACCACAATTGGCCCCGGCGGATTGGGCAGATGGATCAGGCAATCCGCCCGCCGCCCGTTCGACAGGGTGGCCTGCATCGTATAGCTGTCCGACGGCAGCGCCTTCAGCACAATATCATGTAACTGAATCTCGCCAAAGGCACCCCGAGTCTGCTTGTTGGACAGGATGTCCTGCAAACTCAGCACATTGCCGGACAGTTTCTCGATATTGGCCTGCGCCTTGTCGATGGTTTCCAGCCTTTGCTGCAACTCGCCCAAGGATCGCGCCGTGCGCATGGCCGATCCTTGCAGGTTTTCGCCCATCTGGCGCTGCACCTCGGCCAGACGCTGTTCCATCATCTGCAGCATCGCGGTCTGGCTGACGGCCTGGGTTTCCGAAACATGGTGCAGCCCGCCCGCGAGCCGCTCCTGCCCTTCGGCCAGCGCCTGCACCCGCTGGCTCATCCAGCCCAGTTCCTGCACCACGGGCTGTGCAGACCGCCCAACCACGCGCAACACCAGCAGCAGCAAGATCACCAGAAGCGCGACAATGGCCCCAAGCCCCAGCACCACCGGGTCTGTCCAGGCAAGTTCGAGTGTGCCGATGCGGATCATCTGCGCCCGAACAGCTTTTCGATATCGGCCAGTTTCAGCTCCACATAGGTGGGGCGGCCATGGTTGCACTGGCCCGACATCGGTGTCGCCTCCATCTCGCGCAGCAGCGCGTTCATTTCCTCGGCCCGCATCTGGCGGCCGGATCGCACCGATCCATGGCAGGCCATCCGACTCAGCACCGCGTCAATCCGCCCCTTCAGCCGATCAGACGCCCCCAGATCGGCCAGATCATCGACAATGTCGCGGATCAGTGCCGCCGCATCCACCCGGCCCAGAAGGGCGGGTGTTTCGCGTACAGCAACGGCAGTGCCGCCAAAGGGCTCGATCACCAGACCAAGTTCGGCCAGTTCTTCGGCCCGGTCGAGCAACCGCGCCGCATCAGCCACCGAAAGTTCAACGATTTCCGGGATCAGCAAGGCCTGCGCGGCAATGCCCCGTTCCGCCGCCTGCGCCTTCAGCCGTTCATAGACCAGCCGTTCGTGGGCCGCGTGCTGATCCACAATCACCATGCCGCGCGCGGTTTGGGCGATGATGTAATTCTCATGCACCTGCGCCCGCGCCGCGCCCAGCGGGCGTTCGGTCAGATCGGGTTCGGCTCGCGCAGGTTCCACCCGGGCCGCCGGGGCCTCGGCAAAGCCAAAGTCGGGGGCCTGCGCGGCAAAGGCGCGTGACAGGCTGGTCTGGCTGGGCCGATCCATCTGATAGATGCGTGGCGGTGCCGATGGCACCATGGGTTCAGCGCGAAATGCCTGCAGGGTTTCGGTCGCCACGGTATCCGACGCCCGATGCCCCGCCCCTGTCAGCGCCAGACGCAGACCTGAAACGAACATCCCGCGGATCAGCGCCGGTTCGCGGAAGCGCACTTCAGCCTTGGCCGGATGCACGTTCACATCCACACGGTCGGGATCGCAGATCACGTTCAGCACCGCTGCCGGGTGCCGGTCACGGCTCAGCACATCCATATAGGCTGCGCGCAGGGCCCCGAACAGCATCTTGTCCAGCACCGGACGACCGTTGACGAACAGGAACTGCGCCACCGAAGACCCGCGCGAATAGGTCGGCAGGGCTGCATAACCCACCAGCCGCATCCCTTCGCGATCAAGGTCGATGCGCAACGCATTATCTGTGAAATCTGCGCCAATGACACGCGCCAAACGTCCATGTAATGCGTCGAAGAAATCACCATTCTCGGGATCGGCGCGAAACACCACGCGCCCCTCCCCCCCGCCGGACACATCGCGCAGGGTGAAACCCACATGCGGTTCGGCCAGTGCCAGACGTTTGACAACATCGGCAATCGCCCCCATCTCGGCCCGGTCCGACCGCATGAACTTCAGCCGCGCAGGCGTCGCAAAGAACAGGTCACGCAATTCGACCACCGTGCCCCGGCCAAGCGCGGCCGGGCGCAAGGCGCCCATCCGCCCGCCTTCGACTGTCAGGCTGACGCCATCGAACCCTTCGGCGCGCGAGGTGATGGTCAGTCGTCCCACTGCGCCAAGGCTGGGCAGGGCTTCGCCCCGAAATCCGAAACTGCGGATATTCAGCAGATCCGACCCGTCAATCTTGGACGTGGCGTGACGCGACAGGGCCAGCGGCAGATCATCCGCCGTCATGCCGCAGCCATCATCCGTCACCCGGATCAGGGTCTTGCCCCCATCGGCGTAATCAACAGTGATGCGCCGCGCACCTGCATCCAGCGCATTCTCCACCAACTCCTTCACCGCCGAGGCCGGACGTTCCACCACCTCGCCCGCGGCGATGCGGTTGATGGCACTTTCGTCCAGTTGCCGGATGACCGGCCGCGTCATGTTGGGGGTGTCAAGCATCATGCCCCCATAGCTAGCATGGGGGCATAGATTCGGCCATGGGCTACGGCGTGGATTGCAGCCCTTCGGGCTGCCCCACCACGACCACCCGCAGCGCATCTGGTCGGATCAGCCGCGCCGCCACACGGGCCACATCTTCCAGAGTCACGGCCTCGACCTTCGCATTGCGGGTCTTGGGATAATCCGCCGAAAAGCCCGACATCTGCATCCCGACAAGGATATTGGCGATGGTGCCATTGCCATCGAAGCGCAGCGGATAGGCCCCGGTCAGATAGGTTTTGGCGGCTTGCAATTCGGCTTCGGTCACGCCCTGCGCCGCTCTTGCCCATTCCGCCTGCAGGATGGCCACGGCCTCGACTGCCGTGCGATTGTCGGTCGCGAATTGCCCGATCAGCAGATCGGCCTGATCGTAATCGGCCAGATAGGTGCCGACGCCATAGGTCAGCCCGCGCTTTTCGCGCAATTCCTCCATCAGGCGCGACCCGAAGCGGCTCCCCCCCAGAACCTCATTCAACACGAATGCGGCAAAGTAATCCGGGTCATCGCGTTCAATACCAGTCTGGCCAAAGCGCACCACAGCCTGCGGCGTTGGGAAGTCCTGCACCGTAACGCCGCCGGTCAGCCCGACCTGAGCCATAGCTGGCAGCGGTGTGCCCGTGGCGGGCAGGTCGCGCAGCAGATGATCCAGCAGGCTGCCCAACTGCGCGGCGGTAATGTCACCCACCGCCGCCACATAAACCCGATCCCGCGCCAGCGCCCCCTTATGGGCCGCCAGAATGTCATCGCGAGTCAGTGCCGTCACGCTGTCCACAGTGCCATCGCCAGAACTGCCATAGGGATGATCGCCAAAGGCCTGGGCATCAAACAGCCGCGCGGCGATTTCGCCTGGGTCCTTTTCGGCACTTCGCAGGCCAGCCAGAACCTGACCGCGCACCCGTTCCAGCGCGTCGGCATCAAATCGGGGTGCCACAAGGGCAAGGCGCAGCAATTCGGCAGCACGGTCACGGTTTTCGGTCAACATCCGCGCCGAAACCGACAGCGCGTCCACCGAGGCGGAAAACCGGAACTCGGCGGCCAAGGCATCGCGCGCCGTGGCAAACCCCTGCGCGTCCATCTCGGCCGCGCCTTCTTCGATCAGTCCGGTCATCAGGTTGACCGCACCGCGCTTGCCCGGCGCATCCAGCGACGTGCCGCCCTGAAAGCGGATTTCCAGCGCGGTAAAGGGGATCGAATGATCCTCTACCAGCCAGGCCTTGATGCCGCCGGGCGATGTGACCTCGCGGATGTCAATTTCTGCCCGAAGCGGCAGAGCCATCAGGGTGAACAGGGCTACCAGACGCCAGATCATTGCGCAGTCTCCTCGGGCAGCAGCCAACCGGTCACGGCATTGCGGCGATCCAGCACCTTGCGGGCGGCGGCCATCACGTCATCGGGGGTGACCTCTTGCAGAACCTTTGGCCATTCCTGCACATCTGCCACCGTCAGGCCGGTTGTCAGCGCCTCGCCATACCGGCGGGCCAGACCGTCCACATCGTCCAGCGCATAGATTTCAGCGGCTCGCAACTGGGTCTTGATGCGCTCGAATGCGGCCGGATCCGGACCGGTGGCCAGAAAATCGGCAACCACCTTGTCCATAGCGGCCTCGGCTTCGGATGGGGTCACATTCGGCAGGGGCAGCAGACCCAGATGAAACAGCCCGCTGTCCAGTGCCGATCCGTCGAAATAGGCATAGGAATAGACCGCCTTCGGATCATCGAATTGCAGCGCACGCGCCATCAGGCTTGTGGTGCCCGATCCGCCCAGTAATTCGGCCAGATAGACCAGCGCCGCCGCTTCGCGCTGATCGCCCGACCGACGGTTTGGTGCCAGATAGCTGCGCATGAGAAATGGCTCTGATACACGCGCATCGCGCATTTCCAGCCGCCGTTCCGCCAGTTGCGGCGGTTCTACGGGGCGGCTGCGCGTGGGCAGATCGACGGTGGGGGCCAACGGGCCGTAATGGGTTTCGGCCATGGCGCGGACGGCATCAGGCGTCACGTCGCCCGCAACAATCAGCACTGCATTGTTGGGGGCATAGAAGGTGCGGTAGAAGGCTTCGGCATCTGCCCGGTCCAGCGCCTCGATCTCATGCCGCCAACCGATGATCGGAATCCCGTAAGGGTGATTGAGATACTGCGCCGCCCGAAGCTGTTCGGTGAACAGGCTGCCCGGATCGCTGTCCACGCGTTGATTGCGTTCTTCCAGAATCACGCTGCGTTCGGTGGCGACGACCTCATCCGTCAGCAGCAGGTCGCGCATCCGGTCGGCCTCAAGCTTCATCATCAGATCAAGCCGGTCAGCGGCAACACGCTGAAAATAGGCGGTATAATCCCAACTGGTGAAGGCGTTGTCCTCGCCCCCCTGCAGTTCGACGGTATCGGAAAACGCGCCCGCCGCCATGTCGTCAGTCGCCTTGAACATCAGATGTTCAAAGAAATGCGCGATGCCGGAATGGCCCGCAGGTTCATCCGCCGCGCCCACCCTGTACCAGATCATCTGAACCGCCACCGGCGCACGGTGATCCTCGATCACCACCACCTGCAACCCGTTGTCGAGCGTGAAATCCGTCACCTCGGCAGCCATGCCGGGCGTTGCCGCCAGCCCGGCAATCAGCGCCAGAGCCCGAACCTGTACTTGCATGTCAGTCTCCCCATGCCCTGCGTCAAGAGCTACGCAGTGACGCGCCGGGGTCAACCGGTCTGACGCGAAGTTTACCGATCTTTTTCAACGCCCTTGGGCGGAGCAGAAGGGTTGCCGGCCATGCGGCGGCGCCAGTATTCCAGCTCGGCATGCTGATCAAGCGACTGCGGCTTGTAGGCGCGGTAATAGACGTTCACGTTGAACAGCTTTTCCAGCAGCCGGCCGTCATTCTTGCGACGATATTCCAGATCGGCGGCGGCGAGTTCGCCACGGATCCCGGGATCGACGCCATGCCGGGTAGCATGGGCCACCAGCGCCGCATCGTTACCCCCCGCAGTCGGATTGCCACCCAAGGCGACAATCGCATCAGCTTCGGGCGTCGGATCTGTGCGGTTGCTGCCGCCCGGTGTAGGCGTCGGCAGCGCAGACAGATTTTCCGGCATTTCCAGCGGCTTGGGCGGCAGGATGGCGAATTCATCCGGCCCATTCGTATTGGCGCGCACATTCATCAGGTTGGGCTCCTTGCTGCCGCCGCAACCTGCAAGCAGCAGCACCAGTGCCAGCGCACCCGCCCCGATGGCCCCGCGATCAGCCTGCATGAACAACTCCCGACAACCCGTCCTGACCGTCTTTAGCGCAAAGTGCCAGCGCCGTCACGGGGTCTTTCGGCGTGACTTGCGCGCAGGCACATCCGGCCCCGTGAACAGCACAAGGCCGATGGCCCCGGCAAAGATCGCAATATCGGCCACGTTGAAAGCATAGGGATTTTCAATGCCGCAGCAGGACATGTTGAGAAAATCGGCCACCGCACCATAGGCCACGCGATCCACGACATTGCCAAGCGCGCCGCCAATCAGAACCCCCGCGCTTGCCCGCGCCAGCGGGCCGTGCCCGGCCTTGGCCGTCCAGCGCCAGACCCAGGCCACGATCACCAGCGACAAGACAATCAGCCCCCACCGCACCCATTCGGTGCCCGAGGCGAAAAGGCCGAAATTCACCCCCTGATTCCACGCCATGCGGAAATTCAGCAGGGGGGGCAGAACATCGATTTCCCCACGGGTTTTCAGGTCCAGCCCAAAGACCACCGCGATCTTGGTGATCTGGTCCAGCACGAAGATGGCAAGGGCGATCAGGGCAACGCGGCGCATGGGCATCAGTGCCGGAAATGGCGCATACCGGTGAAGACCATGGCAAGACCGCGCGCATCGGCGGCTGCAATGACCTCATCGTCGCGCATGGACCCGCCGGGCTGGATGATGGCGGTGGCGCCTGCCTCGGCGGCGGTGATCAGACCATCCGCGAAGGGGAAGAAGGCGTCAGAGGCCACAACCGAGCCATGGGTGAGCGGGCTGGTGGTGCCGATCGCCTCGGCCATGTCTTGCGATTTGCGGGCAGCGATGCGGGTGCTGTCCACCCGGCTCATTTGCCCGGCGCCCACGCCGACGGTCGCGCCGTCTTTCACATAGATGATGGCGTTGGATTTGACGTGTTTCGCCACGGTCCAGGCGAACATCAGGTCGCGCAGCTCGGCCTCGGTCGGCTGGCGCTTTGTCACGACCTTGAGGTCGGCGGGTAGGATGGTGCCATTGTCGCGGTCTTGCACGAGGAAGCCGCCCGCCACCTGTTTCCAGGCCAGCCCCTTGGCGCGGGGGTCGGGCAGGCGGTCGGTGGTCAGGAGGCGCAGGTTCTTCTTTGCGGCAAAGACCGCGCGGGCCTCTGGCGAGGCGCCGGGGGCGATGACGACTTCGGTGAAGATTTCGGTGATGGCGCGGGCGGTGGCCTCATCCAGCGGCTGGTTCAGCGCGATGATGCCGCCAAAGGCGGAGGTGCGGTCGCAATCAAAGGCGCGGGCGTAAGCCTCGGCCATGGTGGCCCCGCTCGCCACGCCGCAGGGGTTGGCATGTTTGATGATGGCGCAGGCCGGGCCTTGTGCCGGGTCGAATTCGGCCACCAGTTCAAAGGCGGCGTCGGTGTCGTTGATGTTGTTGTAGGACAGTTCCTTGCCCTGCCATTGCTGCGCCGTGGCCACACCGGGGCGTTGGGTGCCATCGGTGTAGAAGGCGGCCTTCTGATGCGGGTTTTCGCCATAGCGCAGGGTTTGCGCGATCTGGCCCGCAAAGGCGCGGCGGCGCGGGGCCTCTTCCTTGAGCGCACCCGCCATCCAGGCCGACACCGCGGCATCATAGGCGGCGGTGCGGCTATAGGCGGTCAGCGCAAGACGCTGGCGGAAGGCATAGCTGGTTGCCCCATTATTCGCCTTCATCTCGGCCAGCAGTGTGTCGTAATCCTGCGGATCGGTGATGACGTTGACGAATTTGTGGTTTTTCGATGCGGCACGGATCATGGCGGGGCCGCCGATATCGATATTCTCGATGCAATCGGCGTAGTTGGCCCCGCGCGCCACGGTCTGTTCGAAGGGATAAAGGTTCACCACCAGCAGGTCGATCGGCTCGATCCCATGGGCGGCCATGGCCACCAGATGTTCGTCATCATCGCGCAAGGCCAGCAACCCGCCATGCACCATCGGGTGCAGGGTCTTCACCCGGCCATCCATCATTTCGGGGAAGCCGGTCAGCTCGGCCACATCGCGCACCGGCAGGCCGCCCTCACGCAGGGCAGTGGCCGTGCCGCCAGTCGAAACCAGTTCCACCCCCATCGCCACAAGGGCGCGGGCCAGATCCAGCAGCCCGGTCTTGTCGGACACCGATAATAATGCACGCCCGACATGGACAAGATTCACGGATTGCGCAGGGTGGTGCATGGGGCTCTCCTGAGTCAGGGGCGGGACAACGGGTCTTCCCGGTCGAGGTCGCGGATGGCCAGCGGAGTATCCTGTGCCTTCGCCAAGGTCCAGCCGATCCGAGTCTCGAATCCCTGCAAAATGCCGCTCAGCACGATCTGTTTTGTCGCACGCGGCATCAACCGCCCCTTTTCCAGATAGACCGAAGGGTCCAGCGACAGTTTCGCCTGTCCGTCATGGCGGAACACCCAGATTTCCCCCGACCGCAAGGCGACCGAAACAGCGGTCCCGCCCATGTCGATCTCGGCATCCGCATCAGGGTGCAGATGGAAGCGGATCGCAAAGCCGACACTTTGTCGGCCACGCCTCAACACAGCTGCCAGCCGGTCGCGGTCGGCCGTCGTCTCGGCCAGCAGTGCATCGGTTCCGGCCAGATGGCGGCCGTCACGGCCCAGCGTCAGGTCGCGCAGATGCACCAGCCCATGGGTCTTGCGCCAGCCATCATGCCCGGCCAGCACATGGGCGCCCTCTTCGGTCTGCCCCGATTGCAGGGCCGTCAGGGTCGCGCGGTCTTCCAGCACCTCGCGCCCGTCATGTGCAAAACGAGACGAGGAAAAACCGTCGATGCACAGGGTGGAATGGCTTTGTGTGGCCCGGCTGGCGCGGTGCCAGTCGGCCCCGAAAGGCGCACCTGTGCCGCAACTGACCACCATGGGCCGCCGCCCGGAAGTCAGCTCGAATGCCAGTGTCGAGGCATGGGCCGAAGCCCCGGCGCGTCCGACCGGCGGATCGGCGGTATCGACCAGAATCGAGGTGCGCCCCGAAGAAAGCCGGGTAAAGCCCATGGCCAGCCCCGGATGCGCCACGGGCTTGACGCCGGAACTGGCCAAAGCGTGATCCAGCCGCCCTTCCAACCCACGCCCCCCCCCATGAAAGCGCGCCAGACCGCCATCGGCATGGCGCAGCGCCCGCAGCGTGGGGGCAATGCGTTCAATCGCCGCCAGATGCGCCGCAGGCACGATGCGGCCCGCATCCGAAAGCGCCTGTGCCGCCCATGTCAGCAGGGTGAACACCTCCAGCAGTTCTTCGGGGTTGCGGGTGGGGATGCCGCCCCCGGCATCCACCTCGCGGTCGCATTCGCGGGCCAGCGCCGCCGCTGCCGGATCGACGTGATCCTCCATCCCGATCAGCGCGAGCCCGGCATAGATCAGGCCGGTCAGCGCCTCGAACCGGGGCAGGCCCGGGATGGCGGTATGCCAGCGCGCCGCCAGAAAGGCCGTCTGCTGCGACAGCGAGTGGTAATAGGCCAGCGCCCGGTCCCGATCCTGCGCCGCCAGCAGCAGGATGGCATGGTTGATCCAGCGGATCAGACGCCGCCCGGTCAGTTCGGGGGACCATCCGCCGCCCTGCCCCCGGCCATGCCGGTCTATCCAGCCAAACGTCCAATCCTGCGCCCGCCGCCTTGCCGCCGGATCGCCTACAGCCGCCAGATCATCCAGCCATGCAAAACCCTGCAATTCGGCTTCAAAGGCCGGAGAAGGGCGCGGAATATCCCAGATATCCTGCCCCGGCGCTTCGATCAGATGGCCCGCGAACAGGAAATTGCCCGCCACCAACTGCTTGCCACGGGCAAACAGCCCGATGGTACGCGGTTCAGGCTGGCTGATAAACCCCGCTGCAGGCGGGGCCTTGGCGGCACGGCGCGCAGCCAGACGGTTCATCGCCTGCACCCATGCCTCGGCCCACCATGCGCTGCGCGCTACGCCTGTCATGCCCCACTCACCTGACCGCAATCGCCTGTCCGCCCCATAAGGGGTCTTTGGCGGGCACCATAGCGGCGCAAGGCCGGGCTGTCACCGCAAAAGCCCGTGTCAGCCCGCCACAGCCAGGGCGCTGGACGCCACCGGGCCTTTCCGCCACTGTGCCGCCGCAGGGCCGAACGGGGAGGGCAGATCATGGTTTCGGTGATTTTCGATCTGGATGGCACGCTGATCGACAGCGCCCCGGATATTCACGCCGCCGTAAACCGCTGCTTTGCAGGCCATGGCTGGCCGCCCTTCACGCTGGCGCAGGTGCATGGCTTTGTCGGGCGCGGCGCGCCCAATCTGATTGCCCGCGCGCTCGAATCACGCGGCTTGCCGCATGACGGCCCCCTGTTCCAATCGGTGCTGACGGAATTCCTGCAGGATTACGAAACCGCCCATGGCATGACGCAGGTTTACCCAGGGGTGATTGCGGCGCTTGATGCGTTGCAGGCGCGGGGCGCAAGGCTGGGCCTTTGCACCAACAAACCCTTGGCGCCAACCCGATCTGTTCTGGCCCGGACGGGGTTGGCGCGGTTCTTTCCGGTGGTGATCGGCGGCGATTCCCTTGCCGTGCGCAAGCCCGATCCGGCACCGCTGCTGAAGGCGCAGATCATGCTGGGGGGCGGCCCCGCGCTTTTTGTCGGCGATAGCGAAGTCGATGCCGAAACCGCCCGCCACGCCCGGCTGCCCTTCCTGCTCTATACCGAAGGCTATCGCAGATCGCCGGTCGATACGCTGGCGCCCATTGCCGCGTTTGACGATTACGCCCAACTGCCGGGGCTGATCAGGCAGCTTGACGACGCAACCGCGCCATGAAGAACCCGTCCATCCCGCCCCGCTCGGCCCAGTAATCGGGCCGCAGCCGCAGGCCACCACCCGCCGCGCGCCAGGCCTCGGGCACGCCTTGGGGCAGATGGTCCTCCACCCGCAAGTCGGCATGGCGGGCAAGGGCGGCGGCCAGTTGCGCCTCGCCCTCATCGGGCAGCAGCGAACAGGTGCAATAGACCAGTACCCCACCGGGTTTGAGCCAAGCCAAGGCCCGGTCGATCAGTGCTGCCTGCAGCGGCAGCAGCGTTTCCAGCTCGGCCCCATCCTTGACGAAAGGCAGGTCGGGATGGCGGCGGATGGTGCCGGTGGCCGAACAGGGGGCATCCAGCAGGATGGCATCAAAGGCAGCATCGGGTTGCCAAGTCAGCGCGTCCGCCGCCACAACCCGCGCAGAAAGACCGGTTCGCGCCAGATTTTCATGCAGCCGCGCCAACCGTGGCTCTGATATATCCAGCGCCGTGACATCGGCCCCAGCTGCGGCAAGCTGCAATGTCTTGCCCCCCGGGGCTGCGCACAGGTCCAGCACCCGGTCCCCCGGCCCTGCCCCCAGCAACGGCACAGCCAGCGCGGCGGCGGCATCCTGCACCCACCAATCCCCCGCCGCATAGCCCGGCAAGGCAGAGACCTGCCCGCTTTGCGCCAGACGCAAACTGCCGGTCGGCAGCAGTTCAGCCCCCGGCAAATCGACAACGCGGCCCGGGCGCGGGGTCAGATCCAGCGGCGGGGCCTTGGCCTGCACGGCCTCGATGGTGCTGACCACCTCGCGCCCCCACAGATCGACCAGCGGCTTGCGCAGCCAGAACGGCAGGCGCTGCGGCGGAAACTTGGCAAAGGGTGCCTCTGTCGCTGCAACCTTGCGCAGCACCGCATTCACAAGCCCGGCCAGCGGCCCCTGCCGACGGTCGGCGCGGACAAGCGATACGGCTTCATTCACTACGCCATGCGCGGCGGTGCCGGCCGCAAGTTCCACCACGGCCAGCCGCAGCACATTCAGCACCCAAAGCGGCGGCGCCTTGCGCAGATGGGGCTTCAGCACCCGGTCGGCGGGTTCGACATGACGCAGCACTTCGGCGGCCAGACGTTGGGCCCGCGCCCGCTCGCCCGGCTCCAGCCCGGCCAGCACCGGGTCAGTCTGACCCAACAGCGCCCCTTCGCCCAGCACCAGACACAGGATTTCAACCGCTGCCGCCCGTGCCGAATGTGCCGCCGATTTCGCCATTGCCATCATCCCTTGAGCCTTGCGCGTTCCGCGCCCTATATCAGGATGGACCGCCCCGCAAGGAAAGCTGCCATGACCCAAGATTCCGACGCCCCGCGCCCCGACCTGCCGCCCGAGGCATTGCGCGCCCTGGCCGAGGCCGAAGAACGCCGCAAGGCCGCAAAGCCCATGACCCTGCCGCCCGAACTGGGTGGGCGCGACGGACCCGAAGCCGTGCGCTTCGGGGATTGGGAAAAGAAAGGGATCGCGGTCGATTTCTGACCGCGCGCCCTGCAACCAGCGTTCAACGCAAACGGAAGGCCGCAGACTGGCCCGCGCCGCGATCAACGGTAAAGCGCAGTTGATCGCCGCGCACTTCGACCAACTGGCAGTCGAAGGGGATGGCCTTGCCCGACCAGTCCATCTCGCGGCAGAAATAGCCATCCTGCCATTTCCAGGTGCCGGTAATGGACCAGCCCATCGCCTCGCCTTCGATCCGGCCATTGGGCAAGACATTCAAGCCCAGCCCATAAAGCGCGATGCGCAACTGGCGGCCTTCGACCAGCCGCATGAATTCGGTGCGGTCGCGCACCGGCACATAGCCATCGGCCCAAGCGGGCGCGGCAGCCAACAGCAATAAGGTCAGATAGCGGAACATGCAGGGGTCTCCTTTCCTGACGCAGTGATTACGCAGGAAAGCCGGTTTCGGTTCACCGCTGCTTAATGCGCGCCGATCAATCCCGCGTGACGGGCCGCACAGGCCGGGGTCGTCGCAGGCAAAGCACCGTCTTCGCCTTCGAACCGCGCAGCAATATGGCGCTCGGCAGCCGGGGTCAGGTGCAGGTAAAGCCGCCCGAACAATGCGCGGGCCGCATGCCCCTGCCACCCGGCAGGGAGTGCCGCTTGCGGCAGGCGCGGGTCACGCAGCAGCACCTGCCGCCAGACATGCACCAGAACCACCCGCGCCGCGAGGGCATCGGCATCGCTCAGCGCCAAAGGGGCATCGGCCAAAAGCCGGATCAGCGGGGCAAAGCGCGCCAGCATCGCGGCATAGCGTTCTTGCAGCGCCGACAAATCCCAGAACCCGGCCAGTGCCGAGGGATCGGGCGGATCGCCCGCCCGCAGCATCATGGCCCCTTCAGGCACCGGCTGGCCACGATCCGGGCGGATGAACACCGGCCCACCCATATGGCCCATGCGCAATTTGCGGCCCTGATCTTCCGTCAGGCCCGGCGCATGAAGAATTTGCCATCCCTGCACCGGAAGATCTGGGCCATAAAGCAGCCCTGCCGCCTGATCGAATTCGGCCCGCGCCGAGGCATCCAGCCGGTAATAGCTGCGCCGCCCCTGCCGTTCGCCAGTCAATTGCCGTGCCGCCACCAGCCGGGACACAGCGGTTCGCACCAGCGATTCATTGATCCCCAGCCGGGCGCAGAATTCGATCAGCGTCCCGGTCCACAAGACCCCGCCGCGCGGTACCACCACATCGCCATACAGCGTGACGATAAAGGCCGCCGCCCGCAGGTCGAGCCCGTCAAGCAAGGTCAGAAGGGGTGCGGCGGGCTGGGGCAAGGCGTGGCCTGCGGTCAAAGGTTGAAGACGCGGCTGGGATGCAGTTCGCCGGATTTATAGATGCCAACAGCGACCGGGCGGCCCTGATAGCTGGCCCATGCTTCATCGCCATAGGCGGCGGTAGAGGCGATCACCATGCCTGGATTGCCATTTTTCAGCCGTGCGGCCCCTTCCGGCGTGGCGGGCAATTCGGGCAGATCGGCGAGACCCAGCTCGAGCGGCAGAAGCAGCGCGTCGATGTCCTCGCTGCGGGCCAGGTCCTCGATCCGGTCCATCGACACGCCCTTGTCGGCTTCGAACGGGCCAGACCAGACCCGGCGCAACCAGGCAACATGTCCCAGGCAGCCCAGACCCTGCCCCAGATCGCGGGCGATGGACCGGACATAGCCACCCTTGCCGCAGACCATTTCCAGTTCGACATGATCGGGATCGGGGCGCGCGACCAGCGAAAGACGTTCCACCCACAGCGGGCGGGCGGCCAATTCCATCTCTACCCCGTCGCGGGCCAGATCATAGGCGCGTTCGCCTTCCACCTTGACGGCAGAAAACTGCGGCGGGATCTGCATGATTTCGCCGCGAAAGCCTGAAAGGGCGGCCTCGATCCCGGCATCATCGGGGCGGCTGTCGCGGGTTTCCAGCACTTCGCCCTCGGCGTCATCCGTGGTGGTGGCAACCCCCAGACGCACCATGAAACGGTAGCATTTCAGCGCATCGGTAATATAGGGCACGGTCTTGGTCGCCTCGCCCAGGGCCACAGCCAGAACTCCGGTTGCGGCAGGATCAAGCGTGCCGGCATGACCTGCCTTCTGCGCCTGAAACGCCCATTTCACCTTGTTCACCACCGCCGTCGATGTGATGCCCGCCGGTTTGTCGATCACGACCCAGCCCGAAACTGCCCGACCCTTTTTCGTGCGTGCCATGATACTCTCCCAGCTCAGAAGCCCTGCCTGCTAGCGGGGCGGGGGGCCTGCGTCAAGTTCGCCCCACAGGAAGGTCTGGCCTCAGGGACGCTCGGCAACTAGCCCGACAATCGGTCCCATCGGCAAGCCCAGATCAGACCGGCCCAGCGCCGGGGCGTATAACCGCGACACCTTGCCGTCGAAATAAAGCGCATCGGGCAGCGCCAACGCATCGCGGAACAACCGCCCGAATGTATCGAAATTCACCGCATCCTCGGAAATGACAAAGACCGCGCGGCGCCCGTCGGCACTGACCCCCACACCATTGCGAATGTAGCGGCTGTCGCCCCCGGGGATGAACCGCGGATGCAGCGCGCCTTTCCTGACCAGCATCGGCCCGGATTGGGTGGCAAAGCGGCAGGCGCGGGGTCTGGCTGCGAAATCACGCGAATCGGTGATCGAAAACCCGTCCGTGCCAATGCAAAAAACAGCATTGGGCAACATGCCGAAATTGCCATCGGACGCGCCGGTCACGATCGGGGCCCGTTCCCCTGCCTGATCGACATAAAGCCCGACCGGGCTGCGGTCCGGGTGATACATCCCCGCATTCATCGCAAAGACCAGTTGGCGGTTCTCGGCCGCCAAGAAATCCTCGACTGCGCCAAAACTGCCCAGCAGATCGCCCGCAGCATCGGAATGGAACAGCCGCAGATCCTGACCTGCCGCCACCTCGCACAGGGTGAAGGCTGCATCTTCGAACCGGGTCTGGGTGCAGGGCGCGGCGAGCGCAGCCCCCGCAAAGGCAGAACCAGCCAGAAAGGCCAGTGCTGCCAGCAGGTTACGCCTCATCATCTTCCGCATCAGCGTCGCGCTGCGCCAGATCGCGCTGCACCTTTTCATCAGAAAACAGCCGCCGGGTTTCATCCAGCTGGTCATAGGTGCTGTCCCGCCGGAACCGAAGATCGGGCGCGTATTTCAGCGTCAGTTGCCCGCTGACATGGTGGCGCAGTTCGGCCTTGTTGCGGGCCAATGCGGCAATCGCATCCTCGACCGGGACCGAGCCCATCAGCGGCATCACATAGACCGTGGCCACCTTCAGATCGGGCGAGCAGCGCACCTCGCCCACGGTGATCGACATGCGGTTCAGGTCGGGATCATGGATCTCGGCCCGGTTCAGGACATCAGACAGGGTGCGCCGGATCAGTTCACCGACGCGCAGCTGACGCTGCGAAGGGCCATCGCCCGAAGAAAAACGGTTCTTTGCCATGTCCTCCATCTATGCGTTTTGGCCAGCGCCCGCAACGGCGGGCTTTTCGGGACGGCCCTTGCGCGGTAAAGGGCATTCAGGACAAAGGAGATGGGCATGGCCAACCTGCCGGGGATCGTGATCACGGGTGCCTCCGGGCGCATGGGGCAAATGTTGCTGCGCACGGTGTTGGCGTCCGACAAATGCCGGCTGGTGGGCGCGATCGAACGCAAGGGCAGCCCGGCCGTCGGCCAGGATGTTGGGGTGCTGCTGGGGGGCCAGCCTGTCGGCATTAGCGTCACCGATGACGCGCTGGAGGTCTTTGCCCGGGCGCAGGCGGTGATCGATTTCACCAGCCCCGGGGCGACCGTGGAATTTGCCGCTCTGGCCGCACAGGCCCGCGCCGTGCATGTGATCGGCACCACCGGGCTGGAGCCCGAACATCTGGAAAAGATCGCCGCCGCATCGCGTCATGCCGTGATCGTGCGCGCCGGGAACATGAGCCTTGGGGTCAATCTGCTGGTGCGGCTGGCGCAGAAGGTCGCTCAGGCGCTGGATGCCGACTGGGATGTGGAGATCATCGAGGCTCATCACAACCGCAAGGTCGATGCGCCTTCGGGCACTGCGCTGATGCTGGGCGAAGCCGTGGCCGAAGGGCGCGGCGTATCGCTGGCGCAGATGCGGGATTCGGGCCGTGATGGCATTACCGGGCCGCGCAGCCACGGCGCCATCGGCTTTTCCGCCATCCGGGGCGGCGATATCGTGGGCGAACATGATGTGATGTTCGCCACGGCAGGTGAACGGATCGTGCTGCGCCATGTGGCGACCGACCGCAGCATCTTTGCCCGTGGCGCGCTGAAAGCCGCGCTTTGGGGCCAAACCAAGGACCCGGGCGAATATGACATGATGGATGTGCTCGGGCTCTGATCCCGACCAGATCAATGGTTTTGGCACAGGATTGAAACGGCACCGGTTTTTCGGTGCCGTTTTGTTTTCGCACAAACATCACGGATCACATCAATATTTCACTTTCCATGTGATGTTTTGCATGGCATAAACCGACCAATCGGTCGATGAATTGGGAGAATCATCGGCTGTCACCGAACAGAAGGGAACGAAGGATGCGCGACGCCTTCATTTGCGATGCGGTCAGAACGCCGGTCGGGCGCTATGGCGGGGCCTTGGCGCAGGTGCGTGCCGATGATCTGGCGGCAGAACCCTTGCGGGCGCTGATGGCACGCAATCCGGGTGTGGATTGGGCGGCGGTGGATGACCTGATCTATGGCTGCGCCAATCAGGCGGGCGAAGACAACCGCAATGTGGGCCGCATGGCAGTGCTGCTGGCCGGGATGCCGGTCGGTGTTCCGGGCACCACGGTGAACCGGCTCTGCGGATCGGGGATGGATGCCGTGGGCATGGCCGCCCGTGCGATCAAGGCGGGCGATTGCGATTTCGTCATTGCCGGTGGCGTGGAAAGCATGTCGCGCGCGCCCTTTGTGATGCCAAAGGCCGAAACCGCCTTTTCCCGCAGCACTGCAGTGCATGACACCACCATCGGCTGGCGCTTCGTGAACCCGAAGATGAAGGCGCAATTCGGCGTCGATTCCATGCCGCAGACGGCCGATAACGTGGCCGCCGATTTCGGCATTTCGCGCGCGGATCAGGATGCGTTCGCCGCCCGGTCGCAGGCCCGCTGGGCTGCTGCGCAAGAGGCAGGCCTGTTCCGCGATGAAATCGCAGCGGTGACCATTCCGCAGAAGAAGGGCGAGGCTCTGGTTGTTGACACCGACGAACATCCCCGCCCCGGCACCACCATCGAACAATTGGCCAGGCTGAAGGGCGTGAACGGGCCTGACCTTTCGGTCACCGCCGGCAATGCCTCAGGGGTGAATGACGGGGCCGCCGCGCTTGCGATCCTGTCGGGCGAGGCCGCCGTCGCCCAGGGCCTGACACCGCGCGCGCGCATCATCGCCATGGCCGCCGCCGGGGTTGAACCACGCATCATGGGCATTGGCCCGGCACCGGCCGCAAAGAAGGTTCTGGCCCGCGCCGGGCTGACCATCGGCCAGATGGATGTGATCGAGTTGAACGAGGCCTTTGCCAGCCAGGCGCTGGCCACGCTGCGCGATCTTGGCCTGCCCGATGATGCCCCGCATGTGAACCCCAATGGCGGTGCCATCGCCCTTGGCCATCCGCTTGGCATGTCGGGGGCGCGGCTCGTCACCACGGCCATGTATCAATTGCACCGCAGCGGCGGGCGCTATGCGTTGTGCACCATGTGCATCGGCGTGGGCCAGGGCATCGCCATCATCATCGAACGCGTCTGAGGACAGGGAAGCCAGCCATGTATGCACAGCTTGTGAAATCCGAAGGGGCCAAACCCCGCGAGGAGATGACCGCCGAAGAGATCGCCTTTCAGGAACGCATTGACCGGGGCGAGAAGATCGAGCCGAAGGAATGGATGCCCGAAGGCTATCGCAAGACACTGATCCGTCAGATCGGCCAGCACGCCCATTCCGAAATCGTGGGTCAGTTGCCCGAAGGCAACTGGATCACCCGCGCCCCCACATTGGAGCGCAAGGCAATCCTGCTGGCCAAGGTGCAGGACGAGGCGGGCCATGGGCTTTACCTCTACAGCGCCGCCGAAACACTGGGCGTCAGCCGCGACGAGTTGCTGGAGAAGCTGCACAGCGGCAACATGAAATATTCGTCGATCTTCAACTATCCCACGCTGAACTGGGCCGATATCGGCGCTGTCGGCTGGCTGGTGGATGGCGCGGCGATCATGAACCAGGTGCCGCTGCAACGCACCAGCTATGGCCCCTACAGCCGCGCCATGATCCGCATCTGCAAGGAGGAAAGCTTTCACCAGCGGCAGGGCTACGACATCTTGCTGAAGATGTGCCTGCAAGGAACGCAGGCACAGAAGGACATGGCGCAGGATGCGCTGAACCGCTTCTGGTATCCGGCGCTGATGATGTTCGGCCCGTCAGACAGGGACAGCGTGCATTCGGCACAATCAATGGCGTGGAAGATCAAGATCAACACGAATGACGAATTGCGCCAGAAATTCGTCGATCAGACGGTGCCGCAGGCCGAATATCTGGGGCTGACAATCCCCGACCCGAACCTGAAATGGAACGCCGAGAAGGGCGGGTATGATTTCAGCGAACCGGACTGGAGCGAATTCTTCGCCGTGATCGCCGGAAATGGCCCCTGCAACGAGGAACGGCTGGGCGCGCGCGTCAAGGCCTGGGAAGATGGCGCATGGTTCCGCGACGGGCTGATGGCCCATGCCAGAAAACAGGCCGACCGCCGCGCCGCCGCGCGCCTGGCCGCCGAATGATCCGGGGCCGGGTTGCCCCGGCCCTTTTCAGCCAGACATTTACCGGGAGGACACCATGTCCAGCGAATGGCCCCTGTGGGAAATCTTCATCCGCGGCCAGCACGGCCTGAACCATCGCCATGTCGGCAGCCTGCATGCGCCAGATGCCGAAATGGCCATCCGCAATGCGCGCGACGTCTATACCCGCCGCAATGAAGGCGTGTCGATCTGGGTCGTGCCGTCGAATGCCATCACCGCCTCCAGCCCGTCGGACAAGGGCCCGCTGTTCGAGCCGTCGAACAGCAAGGTCTATCGCCATCCGACCTTTTTCGACATTCCGCCGGAAGTGGGGCATATGTGATGGCAGGCAGCGTCAATCAGGCCGCGTTCTGCGAATGGCTGCAGCGGGTCGGCGACAATGCCCTGATCCTGGGCCATCGCGTTTCGGAGTGGTGCGGCCATTCCCCCGTGCTGGAAGAAGACATTGCGCTCGCCAATCAGGCGCTGGACCTGATCGGCCAGTGTCAGCTTTGGTTGGGCCTTGCCGCCGAGGTTGAAGCCAAGGGCGGCAGTGCCGATACGCTGGCCTATCTGCGTGACGCGGCGGCCTTCCGCAATGTGCTGCTGGTCGAACGCCCGAACGGGGATTTCGGCCAGACCATCATGCGGCAATTCCTGTTCGATGCCTACCACATGGAATTGCTGCGCGCGCTGGCGACTTCCTCTGATCCGCGTGTCGCGGACATCGCTGCCAAGGCCGCGAAAGAGGTGGCCTATCATCTGGAGCGTTCGGCCGATCTGGTGGTGGCTTTGGGTGACGGCACCGAAGCAAGCCATGCCCGCATGGCCAAGGCGCTGAAATCGCTCTGGCCTTACACGGGCGAGATGTTCATGGATGATGCAACCGATCAGGCCATGGCAGATGCGGGCATCGCCCCCCTGCCCTCCAGCCTCAAACCCGCATGGGATGACACGGTGGCGCATGTACTGACCGAGGCGACGCTGGCCCATCCGGGCGAAGGCTTCCACCACAAGGGCGGCAAGCGCGGCGTGCATACGGAACATCTGGGCTATATCCTGGCCGAGATGCAGTTCCTGCAGCGCGCCTATCCCGGCGCCGTCTGGTAACCCGATGCAGCCCGCGCCGCATCCTGACCCGGCCGAGATCTGGCACTGGCTGTCGCAGGTGCCGGACCCCGAAATCCCGGTGATCAGCCTGACCGATCTCGGCATCATCCGCGGAGTGGAATGGCAGGGCGACACGCTGGTCGTCACCGTGACACCCACCTATTCCGGCTGCCCGGCCACCACGGTCATCAATCTGGACATCGAAACGGCGCTGCGCGCCCGGGGCATCGACAAGCTGCGTCTGCAACGTCGGCTTTCCCCGCCCTGGACCACCGATTGGTTGACTGCCGAGGGCCGCGAAAAGCTGCGCCAATACGGCATTGCCCCCCCCATCGACGGCACCGCCGCCGACGGACGGATCGCAGGCCGCATCGCGCGGCTGGCGGGCAGCTCCAATCTGGTCGTGGCCTGCCCGCGCTGCGGATCGACCGCCACCGAACGGATCAGCCAGTTCGGATCGACGCCCTGCAAGGCCAGCTGGCGCTGCACCGCCTGTCTGGAACCCTTCGACTATTTCAAATGCATCTGAGCATGCGCCCGCATAGGACCAAGACCCCATGGCACGCTTTCATCCGCTGCAAGTGACCGATGTGCGCCGCGAAACCCGCGACGCCGTGGTCGTCACCCTGGCCCCGCGCGCCGAAGACCGCGCGCTGTTCGATTTCACCCAGGGCCAATACCTGACCTTCCGCCGCGACTTCGATGGCGAGGAATTGCGCCGCAGCTATTCCATCTGCGCCGGCAAGGATGAAGGCGTGCTGCGCGTCGGCATAAAGCGGGTGGACGGGGGCGCCTTCAGCACCTGGGCCAATGAAAACCTGGCCCCCGGCGATACGATCGAGGCGATGCCGCCAATGGGCAAGTTCTTTACCCCGATCGATCCGGCGGCGGACAGGCACTATCTGGGCTTTGCGGGTGGATCGGGCATCACGCCGTTGTTGTCGATCATCAAGACCGTGCTGGCGCAGGAACCCCTCAGCCGTTTCACGCTGGTCTATGCCAATCGCCAGATCAGCACGATCATGTTCCGCGAGGAACTGGAGGATCTGAAGAACCTTCATCTGGGCCGGTTCTCGGTCATTCATGTGCTGGAACAGGAAGGGCAGGAAATCGACCTGTTCACCGGGCGCGTTGATGCCACCAAGATGCAGGCGCTGTTCCAGCACTGGATCGATCCGAAATCGGTGGATACCGCCTTCATCTGCGGGCCCGAACCGATGATGCTGGCCATTGCCGCCGCCTTGCGCGACCACGGGCTGTCTGACGCGCAGATCAAGTTCGAGCTGTTCGCCAGTGGCCAGCCGGGCCGCGCACGGGCGCGGGCAGTTTCGGTTCAGGCGGTGCCGCCGGGTGCGGGCACGCAGGCCACAGTCACGCTGGATGGCGCGACTCGCAGCTTTGAAATGCCGCGTCAGGGCCAGACCATCCTTGAAGCCGCGCTCGCCGCCCGTCTGGATGCACCCTATTCCTGCAAGGCCGGGGTCTGCTCCACCTGCCGCTGCAAGGTGCTGGAGGGCGAGGTGGAAATGGCCGTGAACCATGCGCTGGAAGATTACGAAGTGCGGGCGGGCTATGTCCTGTCCTGTCAGGCCCAACCGCTGAGCGACCGCGTGGTCGTCACCTATGATGAATGAGGGCGCCATGACCGAGACCATGAACATCGAAGACTATCTGGCGCAGGGCGGCGTGCTGACGGCACCGGGCAATGTGCCGGCCCGCTACCGGGGCGAATTGATGCGGCTGATGGGGTCTTTCGTGGATAGCGAACTGGCAGCCTCGGCCGGGTTTGCCGGGGCGATCAACCACGCCCCCGGCATCAAGGAACGCATCGCCGCCAGCCGCATCACGCTGGAAAAGGCCGATCATGCCGAACGGGTGCTGGCGGTGATGGAAAGCTTTGGCACCGATGCCGCCCGCTATCAGGCGCATCACGACTGGGCCGCGCGGGTGGCACGGGATGCCGATCTGGGCACGGCACGGCAGTCGGGCGACATGCGGCTTTCGGTTTTTCATTACCCGATCATCGGCTGGGCCGATGCCGTGGTGATGAACGTGTTGCAGGGCCTTGCGACCGGGGTGCAGATGACCGAACTCACCCGCATATCCTATGGCCCGCTGGCCGAAGTGTTCCGCGAAATCGCCCCGCGCGAGGCCCGCCATGCCGAACTGGGGCTGGAAGGGCTGGAACGTCTGGCTGCAACGCCCGAAGGCAGGGCCGAGGCACTCGAGGCGCTGGCCTATTGGCAGCCGCGCGTTGCGGCCGGGTTCGGTGTGGCCGGTTCGGCCCGGTTCGACACGTTGAAGAAATTCGGCTTGCGCCGCCTGCCCAATGAACAGCTGCTGGCTCGCTGGCAGGCACTGGTCAGCGAACACCGGGCCGCGCTCGGGCTTTGACGACTGGCGGGGGCCGCTGCACCGGCCCCGCCTTCAAGGATCAGGAAGGACACCCCATGACCGCCGCACCGCGTCGTCTTGAAAGCTATGTCTGCGGAAGCTGGACCCCCGGTTCCGGCGCAGGCCAGACCCTGCAGGATGCCGCCACCGGCGCACCTGTTGCCCGGATCGATTCCACCGGGATCGATTTTGCCGCCGTTCTGGATCATGGCCGCCGTTTGGCCGGCCCCCGGCTGCGCGCCATGTCATTCCACGACCGCGCCGGGATGCTCAAGGCGCTTGGTCTGAAACTGATGGAGCAGAAAGAGGCCTTCTATGCCGAAAGCCTGCATACCGGCGCCACCCGTGCCGATGGCTGGATCGATATCGAAGGCGGTATCGGCACCCTGCTGACCTTTGCGTCAAAGGCCCGGCGCGAATTGCCCAATACCCGCGTGCTGACCGATGGCGAGGTGGAGGTCTTGGCCAAGGATGGCAGTTTTGCAGCCCAGCATATCCTGTCGCCGCTGCAGGGTGTGGCGGTGCATATCAATGCCTTCAACTTCCCCATCTGGGGGATGCTGGAAAAGATCGCCCCAACCCTGCTGGCTGGTGTGCCCTGTGTGGTGAAACCGGCCAGCCAGACCGCCTATCTGACCGAGCTTTGCGTGCGTCGCATCATCGAAACCGGCCTTCTGCCGGAAGGGGCGCTGCAACTGATCTGCGGATCGGTGGGCGACATGCTGGACCATGTCACCGGGCAGGATGCCGTCACGTTCACCGGATCGGCGGCCACCGGGCGCAAGCTGAAATCGCATCCCGCCGTGGTGGCCCATTCCGTGCGCTTCACCATGGAGGCCGACAGCCTGAACGCCACGATCCTTGGCCCCGATGCCGCGCCGGGCACACCGGAATTCGATCTGTTCGTCAAGGAAATCACCCGTGAGATGACGGCAAAGGCCGGGCAGAAATGCACCGCCATCCGCCGGGTGATTGCGCCGCGCGCCCATGTGCAGGCGCTGGTGGCTGCCTTGGGCGACCGGCTGGGCAAGACGGCACTGGGTCTGCCGGGCGATGAAGGCACGCGCATGGGCCCGCTGGCCAGCCATGATCAGCGCAACGAAGTGCGCGCCCGCATCCGCGACCTGCAGGCCGATGCCGAAATCGTCGCGGGCAACCCCGATGATATCCGGCTGACGTCGGGCGATGCCGAACGCGGGGCCTTCCTGAACCCCGTGTTGCTGTATTGCGACCGCCCCTTTGCCGCACAGGCCGTGCATGATGTGGAAGCCTTCGGCCCTGTTTCGACCGTCATGCCCTATGATGATCTGGACGAGGCGATTACCCTGGCCCAGATGGGCAAGGGATCGCTGGTATCTTCGGTCTTTACCGATGATCCGGGCGTGGCCGAACGCGTCGTTCTGGGGGCGGCACCTTTCCATGGCCGGGTGCTGATCGGCAACCGCGCCTCGGCCAAAAGCTCCACCGGACATGGCTCGCCTTTGGCGGCGCTGGTTCATGGCGGACCCGGGCGCGCGGGCGGCGGCGAGGAAATGGGCGGCATGCGCGGCGTGAAGCATTACATGCAGCGCACGGCAGTTCAGGGCAGCCCGCGCCTGCTGTCAGCCGTCACCGGGCGCTGGATCGACGGGGCGCCGGTATCGCAGGATATTCACCCGTTCCGCAAATCGCTGGCCGAACTGCAGATCGGCGATCAGCTTGTCAGCGCCACCCGGCAGGTGACACAGGCAGATGTGGAACATTTCGCGCAATTCACCGGCGATACCTTCTATGCCCATATGGATACCGAAGCCGCCCGAGCGAACCCGTTCTTCACCGACCGCGTCGCGCATGGCTATCTGATCGCCAGCTTTGCCGCGGGCCTGTTCGTCGATCCCGATCCGGGCCCGGTTCTGGCCAATTACGGGGTGGACAATCTGCGCTTCCTGACCCCGGTCTATTTCGGCGATACGCTGCAGGTGCGGCTGACCTGCAAAGAGATCAACCCGCGCGCCAGTGCCGATCATGGCGAAGTGCGGTGGGACAGCCAGGTCACCAACCAGAGGGGTGAGGTGGTCGCGCAATATGACGTGCTGACCATGGTGGCCAAGGTCTGGCCGCCCTCCGATCAGACCCCGGTCTGATCCATGGCCCGCGTCTACGCCTGGGATGGCATCATCCCCGTGATCGACCCCGCCGCCTTTGTCCACCCCGAGGCGGTGGTGATCGGGGACGTGATCATCGGCGCGCTGTGCTATGTCGGCCCCGGCGCGGTGCTGCGCGGGGATTTCGGGCGCATCACGCTGCATCCGGGCTGCAATGTGCAGGAAACCTGCGTGATCCATGCCTTTCCCGGCAAGGATGTGGTGATCGAACCCGAAGGTCATATCGGCCATGGCGCGGTGCTGCATGGCTGCCATATCGGGCGCAATGTGCTGGTGGGCATGAATGCCGTGGTGATGGACGAGGCGGTGGTCGGCGAAAACGCCATCATCACGGCCATGGCCTTTGTGAAGGCGGGGGCGCAGATCCCGCCGGGCAGCCTTGCGGTGGGGGCGCCCGCCAAGGTGATCCGCGCCCTGTCAGCCGATGAAATCGCCTGGAAGCGGCAGGGCACGCGGGTCTATCAGCAACTGGCGCATGAAGCGGCAGGCAAACTTGCCCCAGCAACGGCGCTTGCCGCCCCCGAACCCGACCGCCGCCGCGCCACGGCCCCGGCCTATGACCCGCTGGTGCTGGCGCGCGCAGGATTTGCAGACTAGGGCCATTCACCCCTAGGCGCGCCCGTCAAACACCGCCCTTGCCACCTC
Source organism: Gemmobacter denitrificans (assembly GCF_036964905.1). NCBI lineage: Bacteria > Pseudomonadati > Pseudomonadota > Alphaproteobacteria > Rhodobacterales > Paracoccaceae > Gemmobacter > Gemmobacter denitrificans. Next base: position 39,995 of record NZ_JBALHR010000020.1, read on the forward strand.
GACCTCGGCCATGTTCGCCTTGGTCCATCGATAAAGGGCCATCAGGGGCGGCAACAGCGTCTCGCCCAGACTGCTCAGCCCGTATTCCACCGCCACAGGCGATGTGGCCAGAACCCGGCGGGTGATCAGCCCGTTGCGCTCCAGCCGCCGCAGGGTCTGGGTCAGCGATTTCTGCGACACGCCTTCCAGTTGCCGCTTCAGCGTGTTGAACCGCTGCGGCCCCGGCGCCAGAACCGCCAGCACCATCATCGACCATTTGTCGGCGATCTGATCGAACAGTTCGCGCGATGGGCAGCTTTGCGCAAATTGCGCGGGCGAACAGGAATAGGCGGGCGCGTCCATGCGGTTACCTCGGGGTGACCTGGTGAGTTTCAGGTGCCTGATTGACACCAGGTTTCCAGATTATACCTATAAGACCGAAATGAAAATGGAGTCCGCAATGTCTGCGACCGATGCCCTGTTCCGCCCTTTCACATATAAGGGCCTGACCCTGAAGAACCGCGTCGTCATGGCGCCAATGACCCGCGATATGGCCCCGGCTGGCATCCCCGGGCCGGCCAATGCCGAATACTACCGCCGCCGTGCCGAAGGCGGCGTGGGCCTGATCCTGTCGGAAGGCACGGTGGTCGACCGCCCGGCCTCGCGCAATCTGCCCAATATCCCGTTCTTTCACGGCGATGCCGCGCTGGCGGGCTGGAAATCTGTCGTCGATGCGGTTCATGGTGCAGGGGCCAAGATGGGCCCGCAGATCTGGCATACCGGATCGACCAAGGCTGGCGACTGGAAGCCCGAAGCCCCGGTGGAAAGCCCCTCGGGCCTGCTGGCCCCCGGCAAGCCGCGCGGCGTGACCATGACCGAAGACGATATTGCCGCGACCATCGCCGCCTTTGCCCGCGCCGCCGCTGATGCGCAACGGCTGGGGTTTGATGTGGCCGAAATCCATGGCGCGCATGGCTATCTGATTGATCAGTTCTTCTGGGCCGGAACCAATCTGCGCAGCGATGCCTGGGGTGGCCCGACCATCGCCGACCGGTCTCGCTTTGCGGTCGAGGTGGTCAAGGCGGTGCGTGCCGCTGTCGGCCCGGATTTCCCTGTGATCCTGCGGCTTAGCCAATGGAAGCAGCAGGATTACGCCGCCCGCCTTGCCGAAACCCCGGCAGAGATGGAGGCCTGGCTTGGCCCCTTGTCGGATGCAGGCGTTGATATCTTCCATTGTTCACAGCGCCGCTTCTGGGATGCGGAATTCCCCGAAATCGACGGCACGGAAGGTTTGAACTTCGCTGGCTGGGCCCGCAAGATCACCGGCAAGCCCACGATCTCGGTCGGTTCTGTCGGCCTGTCGGGAGAGTTTCTTGCTGCCTTCGCCGGACAGGGGGCCGAAGCCAGCCCGCTTGACCGGCTGACCGCCCGGATGGAGCGCGACGAATTCGATCTGATCGCCGTGGGCCGGGCCCTGATCTCGCATCCCGATTGGGTTCAGGCAGTGCGCGCCGGCCGTGCGGTTGGCGGGTTCAACGCCGCCGATCTGGCCGAACTGGCCTGATTGCGGCCATTCGCGCGCCTATTGGGGCCAAAACCGGCCAAAAAGGGTTTGCATCCCGCCCTGCCGCGCCTATAGCGGAAAGGGCGGGATACCCCCGTATGCCCAAGCGAAAGACGCCGGATGCGCACCATCACCACGACCGACGACCTGGCCGCCTTCTGTGCAGCCGCCAAGTCGGAACCCTATGTCACCATCGACACCGAATTCCTGCGCGAGCGCACCTACTGGTCAAAGCTGTGCCTGATCCAGATGGCACTGCCCGGCAAGGCGGGTGATGCGGTTCTGGTGGACCCGATCGAAGGCGATGGCATGAGCCTGGAACCGCTTTACGATCTGTTCCGCCACGAAGGCACGGTAAAGGTGTTCCACGCCGCGCGGCAGGATCTGGAAATCTTCTTTGTCGAAGGCGGGGTTTTCCCTGCGCCATTGTTTGACACGCAGGTCGCCGCAATGGTCTGCGGCTATGGTGAACAGGTCGGCTATGAAACGCTGGTAAAGAAAATCGCCAAGGCCAGTCTGGACAAGACCAGCCGCTTTACCGACTGGTCGCGCCGCCCTCTGTCGGACGCGCAAAAGGAATATGCGCTGGCCGATGTGACCCATCTGCGCGCCGTCTATGAAAGCCTGTCGAAACAGATCGCCAAATCCGGGCGCGAGGCCTGGGTGGCCGAAGAGCTGACAATCCTGACCGACCCGGAAACCTATACGATCCGCCCGGCCGAAGCCTGGATGCGCGTGAAAACCCGCACCACATCGGGGCGGTTTCTGGCGCTGGTGAAAACTCTGGCCCAGTTCCGCGAGGAATATGCACAGAAGAACAATGTGCCCCGGTCGCGTGTCATGAAGGATGATGCGCTGCTGGAGGTGGCCTCGACCCGGCCTACCAATCACGAAGAGTTGGGCAAATCGCGCCTGCTGCTGCGCGAAGGCCGCAAGGGTGACATCGCCGATGGCATCATCGCCGCCGTGAAGGCGGGGCTGGAGATGAAGCCCGAAGACATGCCCAAACCCGATCTGGCGCGGGAACAGCTGCAGGTGAACCCGGCGCTGGCCGATCTGCTGCGGGTGCTGCTGAAGGCCAAATCCGAAAGTCTGGGCGTGGCGGCCAAACTGATCGCCTCGGCGGCGGAACTGGACCAGATCGCGGCGGGCGAACGCGATGTGCCCGCCTTGCAGGGCTGGCGGCTGGAGGCCTTTGGCGTCGATGCCCTGCGCCTGTGCGATGGTGAAATCGCGCTGACGGCCAAGGGCAATGATGTGCGGATCGTGCGGCTGACCTGATCGGCCTGTGCGGGGCGCATCTGTCGCGGGCAGGCCAGCCCGCGGTGCAGACAGGCGCGCAGGGGTCGGCAATCCGGGCGATAGGCAGGGCAAAGGGCGGCATCGCTGCCCCCCGCCCCAGAACGGATATGTGCCCGGATGATCAGTTTGCAGACCGCCTTTCGCCAGTATTTCCCCGGCATCGCAATCGCGGCTGTGGTGGCATTGTCGGCGCAGTTTCTGGCCGATCACTATGGCGCACCGGCGATGCTGATGGCGATCCTGATCGGGCTTGCGCTGAACTTTCTGGGCGAAGAGCCGCGGTCGGCGCCCGGCATTGCACTGACGGCGCGGCATGTGCTGCGGCTGGGCGTGGCTCTGCTGGGCATCCGCGTCAGCACCGATACGCTGATCGGCCTTGGCCCGGGGCCGCTGGCCATCGTGGCGCTGGCGGTGCCGCTGACCATCGGCTTCGGTCTTGTGCTGGCGCGGCTGCTGGACCAGCCGGGTCGCTTCGGGTTTCTGACCGGCGGTTCCGTGGCGATTTGCGGGGCTTCGGCGGCCATGGCGATCGGCGCCCTGCTGCCACAGGATGCGCGGCGCGAGCGGGACATTGCCTTCACCGTCATTGCGGTCACTGTCATGTCCACTCTGGCGATGATCCTCTATCCGATCCTGGCCGCCCGTCTGGCCCTGCCCGAGGCGGCAACAGGCCTGCTGTTGGGCGCCACGATCCATGACGTTGCGCAGGTGGTGGGGGCCGGATTTTCCGTCTCGCCCGAAGTGGGGGATCTGTCCACCCTGTTCAAGCTGTTCCGGGTCATGCTGCTGGCCCCGGTGGTGGTGATCGGCGCGGTGATCCTGCGGCGCAGCAGCCCGCAGGACGGGCCGCGCCCGCCACTGATGCCGGGCTTCGTGCTGGCCTTCCTGCTGCTGGCAGGGGCCAATTCGTTGGGTCTGGTGCCGGAAATGCTGCGCGCCGCGCTGGACCCGATGATCCGGGCCAGCCTGCTGATGGCGGTGGCGGCCGTTGGCCTGCGAACCCATCTGCCTGCACTGCTGACCGTCGGTCCGGCGGCGGCCGTGATGATCGTCACCGAAACACTGTTCCTGCTGGCCATCGTGCTGGCGGCGCTGCTGCTGATCTGATCACACCAGCCCGCGCCGTTCGGCCGCAAGTGCCGCCTGCGCCCGGCTGGAAATATCGAGCTTGCGATAAATGGCCTTGGTATGGGTGGCGCAGGTGTTTTGCGAAATGCCAAGGGCGGCGGCAATTTCCACCATGGTCAGACCACGCGCGATCAGGCGCAGCACCTCTTGCTCGCGCGCCGTCAAGGCCACCATCTGCCCCTCCTTATGCGCGATGACCGGTGGCATGTTGCGGAAATGGGCCATCAACCGCTGGGCAATGCGTGGCGAGATCGCAGGTTCGCCCTGTTCGATGCGGCGGAACTGATCGGCCAGCGCTTCGCTGCGCACCCCTTTCAGGATATAGCCATCCGCCCCGGCGGCCAGCGCATCGAAAACCGACTGATCGTCTTCGAAGATGGTGATCACGATGGCCAGCGTCTCTGGCCGGGCTTGCCGGATTTCGCGGATCAGATCGATGCCACGACCATCCGGCAGATCGAGATCGACCAGCACCAGCCCGGGTGGCTGCGCTGCGGGGCCAAACAAGGTTTCGCGCGCCTCGGCGCAGGTCGCCGCCTGTGCGATAACCCGGCCCGGCAATGTGGCCAGCAGGGTTTCTGCAATCCACTGCCGGGTTTCACGATTGTCTTCGATCACCAGAATCCGCTGGCTTTGCGCGCTGGTGCTGCTAGGTCTGGGGATCGGGGGCGTCAACATGCCTTCATTTCCATCTCTGAACTCTGCTTGCCCATATCAAGATGCCGAAGCCAGCCGGTTGGCCGTTGCGCCCGCGCCGCCCATATCAGGCAGGGGCAAGGGCAGATCTGCCATCACGATAAAACGCCCGGCATCGGGGCCCGAGGTAAGGCTGCCGCCCATGGCCGCCACCCGTGCCGCCATATTGGCAAGCCCCTGCCCCCGGTTTGTGGCGGGCCGGGGCGAAGCTGTGCCCTGCGGGTTCGTCAGCCGATGGGTCAGCCGTGCCCCATCCCAATCTGTCGCCACTTCGATCGGGCCGTCGCCTCCATGGTGCAGGGCATTGCTGAGCGCCTCGCGGTGAAGCGCGGTGAAGTTGCGCAAGAGGTCATAGGGCAGCACCAGATGCTCGGCATCATCGGCGCGGCCGGCGGGCCAGACCAGCCGACGCCCCAGCGCCTCGGCCCGGGTTCGGCTTTCGGCACGCATCTCCCCCAGAAGGGCAGAGAGCGTGACCTCGCGCCCCGCAAGACCGGTGGCAATCTGGCGCAGATCGGCCAGCGCCTCGATCAGGAAATCCTTGCGCTGATCCTCGTCCCGGCTGTGCAGTGACGACAGCAGCCGCGATCCCACATCATCATGCAGATCGCGGGCGATGCGGCGGCGTTCGCTGGCCAGCGCGGTTTCCAGCGCCGCCCGGTCCTGTGCGGTGGTGGCCGCCAGATCGGCCAATTGTCGCACCAGCCGCAGATCGCCCTGATCGAACAGCCGCCGCCCGGTTTCAGCCCATGTCAGACGCAGCGGAGCGGCCCCGGCAGGGCCCGGCACCAGCAGGGCAAGGCCTTCTTCCTCCAGCGCAGGGCCTACGGGCGTATCAACGGACAGGGTTGAGATTTCCAACGGACGGAACAGCCGCTGCATCAGCGCCCGCCATGCGGCCGTGCGGGCCGGGGAATCCAGTTGCAGCGCGACGCTAACCGCACCGGCATGCAAGGTCGCCAGATCGGGCTGCCGCCGCGCCAGCCACCGGTCGATCACCCGATCGCGCAGCGGCAGGTAGATCAACCCGACCAGCGCCATGCTGGACACCAGCGAAACCGGCGTCGACAGGCTGACCAGCAGCAAGAGCAGCGCATCCACCGCCGCGATCAGCGCGACGACCCCCAGATACAGGAACAGCCGCAGCGCCCAGCGATCCAGATCGAACAAACGCCAGCGCGCCAATGCCAGCGCCGTGCCGATATAGATGGCGGCCAATGGGATGAAGGCCATGCCCTGCGACATCAGGGCGGGGCGATCCAACGCGGCAGGCAGCGCAACCAGCAGCACGAAAATGCCCGAACCCAGAATGACCGACAGGCCAAGCCAGAGCAGAGCCGCCCGGTCTGCTGGCCTGCCCCGGGTGGCGCGGTGCTGCGCGGCCACCAGCGCAAGGATCAACAGGAACATCACCCCGACAAGGGTCTGCACCCGCACCAGTTCGTAATCCACCAGCCCGCTGCGCCCCGCCATTTCGTACAACACGCTGAAACCCGCCAGCGCGAAAACCGGCCAGAGTGGCATCAGGCGGCGCGGATATTGCGAGAAAAGCCAGATCATCCCGACACCGAACCCGAAGGTTCCAAGCTGGTTCACCAATGTCAGCCATTCCAGCAAATCCGGCGGGATGAACAGGCTGCGCGTGGAATAGATCGCTGCAGAAAAGGCCGACCCTGCAACCCCCAGCCCTGCAAGGCCGAACCCCGCCAAACCCTGCCGACCCGCGCCCTGATCGGCTCCGCCCGGACGCAGCAGCAGCAGGACGGCAGCCACGATCAGTGTTGAGGATCCGGCCAGCAACTGCACCCAGAACACCCCCGGCAAGGCGGAGAGTGGCGTCTGAGGCAGGACGGCAACCTTGTGGCTCTCCCCGCCTGGCCCCGTCAACAGCAATTCTTCATTTCCCGCCTGCGCCAGCATCGCCGCAATCCGGGTCTGTGCCGTGATGAAAGCTGTCCGGGCCGCCGTGCTTTCCAGCATGTCGGGGTCTTCGATGAACAAATCGGGCTGCAGGACAATGGCTTCGCCCTTTGGCGCTGTCGGGGCGGCAAGGCTCCAGCCCAGACCGGAAGGCCCGTCTTGCAGGGCCAATACGCCATCCTGCCGCAAAACCGGCAACGGCGTGAGTTGCGGCAGAGACAGCCGCAGCAGGACGACCACGCCTGCCGTCAGCACGATGGCGCCCAGCGCCATCACCAGCAGCAGCAGCGGCGCAGGTCTCGCCCTGCGGCCGGTTGATCGGGCGGGTTCGGAACGAACGGATTTTGGCGCATTATCAGGCATGGCTGGTGCAAGGATAGGCAAAGCCCGCAACGGATCAAGCTTCCGCAAGGTCACCGCAGCTCCAAAACGCCTGCGTTGCAAAAATGGCAGCCTCACCCAAACAGGTGATGGGTCTATGCAAAAGGTTTAGTCTATGATGCGCCCATTCAATTTTGACAACGGTGGGCGAAATGGCATTTTTCACGGGTGACGACAGGAACGAAACCTTCAACGGCACAGCCGACTCAGATCAGGCGGTGATGGCTGGCGGGAATGATCGCGCCAATGGGGGCTTTGCCTTCGACAATCTGAACGGCGGTGAAGGGAATGACACCCTGCGCGGCGATCAACAGGGCGACGTTCTGAACGGAGATGCCGGAAATGATCTGATCGAAGGCGGGTCTGGCAGCGATTTCCTGTATGGCGGCCCCGGTGCCGATACGATGAACGGCGGGTCGGGCAACGATTTTTTCACTGTGGTCAGCACCAGTTTCACCGATTTCGCGGGTGATGTGCTGGATGGCGGATCGGGTCTGGACAATTTGACCCTGAACTACAGCCTGCGCAGCTCTGCCGTCACTCTGGCGATTGGCGACTGGATCACCCAGCAGACCCTGACCGGCAATATCCGCATCCGCTGGATCGACCAGTTCGACATCACCGGCACCACCGCCAATGACCGCATGACCGGCGGCATGTTCAACGACTGGCTGCGCGGCAATGAGGGCAATGACCGGCTGGATGGCGGCGGTGGCAACGATTCCGTTGGCGGCGGGGATGGCAATGACACGCTTCGCGGCGGCAAGGGCAATGACCTGCTGAACGGTGAAGGTGGCGACGACGTTCTGGATGGCGATGAAGGGTATTCGCAACTCTATGGCGGCGCGGGCAATGACACGCTGAATGGCAGTTTCACCGCCCTTTATGACGGTGGCGAAGGCAATGACCTGCTCAATGGTGGCCAGTTCACCGACAACATGACCGGCGGCGCGGGCAATGATGTGCTGCGCGGCCGTGATGGCGATGATTTCCTGCAGGATTACGTCGGCAATGATCTTCTGGATGCAGGCAATGGCAATGACCGCGTCCGTATCACCTATAACGAAGGCCGCGATACACTGCGCGGCGGCACTGGATCGGACACGCTGATCCTGGACAGTCTGACCGCAAGCTTCACGGCCAAGGCACCTGGCAGCGTGATCAGGCTGGCAGGCGGCACCACCGTTACAGGGTTCGAACATTATGAACTGAACGGCAGCGGCACGGCGAACTTTGTGTACAAGACGCTTGGCGGCAATGACCGGCTGACCACCGGATCGGGCAATGACAAGATCACCGCAGGCGCGGGCAATGACACGCTGAACGGCGGGGCGGGTCGCGATACGCTGTATGGCGGCGCAGGCGATGACTTCCTCAACGTCAACGGCACGGGTGGCGGCAATGTGCTGGATGGTGGCGCAGGGCGGGATCAGCTTCAGCTGTCTTTCTTTGGCGAAACCATCAATCAGACGCTGTCGGTCACCGGCCTGTCAGGCAAGGTGACCGGCGGCACGGTGCTGCGCGGGATCGAGACGGTCAGCATCTCTTTCGGGTCTGGCAATGACCGCATCGCATCGGTGGGTCAGTTGCAGCAGCTCAGCGCAAATGGCGGGGCAGGCAATGACACCCTGATCGGGACTGCCAACAACTATGACAATCTGTCGGGTGATGATGGCAATGACCGGCTGGATGGCAAGGCGGGGGACGATTACCTGAATGGCGGGCGCGGCGACGACACGCTGATCGGTGGCGATGGCAACGACAACCTGAACGACCAGGGCGGCACCAACGAATTGTTCGGCGGCGCGGGCGACGACATGGCCTATGTCAGTGACAGCTTTAGCAATGAAGCGGGCAATTACATCATCGACATGGGCGCGGGGAATGACAGCGTGACCCGCAGCTGGGGCACGACGGGCACGTTTGATGCGAAGGGCGGAACGGGTGAAGATCACCTTAGTCTGGATCTGTCGCGCGAAACCGACGATCTGGTTTTCCGCCTGGCCACGACCCGTAGCCTGCTGGCAGGCAATATCAAGGTCAGCGGCTTTGAACGCCTGACACTATCCGGCGGCAGCGGTGATGACATCTTTGCGGGTGGAAACCTGATCGACAACCTGAATGGCGGCGAAGGCGATGATAGCATTGAGGGCCTTGGCGGAAATGACTTACTGACAGCCGGAGCCGGGACCGATACCCTGCGTGGCGGGGCCGGGAACGACACGCTGACCGGTGGCGCGAGCTTCTTCGGAACCGATGTCGGTGACATTCTGGATGCCGGTTCGGGGAATGACGTGGTCAATGCGGGGCTGGGGGCCACGGCAACAGGTGGTTCGGGCAGCGACTACCTGTTCCTGAACGTCACGCAGGCGACCAACAACATCACGCTGAACATCGCGGCAAAAACCGTGCAGCGCATTGATGCCGATACCTCGGTTTCCGGTTTTGAACAGCTCAGCTTCAACGGCGGCAGCGGCAATGACAAGGTCACTGGCGGCAAGCTGGCGGATCAGCTGAACGGATTTGGCGGCAATGACACGCTGACCGGTGGCGCAGGCAATGACATTCTCAGCGATGGCGCGGGCAATGACCGGCTGTTTGGCGGCGCGGGGGATGACAGTATGTCACGCACCGACGCAACCGGCACCGATGTGATGGATGGCGGTTCTGGCCGCGATACGGTCACCATCAGCGCAGGGATCGCCTCTGTCGTGCTTGATCTGGCCAATCAGAACCGAAATGACGGATCGGCCAAGGGTCTGCGTCTGGAGAATTTCGAAGTCTATGTCGGCGGCTTCCAGGACGATGAAATGCTGGGCTCCGCCAAGGGTGAAGAACTGCAAGGCAGCTTTGGCGATGATATCCTGAATGGGCGGGCCGGCAATGATACGCTGGTGGGCGGGGCCGGTGATGACTGGCTGACCGGTGGTGCAGGGGCCGATCACTTCCTGTTCGACTTCGGCTCGCGCGGAAACGCCGGTGACATCATCACCGATTTCACCCGCGGCAGCGACAAGCTGGTTTTGGCCTCGTTCCAGTGGACTTTCCTTCCGGGAGCCGAGGTGCGTCTGGTGACCGGGGCCAACCCGGTGGCCCGCAGTGCCGAAGCGACCTTCCTGTTTGAAACCGACAATGGCCGGCTCTGGTTCGATGCAGATGGCAATGGCGATTTTGCCGAGGCCGAATTCATCGCCCAACTGCAGGGCGTCACGGCGCTGTCGGTCAACGATTTCGTCGTCCTGTAACCCCGGTTTCAGACGCCGAAAGGCGGGGCCACCTGGCCCTGCTGTGCGATCCGGTCGGTCGGTGTGTCCCCTCGCGCTGAACCGGCCGGGCCACGATCCAAGGCATGCCTGCGGGCTTTCATCCGAATGTCAGGCTGCGCGACGCTGCTGCAGGCTTCTGCGCAGAAAGGCCAGTACAAAAATGGCCGTCAGGATCAGCACGATGGTCGGTGCAGGCGCGCTGTCCAGAAAGAAGCTGGCATAACACCCTGCCAGCATCGCCCCCATGCAGACCAGCACCGATACCACCAGCATCCAGCCGAAACTGCGGACCAGTAGAAACGCGATGGCACCCGGCGCAATCAGCAGGCCTACGGCCAGGATCAGGCCTGTCGCGGTCAGCGTGGCGACGATGGTCAGCGACAGGATGGTCAGCAGCCCGTAATGCATCAGCCCGACAGGCAGGCCCGCCACCCGCGCCTGAGCCGGGTCGAAGGCATGAAGCATCAGGTCTTTCCAGCGCAACACCAGCAGGGCCGAAACCGGCAAGGCGATCCAGAAGGCCGTCTGCAGATCCTGCGCGCCCACGCCCAGCATGTTGCCAAACAGGATGTGATCCAGATGCAGATCGGTCGGAATGGCGGTGAACAGCACGATGCCAAGGCCGAACATGCCGGAAAATACGACACCCATGACCGTATCGCGCTTTACCCGGCTGTTATCGGCCAGAAAGCCGGTCACCAAAGCCGTGACCATTCCTGCCAGAAAGGCCCCAAGGATCAGGGGCGCCCCAAGGATATGGGCAATCACCACGCCCGGCAGCACCGCATGGCTGACCGCATCGCCCATCAGCGCCCAGCCCTTCAGCACCAGAAAGCAGGACAGCAACGCCGTCGGAACCGAGACGATCACGGCAATCAGCAATGCATTCTGCATGAAGCCGAATTGCAGCGGCAGCAGCAATTGTTCGATCATGCCGCCCCCCCGTCCTGTGCCGGGGCATCCTTCAGTCCTGCCCGGGCACGGGCGCGCGCCGCCAGCAACCCATGCTGCGGAGCCCAGACAAAGGCTGCCAGAAACACCAGCGTCTGCAGCAGCACGATGATACCGCCCGTCGCCCCGTTCAGGAAAAAGCTGAGATAGGCACCCGACAGACTGGTCACTGTGCCGATCCCCACCGACAATGCGATCAACCTGGGGAAACGGTCAGTCAACAGATAGGCCGTGGCACCCGGCGTGACCACCATGGCAATCACCAGAAAGGCCCCCACCGTCTGCATCGCAGCCACGACCGAGGCCGAAAGCAACGTGAAGAACACCGCTTTCAACAGGCCGGGCCGCAACCCGATGGACCTTGCATGGGCCTCGTCGAAAAAGACCACCATCAGGTCTTTCCATTTCGCCAGCAGTACCAGGAGCGTGACCCCGCCAATGATCGCCAATTGCAGCGTATCGCCGGGGGTAATGGCCAGAATATTGCCCATGGTGATCGTCTGCACCGAAACCGCCATCGGATTGACCGACACCATGAACAGCCCCAGACCGAAGAACGAGGTGAAGATCAGCCCGATCACCACATCGGGCTTCAGCCCCGATCGGTCAGACAGGAACAGCATCGCCGCCGCCGCCAGCCCGCCCGACAGAAAGGCGCCAAGCGCGAAAGGCAGGCCCAGAAGATAGGCCCCCGCCACCCCCGGCACCACGGAATGTGACAGCGCATCCCCGATCAGTGACCAGCCCTTCAGCATCAGATAGCTGGACAGAAAGGCGCAGACCCCGCCAACCAGCGCCGAGACCCACATGGCATTGATCATGTAGCCATAGGCGAAGGGTTCCAGAAGCAGGGTCATGTCGCGCCATCCCGGGTGCGGGTGCGATCACCGTAATGCACCAGCGGGCGTTCATCATCGCTCAGGATCGTCACGGCCCGGCCATCGGCATCATCATGCAGGTCCGCCCCGGCAAGAGTGAACTGACGCAAGACCCCGCCAAAGGCCGCGGCCAGATTGTCGCGGGTAAAGATGGCCTCGGTCGGACCATGGGCCAGCACTGTGCCCTTGACCAGCACCACCCGGTCGCAGAATTCGGGCACCGACCCAAGGTTGTGGGTTGAAACAAGCATCACCCGGCCTTCATCGCGCAAGCCCCGCAGCAGCGCGATGATCTGATCTTCGGTCTTTACATCAACGCCCGTAAAGGGTTCGTCCAGCAGGATCACCCGGCTTTCCTGCGCCAGCGCCCGCGCCAGAAAAACCCGTTTCTTCTGCCCGCCAGACAACTCGCCAATCTGGCGGTGCCGGAAATCCAGCATGTTCACCCGCGCCAGCGCCGCATCCACCGCTTGACGATCACTTGCGCGGGGCCGGCGGAAAAAGCCCATATGGCCATAGCGGCCCATCATCACCACATCTTCGACCAGCACGGGGAAAGACCAGTCCACCTCTTCGCTTTGCGGCACATAGGCCACCAGATTGCGACGCAAGGCCTGTTGCACTGTCAGGCCCAGAAGCCGGATCTCGCCCCGGGCCAGCGGGACAAACCCCATGATTGCCTTGAACAGCGTCGATTTCCCGGCACCATTGACCCCGACCAAAGCAGTGATTGTGCCGGTGGGCAGGGCAAAGCTGGCACCCTGCAGCGCGGTATGGCCATTGCGATAGGTCACCGTGACGTCGCGGGCGGTGATCCCTGCACCCTCTGCCCGGTCTGGCATGGGGGAAGAGGGGCTGGCGTCATGCATCATCATTTGCCTTCTGGCCGCAGCGGCCGCTCAGTTGGGGGCCGAAGTCAGGCCACTGACAACGGTTTCCGTCGTGACGCGCAACAGATCAAGATAGGTCGGCACCGGGCCATCGGGTTCAGACAGGCTGTCCACATACAGCACCCCACCAAAAGCCGCACCGGTTTCCCGCGCGATCTGTTCAGCCGGGGCGCTGTTCACCGTGCTTTCGCAGAACACCGCGGGAATGTCATGCGCGCGTACCCCGTCAATCACGCTGCGCACCTGTTGCGGGGTTCCCATCTGATCGGAATTCATGGGCCACAGGTACAGTTCACGCAATCCCAGGTCACGGGCCAGATAGGGGAAGGCACCTTCGCAGGTCACCAGCCAGCGCCGGGCTTCTGGAATTGCGGCAATCTCAGCTTTCAGGGGCTCAAGCACGGCCCGCAACTGCGCCTTGTAGGTTTCGGCATTGCCTGCATAGATTGCGGCATTGGCCGGATCATGGGCCGCGAAGGCCGCCGCGATGTTGTCGATATAGATCAAGGCACTGTCGAGGCCCATCCAGGCATGGGGATTGGGCTTGCCTTCATAGGCCCCGGCGGTGATCGGCATCGGCGCGATCCCGTCGCTCAATGTGACCGAAGGAATGTCGCCCAGATTCCCCAGAAACTGTTCGAACCACAGTTCCAGATTCATCCCGTTCCACAGGATCAGATCGGCATCATGGGCACGCACAATGTCTTGCGGGGTTGGCTCGTAGCCATGCACCTCGGCCCCCGGCTTGGTGATCGACACCACATCCGCCGCATCGCCCGCCACATGCGCAGCCATGTCGGCCAGCACGGTGAAGGTGGTCACCACCTTCATCCTTTCCGCCTCGGCCATGGCCATGCCTGTCATCAGCGCCATGGCCGCCACCGCAGCGCCAAGCCCCGCCACCATTCTCTGCATCTGCCGCGTTCCCCATGTTGCCGGTCATGCCCGGCCACAATTGCGAATGAATCGCATATAGAGATAGCGGTCTTCTGGCAGGTTACAAGTGCAAATCATTCGCAACTAGGGCCGGAACCCACTATCCATCCGCTCCCAGCATGATACAGGCTCCGCAGAGAGACCGATCAATGAGCATACTCTTCTGGCTGACAGGCGCAGATGGCGCGGCACATCGTCGGCCTGGACGCCGTCTACGCCGGCCACCCGCCACCGCCACTGCTCACGCCCGTCAGCCTACTACGCCCGTGGCCTACTACCGTGAGCTGGGGTCTACGTCGAGACGGACTTCTGATCCGGCTTCATGGAAAATCAGCCGTGTGAAGTCCGGACCGGGCGACGTCAGAACGTGAAGCGCCGAACGCGTCTACCGTGCCCGGCAAGCCCCTGAGTGATCTGCAACCCTTCTGGCAGCGCGTCCGTGCCCGCGCCAGGGTATAGGACGTCCGCATCCACGACCTGCGCCACACCTTCGCGTCCACGGCTGTGGCTTCGAGTCTCGCCTACGACGCTACCGTCAATGACGGGGCCAAGATCACCACCAAGATCGGCCAACTGGCCGCCGCAGGCATCATCGCCCGCGACGGCGTCTGATCTCCCTCATTCCCCCGGAGCCCCACCATGACCCTCGTCCGCAATCCCTTCGACGCTGGCGGCTATTCGCTGGCCAAGATGACGCAGGCCATCAACATCCTGCCCAACCTCTACACCCGCCTCGCCCAGATCGGCCTCTTCCGCTTGGAAGGCGTCAGCCAGCCGTCCGTCATCATCGAGCAGTACGAAGGCGTCCTGAGCCTTCTGCCCTCCGTCCCCCTTGGCGACCCGGCCACAGTCGGCACCCGCGAAGGCCGGTCCATGTGGTTTGAACTGATGCGGTGGATGCCCCCACCCGACGGCATCGAGTGTGCCAAAGTGGTTTTGTTGGAACCGAGAAGAGG